>JBKQRG010000057.1:0-66352 GCA_052144015.1 Desulfomonilaceae bacterium
GTCTGGGGAACCCTTTTTTACACAAAAAAAAAGGGTTCCCCAGAGAGCCGTTCCCCAAAAAGAGTCTTCACATGGATGTGAACTATTTTCCAGGTTGCACGCTGCATGGGACAGCCCATGATTATGATGCTGCTATTATGGCAGTTTTCCAGGGCCTTGGCATAAATCTGGTGGAAATCGAGGACTGGAATTGTTGCGGAGCCAGCAGCGCTCACGTACTGAACCCCGAAGCTTCCATTGAATTACCTGCGAGAAATCTGCTCATAGCATCTGATTATGACAGACCGCTTCTAACTCCCTGCGCGGCCTGTTTCCACCGGCTTAAGATATGCCAGGCACATCTTAAAGAACATCCCGAAGATCACCCAAACAGTTCAGCTATAACGGGTGTGGAAGTTCTTCACATAAATGACATGCTGCTCAGGGAAGAGATTCTGCGAAGGATTAAGGCTAGCATCAAGGAACCACTGGTCGGCCTCAAGGCCGTCGCGTATTATGGTTGCCTAACGGTTCGGCCGCCCCGCGCAATGAAGCACCCGCATCCGGAAGACCCGAGGGAAATGGATGCAATCCTCAAGATTATCGGTGCTGACCCTGTCAATTGGAGTTACAAGACCGATTGTTGTGGCGGGAACTTGGCCATGACCCGACAGGAAGTCGTCCGGAAGCTTTCCGGTAATTTGTTTGAAGCCGCGCAGGAGGCTGGTGGTGAGATTATAGTTACAGATTGTCCCATGTGTCAGGCGAATCTCGACACACGTGAAAAAGAGATCGAGAGTGAGAGGAATACTAGCTTTCAAATACCAGTAGTCTATATCACCGAACTTTTGGCTGTGGCTATGGGCCTACCGGAAACAGGCTCCTGGTGGCGAAAACACCTTGTCGATCCCGCTCCTCTGCTCCGAAGCAAAGGCCTAGCCGCTTAAGAGTTGAAGGAGTTTTCAGGGAGGAACTTCCTGCAAGAAGTTTCTGCCTGATCCCCTTCAAGAACTCCTAACTGTTTTGTCTAAACCTGATCGAGGGTTATATCGTTTCAATGAACGAGAAAATCGAAAATAAGAACAAAATCGGAGCGGTGCTGGTCGCGGGAGCAGGCATAGGGGGAATGCAGGCCGCGATCGATCTGGGAAATGCAGGATATAAAGTCTACCTGGTGGAAGAAAAGAGTGCGATCGGCGGGCGAATGGCCCAACTCGATAAGACCTTCCCCACCAACGACTGCTCCATGTGCACGATTTCACCAAGGCTGGTGGAAGTCGACAAACACCCGAATATTGAGATCCTGACCAATTCCGAAATACTCGGTGTGGGTGGTGAAGCGGGTCACTTCCAGGCTCGGATACTCAAACATCCCCGATATGTGGATATGCAGAAATGCAATGCCTGTGGAGACTGCTTCGAAGTCTGCCCTGTGGAAGTCCCAAACGAATTTGATGCGAGCCTCCGGCCGAGAAAGGCAATCCACAAACTCTATCCCCAAGCAATACCGAATAAAGCAGTAATCCAAAAGGCCGGAGTGAGCCCGTGCAAGGCTGCTTGTCCGGCTCATATACACGTTCAAGGGTACTTGGCCCTGGCTCGCAAAGGGAAATATAAGGAAGCCCTTAATCTTATTCGTAAAGATTGTGCCCTCCCCTCAGTGTGCGGGAGAGTTTGCGTGCGATTCTGTGAAGAGAAATGCACCCGAGCCCGTGTAGACGAAGCAATTGCTATCAATGATGTGAAATGGTTCTTGTCTGAGCAGGCGATAGACGAGGATACTCCGGAAATCTCAGCAGCTAAGAATCGAAAAATAGCAGTCATCGGGGCCGGACCGGGAGGATTAAGTTGCGCTTATCAGCTGGCTCTTCAGGGATACTCGGTTACGGTCTTTGAAAAGGATGAGAAGCCCGGCGGAGTTTTACGTTACGGCATTCCTGAATATCGCCTCCCCAAAGCGGTCTTGGACAGGGACATCGAATATATCAAACGCTGTGGCGTGGAAATTCGTTGCTCGACTGCTTTGGGCAAGGACGTCACACTGGATAATCTTCGAGATCAAGGCTATGAGGCGGTCTTCATAGCAGCAGGTCTGACCGCGGGGGCAAAACTCGGAATCGAGGCGGAAGATACCCCCGGAGTTCTCCAGGGCGTCGATTTTCTGAAAGCCGCGGCTCAGGGGGAAAAAGTCCGGCTCGGCGCCAAAGTTCTAGTTATAGGCGGCGGCAATGTTGCCGTGGACGTGGCGCGCACCGCGGTTCGGCTCGGCGGTGAAGAAGTCCACATGGTTTGTCTCGAAGATCGTGACGAGATGCCCGCGCATGTGGAAGAAGTCCACGAAGCCGAAGCGGAAGGGGTCATCATCCACAACTGCTGGGGTCCATTCGAATTCGTGAAGCAAGAAAATGGGGTTGCGGTCAGAGGCGTCTGTTTCAACAAATGCACATGCGTTTTTGATCCGCCAGGGAGATTCAACCCCAGCTTTGACGATCAGTGCGCCATGGGAATGGAAGCGGACACCGTCATCCTTGCAATCGGCCAAAGAGTGGATGCGGGGCTTCCGGAATTCCTCGGAGACATGGAAAAACTGCGAGGCAATTACATTGTAGTTGATCCGATTACTTATTCAACATCTGTGCAAGGAATTTTCGCGGCCGGTGATATTGCAACCGGCCCCAAAACCGTGATTCAGGCAATAGCCGGGGGCAAAGAAGCTGCGGAGTCCATCAGGCGGCATCTGGAAGGCGAGGATCTCAAAGCCGGCCGAGAGATAGACCGCCCTATAGCTGATCCTAATATTGAGGGAGTTTCACCTGCTCCCCGCAAACGCAAAGAAGAGGTATCGCCAGCGCAGCGCATGACAAATTTCGGCGAGAGTGTTCTGGGGCTTCATGAAGAAGCAGTTAAGGCTGAAACCGAACGATGTCTCAGTTGCGGCGTATGCTCCGAGTGCCTCGAATGTGTTCGTGTTTGCCAACCCAAAGCGCCTCGTCATGACGAATTACCCGAAGAAGTGATTTTGGATGTCGGTTCGGTAATATTAATACCGGGCTTCGACACATTCCAGGCTCAGATCAAGGGGGAATACGGCTATGGTCGGATGCCCAACGTGCTGACTTCCATGGAATTCGAACGGCTCCTCTCCGCTTCCGGTCCTACCTCTGGTGAAGTGCTCAGACCGTCGGATGACGAGCATCCGGAGAAGATCGCATGGATACAGTGCGTGGGCTCTCGGGATGTGACATGTAATCGCGACTACTGTTCCAGTGTCTGTTGCATGTACGCAACCAAGGAAGCCATCATAGCCAAAGAGCATGACGCACGCATTAAGCCGACCATTTTTTATAATGACATTCGTGCATTCGGCAAAGGATTCGAATTCTATTACGAGAACGCGGCCTCCAATGTTGGGTTGCGATATATAAAAGGTATCGTCTCAACAATTAAGGAGCAGCAGCAGACCAAGAACCTTGCGCTCACATTCCACGGCGAAGACGGCGGTATGACAACCGAGATCTTTGACATGGTAGTTCTTTCCGTGGGTCTTGAGCCGTCGGCTTCCGCTCAAAAGCTTGGTGAGCGGTGCGGTATCGATCTGAACCGGTTCGGCTTCGCTGAAACAGGAGATTTCACGCCCAATCAGACGAGTAGGCACGGGATTTTTGTGGCTGGCGCGTTCGAAGCCCCTATGGATATACCCGAGTCTGTAATGGGCGCCGCATCAGCGGCTGCATTATCGGGCGAACTCTTGAGCGAGGTCCGTAGGACCCTAGTCAAAGAGAAAATATTCGCCGAGGAACGTGACATCCGGGGTGAAGAGCCCAGAGTCGGGGTATTCGTCTGCCATTGCGGCTCCAATATCGCGCGGATTGTCAACGTGCCGGAAGTCGCGGAGTATGCACGAACACTGCCGAACGTGGTTCATGCCGAGTCCAATCTTTTCACATGTTCCACCGACACCACTGTCGCAATTGCAGACAAGATCCGGGAAAAGGGCATTAACAGATTGGTGGTCGCGTCTTGCACGCCGAGGACTCATGAGCCTTTGTTTAGAGATGTTTGCCGTGAGGCCGGAATCAATAAATATCTTTTTGAGATGGCCAATATCCGCGACCAATGCTCCTGGGTTCACCAGCAGGAACCTGAACCGGCTACGCTAAAAGCTAAAGATCTGATACGAATGGCGGTATCACGTGCAGCACGCCTTGAACCGGTCCAGGAGCACACCTTTCCGGTCATTCCATCCGGACTGGTCATCGGCGGCGGAATTGCCGGCATGACCGCAGCTCTGTCTTTAGCGGATCAAGGGTTTGAGGCTGTGCTGGTGGAGCGGGAAGGATATCTGGGCGGCGCTGCCCTGAATCTTCGCCGGACCATGAACGGCCTAGATGTGAGCACGTTTGTGGCTGAGCTCCAAAGCAAAGTCCAGTCTCATTCGAAGCTCCGGGTCCTGTTGAATTCGGAACTCACACATCATTCAGGGCATGTGGGGCGCTTTGCCGTGAAGATCCGAAATCGTGAGACGGGCATCGAGTCCGATATCGAGAGCGGCGCGATCGTCGTAGCAACCGGAGGACGCGAATACGAGCCTACAGAGTACTTGCGAGGGCAATCGGATTCGGTATTGACGCAAACGGAGTTGGATAGATACCTCCAGGACGAGCCCAATCGGATGAAGGATGTCAAAAATCTAGTTATGATACAGTGTGTGGGTTCGAGGGAACCTGATAATCTGTATTGCAGCAGAGTTTGCTGCGGCGAGGCGATCAAGAACGCTCTTGCGCTCAAGCAGAGAGATCCGTCCATCAACGTCTATATTCTGTATCGCGATATCAGAACCTATGGCTTCAAAGAACTCTTTTACCGCAAGGCCAGGGAAGCGGGCGTCATCTTTCTTCGTTACGACAGAGACCGAAAACCTGTTGTCGAGAAAAACGGCGCAGGCCTGAAAGTAACGGTATACGATGAAATCCTGAGGGGAGAGGTACAACTTTCAGCCGATCGAGTTGTGCTGAGCGCGGCCATAAGACCGCATCCGGAGACGGAAACACTCGGCGCGCTGATGAAAATTCCGCGTAATGATGTGGGCTTTTTCATGGAAGCCCATATGAAGATGCGGCCCCTGGACTTCGCGAGCGAAGGCATTTATTTGTGCGGCCTTGCACACGGACCGAAGCACATTAACGAAACCTTGGCTCAGGCCAGGGGCGCTGCCGCTCGAGCCGCCGGTGTCCTGAGTAAAGACTTCCTGCAGGTTTCCGGAGAGGTGTCGGTGGTGGATCCGGAGCTTTGTGCATCATGCCTAACCTGTGTGCGAGCCTGCCCGTACAATGTCCCGGTGATAGATCCTGCGACCAATAGGGCGTACATCGAGACAGCGTCTTGCCAGGGTTGCGGAATATGCGCGAGCGTCTGCCCTCGCAAGGCGATTAGACTCCAGCATCACACGGACGAACAGGTGCTCGCCAAAGTGCAGGTAATGTAGTCAGGAAGAATGTCGATGGACACTCAAGATATGAAAATCATAGCGTTCACGTGCACTTATTGCGCGTATAATGCCGCAGATTTGGCCGGTTCCATGCGGATACAGTATCCACACAATGTCAGGATCGTGAAGCTGCTCTGTACCGGAAAGGTGGAGCCGATTCTCCTATTGGAAGCATTCCGCTACGGCGCCGATGCTGTATTCGTCGCTGGGTGTATGGAAGGCGAATGCCACTTTGTTGAAGGGAACCTACGAGCCAGGCAGGTGGTAGAATATACCAAACAGCTCCTCGAGGACACCGGCATAGACCCACGCCGCCTTGAGATGTTCAATATGTCGGCATCTATGGCCCAAAAATTCGTAGCAGCCGTCCAGACTATGACTGACCGGCTTGCGGAACTCGGCCCATCGCCGCAGGGCCAAGTTGCGAGTGAACCCGCCCCTCCAAGTGCCAACCCGCTGCCGTAGGATGTGGCGCCCCTAAAAGACGCAGCGGGGGTTACAAATTGTCGAGAAAATCCAGGAGCGTAACTCCAGCCTGCTTTAGAATTCCGCGAAGTGTTCCGATTGCGAGTTCACGATGTAGCGGGACCACGCAGCCGACTTTATCTTCCGACATTTTCTTCAGAACGACGTGACTCCCTCGCTGCCTGATTTTCACGAAACCCATTCGCTCCAGAGCACGAATCGTGTCATTCCCTGAGACTCGCCTCAGTTCAACCATATGTCACTTCAAAGGTGGTGAGAAATGACCTTTCAGATTCAGGAATCGGGAACTCCTCCAAATACAGTTCGGTGGCTTCCCTCAAATTGACAATAGCCTCTTCCAAGGTATACCCTTGACTGACCGTTCCCACCTCCGGGCACTCTGCAACGAACAAGTCCTGCTCTTTGTGCAGGATGGCAGTTAAGGTTCGAACAGACATAAGAACTACTCCTGTGGTTATGATACTCTGCGTTGACCGTGCTTGCAACCTCGACGTTTCTGCTACAACACACACTTGGCTGTGTTTGACAAAATCCCTTTTAGTGCGTATTTAGAGAGTGACTGCGTCCTGGACGCATCAGTTTTTCCAGCTCATGCCCGGATGCTGGAGGTGAAAGATGCCTTCCCTTCTGGAACGGATAAGCGTAGATCCGAATGTTTGTCATGGCCAGCCCTGCATAAAAGGAACGCGAATCATGGTGTGGCTCGTCCTAAATTATTTGGCAAATAGGGACAGCATCGAGGATATTTTGGCCGCATATCCGAGCTTGACACGGGATGACATTTTGGCCTGCTTGACCTACGCTGCTGAGACCGCTCGTGAGCGTGTCGCCTCCATCGATGTGTCCACCGATCATGCACTTCAAACTTGACGAAAACGCCGATCCACGTTGGCGAATTCCACTGGAAGAAGCCGGTCAGAGTGTTTCCACTGTTGCTGAAGAACACCTGCGAGGCTCACAAGACCAGGAGATTTCATGGTCTCCTGTCGCGGACTTTGCGAACGGTCTGAACTAGGTGCTGTACGGCCGGTAAATCCATTTCTGCTCGCCAGACCAGTGACAGCTCCACCATAGGCAGCTCACCGGATATCTTTCGGAACACCACACCTGTTCTGCGCTGTTTTTTTGCCGACGCCGGCACGAGCGCAATACCCACGCCCGCTTCAGCCAATGCTATGGCTGTGACCTTTAGAATGGCTTCCTGCGAAATCCTCGGTCTGCATCCCACCGCATGGCAGCACGCCATAATCCTGTCGTGTAGGGGAGGGTTGTTGCGCCGAGGAAAGAAAATGAGCGGTTCGGAATCGAGAGCGGCTAGGGGCACCGTCCGCGACAAAGCCAGGGGATGTTGGCTCGGGATAGCCAACACGTACGGCTCCTCGACGATCTTCTCAACAACCAGACCTCTTGTATCTTGCTGAAACAGTCTCATTACACCCAAATCAATGCTTCCTGCTGCAAGGGCATCCAGTTGTGCCAGGGTGCCCATCTCGAGCAAACGGATCTCGACACGCGGGTTCTCTGGCCGAAACTCTCGAATGGCTTTCGGGAAGAACGTGTCCATCGCAGGGAGAACGAAAGCTAGTGAAATCAGCCCCAGCATCCCGTTCGCTATATCTCGTGCTCGTTCGCTCGCGGATTCGGTACGCTGCAATATTTCGCGGGCATCCTCAAGAAACGCTCTTCCAGCGTCAGTGAGCGTGACCCTTTTATTCTTCCGGCAAAAGAGCAGTAGGCCGAGTTCTTCTTCCAGGCTCTTAATCTGCTGGCTCAAAGGTGGCTGACACATGTGGAGTTGTTCGGCCGCACGTCCGAAGTGCAAGTTCTCGGCAACCGCCACGAAGTATCGGAGATGTCTCATTTCCATGAATCGATATCTAAATCATATCGGTTCATCATGCAAGACCTATTGGACATATCAAATCGAGCAAGCTAGCCTTGGTACGGATCCACATTTCAGTGGCGTATCTCACACCGCGATGCGGAGGAAGCCCATGAAAACAATGCCTTTTTCCAGCTGTATCACCAGCATGTATTCTGCCGCTTTTTCCATCAGGTTCATCGGCACGTTATCATTTGCATGCGTTTTGTTCCTCTTGACTCTGATTTCGGTTTCGCAAGCAGGAGAAGATATGACATCAGGTAAACCAAGCGAACGTTATGAGCGAGGTCTGAAGGCGCTTCAAGCTCTTGATGCCCAGGGTGCCCATGCCGTCATTGAGAGCCTGAGAGATATCGCTCCCGATATGGCACGGTTTATTATCGAATTCGCTTACGGAGACGTGTACACTCGTGCGGACCTGGACCCCAAACCCAGACAGGTGGCCACCATTTCTGCATTGGCCGCTTTGGGTAACGCACGGCCTCAGCTGAAATTTCACATCGGGGCAGCGCTGAACGCGGGCCTTACTCCGAACGAAATCGTCGAGTGTATGTATGTGACCACCGTGTTTGCAGGATTCCCCAGCGGTCTGAATGGTATCAGCGCTGCTCGAGAAGTGTTCCAGGACCGCGGGGTATCAGTGAAGCAGTCCCTCACCCAAGGCCCAGGAAACGTCCAGCGGCGGGAGCGCGGTTTGAGGGCAGTGGGTCTTACCAGCAGAGATGCAGGCGAGCGTGTCATCAAGAGCCTTGCCGACATTGCGCCTGATATGGCCGATTTCATCATCGATTTCTCCTACGGGGACATCATCTCACGCGAGGTTCTCAGCCCAAAACACAAGGAGGTTTCAATGATCGCCGTGTGTGTAGCCAAGGGAACCATGGTGCCGCAGATGAAAGTGCACATTCATGCGGCGATGAACGTGGGGTGTTCCCGGCAGGAGATCGTGGAATTGATGACTCATATGGCTGTCTATGCGGGGTTCCCTGCAGCGTTGAACGGCTTGACAGCTTGTCGCGAGGTGTTCAAAGAAGTTGAGGCCAAGAACCCAAGACAGTGACGATCCGTACTCCATTTCTCGGATTCGGTGGTTGACCGGAGGCCATCACGACCTCCTATCGCATTCCGGTGACACCATACTCAATTCGTTTGACTTTGGCTGTTGGCGCAGACTCTCTTTTTCGGAACCATGCAGAGATCAATACAACATCCTGATTCTCTTTTGAAATCCCTGGTGGAGATGAAGGGATTTGTAGCCTCGACCACCGCTTCACGGACAAAGCTAGAGTGCCATTCGACATGGTCATACTGTGATATTGGCAACATACCTCTATCGTGGCCGACCGCATCAATTGAGTATGGTGTCCCTGAATCAGAGCGCTGATTGTCTCAAGATCCTGATATAAGGTCAATTCCTGATGCCCGTATGTTGGAAAACTTCCTATTGACATCCGATGATGCCCATGAGAAACTACATATTGACACCATGCAGTTATGAGAAAAGGTCAATAAATGAACCACATTGATTCACGAGAGTGGAAACTTTCTGTAGCGGTCAAAAAATGTTTTTCCGACGCGGATCACCACATAGCTATCTCAACGGTTCAATCGTGGATGCGCGAGAAAATCTTTATCCCCTATAAGAAAGCTGCTGCGCGCAGTTCCACAGGAAGCCGCGTGATAATTTCCGATCTCACTTTCCTGAGCTTGCTGAGCATTCTATTTTGGCTTGGTATACGTTTCACGCTTTTTCAGCCAGGCGGGACCATGAAGGCCACTGGGTGGCAGGGTATAACAGCAATCGAGAAGAAAGGCGAGACGGCCATACTCTTTGCCAATCACATGCTCAAGCCAGAAGAAAAAGTACTTCTATCCAGGGAGATCTCCCTGCGACAGCGCCCAGTGCAACAATATTTGGAAACGGAATCCATCAATTACAACGCAAGAATCTGGATAAGGACCTATACAGGTGATTCAGTTAAGCGCTTCATAACTTTTTTCCCAAGTTCGGAATCTTCAGAGGTAACAAAAATCCTCGCGCACAATGACGACGGATGGGGCGTGGATACGATCATCAATATTCGACCACATCTCGAGTACGTCAAAGGGAAAATGGACACTAATTAGGGAATTTTAAAAAACTTTTCAACTGCATATCCATAATATGCAGTGTATCAGGAGACGTTAATAAAATGCTGACCGTTAAAGAAGTGGTCAAGATTGTGGGTGTGGGCCTTATCACGATGCGCAGATGGATCGAGGCAGGTTATGGACCGCTGCATCATCTGACGCCCATGGGGAATTACCCTTTGGCCGAGGCCGATGTTTTGGCCTGGTTAGGATCCATGAAACAGGAGCCTAAGCAATTCGCTCCTGAAGTCATGGCACCTGTAAGGGGACAGCCATGATCAGCACGCACGATGACTGGAATCCGGAAAACGTAGATCTGTTCACTGTCAATCAGGCTGCTAAATACATTGGAGTGTCCCTCGCCGTACTGCGCAAAATGATGCTTGATGGCGACTTTCCAGAATTCCGAGAGGTCAATGGTTGTCTCCGTTGCCGACAATGGCAACTCGATCTCTACCTTGATGGAGCGTACCACGATGAAAGGTCAAACGCTAAATATTCTACTACAGCCGCGTGACATTGCTGATTTGTTGCGGGTTTCTCCAGCTACAATCAACGCTGCAATTGAATTCGGTTTTGCTCCTCGTGGGACCTGGACGCCGAACGGGAAAAGCTTGAAATGGAAAGAAACTGATCTGCCGGCATGGATGCGAACTCTTGATCGGCTTAAACAGACCGACGAAGCAACATCTTGATAGCGGCGGGCGATTTATAAAATGAAACCTGCTGGCAGGCGGGCTAGCAGGTGAACCTAACATGCATAAATTTACGCGCCTTGACTAAGCAAATCAAGACCAAAGTTACGTGATTCCGGGGACACCATACTCAATTCGTTTGACTTTGGCTGTTGGCGCAGACTCTCTTTTTCGGAACCATGCAGAGATCAAATCTCGAATAATCATTTCGTGGTCTTTGTCAAAAAGAATCAAGAGGTCAGAACGAAGAAATCAGGATGGCAGCGATCAATCCAGCATCCTGATTCTCTTTTGAAATCCTTGGTGGGGATGAAGGGATTTGAACCCGCGACTCCCGCGTTGCGAACACTATCCCAGCGGTTTCAGAAGTGCAGATTCGGCGCGTAGCTGCGTGGCCGCATTCAAGTATTCCAGGATGATGTGCGACGAGGTTTGTATCCGGCAAACCGGAGTATTGACCGTATGCCGAACCTTGAATTAACTCGATAGATGCAGTGCACTTCGTTTACCGCATCCTACTGCTGTCGGATTTCCCCACGGTATTAATCACAGGCGAATAATGTCATTGCGAGGAGTGAAATCCCGCGTCCCGCGGGAAAGCAACCTCCTAAGCCGATATTTTGGGGAATGCTTCGGGCTATGCCCTCGCAATGACAATAATTCTGCGTTCCTGCTCCCAAGAACAATCCGATATTGTTTTTGTGAATTGTTATGGATGGATCCGAGCAGTGCTGCTTGACCCTTCAAATGTTACTGTGCGGCAACTCTTGTATTTTGCTCGAGTTGTTGCACTGCCCGTACAAAGTCGCCCGGAGTATTGCTCGCCAATGTCGTGAACATCAGGCGGGATGGATTGATTCCGGCCTCTTCCAGGATCAGGCCCGCACGGGAGGTCCTTTCGCCGGCAAGAACAGTCCCGTAGATCGATGCGCAATTGCCGGTGTGGCAGCCTGCCACAAGGACTCCATCAGCTCGTTGCTGGAAAGCCGCAAGAATGTGACATGGATCTATGGTCCCAGCGCATGGAACCGTTACGGGTATCAGATCCTTGCCGATTCTAGGGCCCGCTGCGACCATCGCACGAGCGGCAGAACGAGAACATAAGAATGCTACTATCTTGCTGGTGCTAGTCGCGCTGCTCAGGCCACTGACAATTTTGTCCCCGAATTCGGTCTCGCCTTCTGGTGGCGCCAGTTTGATGGCCTCCATAGGGCATTCCACGGCGCAAATGCCGCACCTCATGCAGCTTGCCGGGTCAACTTCCGCCCTTTTCCGGAACCCGATCGCGCCATGCGGGCACAAACGAACGCAAGTCAAACAGAGTGTGCATTTTGCCTGATCGACAACCGGCGGACCGGGGAGCCCGGCGGGATTCTCATCGACGGATGTTTTCAACTCAACCAGAGCGGCCTGGACATCCTCTTGAACGCTCTCCGGACCGAATTTTCCGCGAGCAGCTCCCAGCGCGAATATTCCTGTTTTGGGGGTCTTCACACCTGAGAACCTGGTAGACTCCGGCTGCAAAAAAGGAGCGGTAATTGCACAAGAAGGAATCGCCTTGAGCACAGGCTTTAACGAAGAAGGCGGTCTATGATCCTCGTCAACCACAAGCAAATTCGGAACCAGTTCCATCTCCACTCCAAGAACCGGATCCGTAAACATAATACTCACCGCGCTGGAGCCTTGTTCAAAAATTGGCCCTTTGTCATCAAATTTGAAAAACAGCGCCCCCTTCTCCCGACTTTGCCTATAACGTTTTTCCAGCCCGTCGGCAGCCACCTTGACGTGCCTGGTAAAAATGTACGGCTGGACCTGGAATAATGCCCGCAGCTTCTCTATGGCGTCAAACATTCTCTCGAATGTATTCGGATCTGAGTCGCCTTCCAGCCCGCAAAGAAAAACCGCGTGAAACCATTCCCCTCCGGGGTTGATCAAAGAATCTTGGTTTTCCAGCATAACTTCAAGGTCTGACATGGAAACTACTGTCTCAGACCTCGATAGGCCGTAGTCTGAATATTTGGGAATGTTCTCTGCTGGAGGAGCGGCAATCACATAACCGACCCGTTCGACGGATTGGGTGCCATTTCTAGTCAGTGTGACATCAAAGCCTCCAACGAATCCGTGAACTTCTTCCAAATGAGTACCCGGCGTGAGGGAGCTTTCGGCTGAAAACTGGACATTACTCTCATCTCCCAGCAGAACGACTTCGAAGTTCTCGCTGACGAGTCGTGATGCGAGATCACGACCGGTATCGTCACCTCCCAAAACCAGCACTCGGCGCAGGTCTCGGGTTTCCGGTCTCGGGCTCCGGTTCAGAAAAACGGATTCTAGGGCAGGCACTGTCACGAGCCCTCTCCTTTATCAGTTTTGTTAACGTATGAGGCAACCTCTCCCGCTGTTCTGATCGCGTGGGAAATAGCCTCTTCAATGGACTTGGGCCCTTGAACCGCGCCAGCTACGAAAACTCCCTTTGAATCAGTGAGCACGCCATCCCCGTCCGGTCCCAGGAAGGCATCTGCATTGGGTTTAATCCCAAGCGCTTCGGCCAGGCGGCCTGACGACGGATCCGGGGCAATCCCAACGCTTAGCACCACGAGATCAAACGATTCGAAAACCTTGTTTTCATCCGGCCCGCGATAAACCAATTCTGGACGACCGTCAGAGCCCGAACGAACATCTGATGGAATTGCTCTTATCAATCGGACTTCTTTACGAGCAGTCGCAAGCCGCTTTTCAAAATCACGATCAAAGGATTGGATGTCCATGTAGAACATGGAAGGCTTTATTTCCGGAAAACGGCAGCGCAAGAGTCTAGCCAGTCTCAAGGCATATCCGCAGCAAACGCGGGAACAATAATTATGCCCTATTTTCGGATCCCGACTGCCGACACACTGGATGAACGCGACAGACGCTACTTTTTTCTCTCCATCGCCTGAGTCGAAATTGTCATTCCGGAGAACGGATTCCAGCTCAAGACCAGTAATGACTCCCGGAACTCGACGGTAACCGAATCGAGCTTTCTCCGTTGGGTCGAAGGCTTTAAAGCCGGACGCGAGAACCACAGCGGACGTTTTCACTTCTATATTTTCCGCCGTACCTTCCAGATGAATTGCTCCTTCCGGGCAAGCGTCAACACATGCCTGGCAACCAGAGCTTTTGAAAAAGAGACACTCGGCTTCATCCATGTATGGCTTATTGGTCGCAGCGGAAGAGCGCAACGCACCGGTTTTGGGGCACGCTTCCAGGCATTTGCCGCATTGATTGCACTTATCCGTAAGAATCCGCACGGGCCGCTGTGTTAGTATTAGGCTGAACTGTCCGTTTTCCCGTGCAACCTTCGTAGTGGTGGTGCGAACATACTGAGTTATCTTATTGGATGAATCAACACTTTCCAGCAAATCTTCCAGAAGGCATGCTCCGCATCTTTGGCACTGATCGGTGGCTTTACAGCAGTATTGTGCTACATGGCCCCCTGAATAGGGCGCTTTCTCCACGATAATCGAGTCGAGCCCCATCCGGGCAAGCTCATTGGCGCACCAAAGACCGGCAACGCCGGCTCCGATAATAACTGCATCTGTTTTCATAGCATTGCTCAGAGAAGTCCCGGGATCTCCGATTCCCTTCCGGAAGCGCTGACGCATACGCCCGCGACCTTGCCCGACTCCTTTAATTCAGAGATCAGTTTTCGCACATGTCCGGCCGAAGAAGACGCAAAAGACTCTTCGCCTTCCTCTCGCCAACGGTTCACCAAATTCTCGGGAATGAACGTTCCCGGAATGGATCCGTCTCGATATTGGAGGATTTCCTGATAAGCGGGCAGGAGAACTCCCGCAAGGATCTTCACAGGTAGATCTTTTACACCACTGATAAAAGGGTCTAGCTGTTCAATGGTGAAGATGGGTAAAGTTATAAAAAATTCAGCTCCTGCCAGCGCCTTTTTTCTGGCTTTTGCCGTTTGGGGCAAGAGCGGATCAGCGGTCGCGCAGACTGCAGCTCCCATAAAGAAAGTCAGTGGCCCGGCGATCGCATTACCACCGATGTCACTCCCATTTTGCATTTCCCGCAGCATTCCGATCAACTGAACGGAATCGAGGTCATAGACAGGCTTTGCATCAGGATGATCCCCAAAATTGAAATAGTCGCCGGAAACGCACAGGATTGAACCTATGGACAGCGCCGCAGCGCCAAGAGCCGTTGATCCAAGGGCCATTCTGTTACGGTCACGACATGAAAGTGTCATTATGACATCATGGCCTTCTCTCTTGAGCGATTCGGCCTGAACCAGTGGAGATATCCCCATCACTCCCGATGGATTGTCGGCCACAAGTATGCTGTCCACTTTCCCTTTCCATGAAGAAGCCAAAGCGATTGACCCAGAAAGATCAGCACTCTTGGGGGAAAGGATTCGTGCGACAGTCTGAAATTTTCCGGATTGGAGTCTTTCTTGAAACGGGCTACCCAATGTGGAACCTCTTTTGGTAAGCAGTGTGAATCACCCTACCCGGCTGCTGGGAAAGGCTATGTCGCATTGCCGGCGTCAGCGATTCTTGCAGGGTTGTACGGGATTGACGGTCCAGACGTTCGTAGATCATTGTCCACGCGCAGCTTCTCTCCGGGTCGACTTCGCATTTTCCATGGACCGTCCCGGAGCATGGGCCGTTCAACAGCCCTTTCGAGCACATCGTGACAGGACAGATGCCTCCGGTCATTCCGAGGTAGCACTGATCGCAGGCTCTGCAACGTTCAGTCCACTCACCGGCTTGTTCAGCTACTCCTATGAAGTTGGTATTCACGCCGGGGAAAACCGGCACGTCAGGATATGTTTCCGACAGGAATTGAATACCGGCCCCACATGCAAGCGAAATTACCGCATCGGCTTGAGAAACACGCTCTTTGAAAAGTTCCAGGAATTCACGATCGCATTGTCTTTCCACAGTGGCTGCAGTGGCTGTCAATTCTTTCTTGTCTTTACTTGCGGAGAGCATTAGCTGTGATGCCAATATCCCGGCTTCCTTTTCGCCGCCCGCGAGACATACGGCTACGCATGTTCCGCAGCCTGCGACAAGAACTCTCGAATAATCACCCAACATATTTTTGATTTCAATGAAGGGCTTCCGCTGCGCAACTATCACTTGGACCTCCGGGGGAGAAAGCCCCTTGGCAGGAAGAATGTGGAAAGAATACCATAACAAAGGCGCCCAGCAGTGTCAAGGCGGGCTCAGCCTTTCAAGATGTTTCTGAGTTAAATGCACGAACCATGAATTCTATCACGTGTCACTTGCGGGCAAATGGCGCGGCAGTCGTTCCGTCTACTTACTAGACCGCCTCACCAGCAATCTTCTTTAGAAGTGGTAATTATTTCGCTGCACCCGAGGATAGCCTCCACGGGTAATCATCATACGAGTCCAGCGTAAGTTGGTTGATCTATAACTTGATTTGTGGATTTTGCTGCGTGAGGACCTCGTATGAAGTTGTACCGCCGCAGAACTTCTCGATAAGCTCCATAACTTCTCGGCAGGCCTCTTCCACTTCTATTTGTGGGACAGGCGGGAGCCCATCAACATTAAACTCGAGATCGGTTGTCTCGGGAACGACCAATGTGTGTTTGCCTTGACGCCAGGTCCATCTTCGGGTCAGGACGGTTTTGCCTTCCACGAAAACTATCTCTCCCGGTAAAGGTTTTTCAACCTGGTCCGAATCGAGCGGTATGAATTCTTCATCACCAAGCGCAGGACGCAGCGTAATATCTCCTTTGACAAAGTCAATTGCGTGGCCCCCGGCCGGTAAGATGTGCCTTAAAGATACTATGTTACCGATGTCCACCAGCGTACTGATTGAGGGCAATTCTTCGTTCCGCAAAACACGGCGCGCCATTGCCTCTATTGACGGCCGGAACTTGCTCGGCTTAGCTCCAAAGGATCGATATGCCTCTCTCCACGAATAAATGCGTGGAAATTCCGCAATTGTTTCTAAATTGAGTTGAGTCCGAAGACGAGCCTCCGCACTACGTAATAGCGAAACAAGCTCTTCTGACGAGTCTCCGTTTTTCACGCCATAAGCGAGTACAACCCCCCGAACATATCCAGGAAATTGAGTAAACACATCGTTCGATACTGAGAAATTTACATTCTTCACGTTGCCTCCTGGTCGGCCCAAGCAGTTTGAAACTCTTAATCCGGTCCTTTGGAATTGGTGGCCGCAAATAGTTTTGATCATTTCGCGATACTTCACAAGAGATAGCTTAGTCAAGACAAACACTCGGTTAAAATCCATTGCATTGCATTTTTTGTTGACGCAAAAATTAGAACGTGAAATACTTTGATCTCGCTGAATATTGAATGCATTTTTTAAAGTAATTTATAATGTAATGCAGCATGACAGAAACGATTATGGAAAACCGGCAGGTGCTGTTATCTGACCAGCGGCTGCAACTCCTGTCCGAAGAATTGCACGAAGCCACGCAAGAATTCCTAGACAAAATGGCGGAACTGGAAAAACTTCTGGCCTTGGTGGACGAATAATAACGGCCTTCGTACTAATAATTGCTGCTGGGGAAACGTCCATCTATTCCGCAGGATAGGATCGTTCTTCGCTGTGACGACTCCTTTGACAGGGAGGCTCCCCTTAGTAACAAATAACCAATAACTTCATTTAGTTATCATGCCCCATTTGCAGATTTCGATCAAACTGATATAATAAGTGGTTGAGGTATGAGATGACTCAAATCAATCAATTGGAAAACCAGCCTTTTTCGGGCAGAGATGTGTCGGTGCGTGAATTAGTTTTGCGCGAGCGGATATGGCGTGAGAGTGTGCTAATTTATGGCCTTGGTGTTTCGATCACGGCAGGATTGTGCGCTGTCCTGATTTGTGTTGCGCTTTTTATCTAACCGGCAGCCCGGAATTACATTAGATTTCCAACGCATAGAACGCTCAGCCGGAAAAGAAGGGGTGATACCGGTTCATTGCGCGTTCTCCGTTCTCTATGCTGCAAAAATGATCCACCATTCTCCCCAATACTGGACTGCGTAAGCTGCGTCCTCACCTCAAAATTGACTCACCAAATCGCTTGTGGTATGGCACCTCCGAACGTAGGGCCTGATGTACCGCGGACAGCGCAGGCGGATCTTGTCTGTTTTTTGTAAATACTAAGCATTACGCTAGCGCTTTGGCGCCGACCTGCCCCGCGTAGATACGGATTTTCCAAAAGAATTGTTTTTCTCCGCGTTCAGTGCGTCCTCTGAGCTGAATTCCTCTGCTGGATTACAGCCAGACTGGGGGCTGACTATATGACCGGCAAAGTTTTTTGGGGTGTTTTGCAGATCATCTGGTTCGTGTTTGCGCTGTCAGGTTGCTCGGGCAAACAGGACTCTGATAATGAATATTTGTCCAAAAGCGCGAAAGCGGTCGTCTTCTTTTCAACTTCTTCAGAATCTTTTTTCAGGAATCTTTCTGCCGATCCAAAAGAAGCCAAATCGGATTCTTTCGAACGGTACTCGCAATTGTTACTCAACAATTTTATGGCCGTACGAAACTTGGAGACTTTCAAGAATTACGCTGTGAAACTGAACCGCACGGCTCTGAATCTAATACAGGATGTAGCGAATCCGCCTGTCAGACATGTTCAATTGCACAAACAGGTGCTGGCAATGTATTACGAATACAAGAATTTTACTGGAGCGATTAATGAGGCTCGTGTTCAGACGGGGAAAGACGAAATTTTTAAGAGCTTGGACGCCGCAATATCCACTATGTTTAAGCTGAAAAATGCCCGCGAGAATTTGGAAGCGCAATTTCCCACCGAGATTTACAAGAAAGCTCTGGATGCCGAAACAAAGCAGCATCAGGATTTGATCGACACTATTAAAAAATTGAAACGATAGCAATGAATTGGGGCTAATAAATCTTTATTCGGAATCATTCACCTGGAAAAAAATTCTACCTCATTGCGAGGGCGTGTTCCTGAGACCTGTCATTGCGAGCGAAGCGAAGCAATCTCAGGGATTGCCATCCCGCGTTCCGCGGGACTAACGCTCCTCGCAATGACACTTGTCTTACAGGCTGACTCTTTGTCAAAGCTATTATTCCGTCTTTATTTATCAGAGTTTCTTTTATGCGTAATTTCCACATACGTTCCGGGATATGTAAAATAGAGCCCGGTTTCGTGTACAGTTTGCCCGGTAATCTTCTCCCACATCTTTGCATAAGTTAACACTTGTTCTTTATAATGTTCGGCCAAGTCCCGTAAGTGATTTTTGCCGTGCCGGTCGGTTTTATAATCGACAATTACCCAGCCGCTGGGCTCCAGGAATGCCAGATCAATCACACCGCGCACCAGAAGTGGGCCATTATTGGACGAGTCTTCCGACCAAAGCGTCTCGAACGGAACCTCAACAAGAACTTGCAGCGCTGACGATGCCCTTTCCCATATCTCCGAATTTACAACTGATTTCACCGTATTTATGGCTTCTTCCATCAAAGAGACGTCCAGATTTTGTTCCGCCAATGCGTCTCGCGCTATAGCGATCAGGTCCGCCTCTTTGTCACTCATTGCCAACTGGAGAATCATATGGATTGCCGCGCCCCATTCGGTCCCCCACTCCGTGCCGAAGTGATCTGATCTATCAGAGATCGCGAGTGATTTAGCAGCGGATACTTTATAGGTTTGAGTAGAAATTGCGTTCCATCGTTCATGAATGGATTTGTGCGCTCCGGAAACATCTTCTTTGGTGACGATAATTGTATCTTCAGGCGCAAGTTGTTGAGGTCCGGGATCAACAACCGCCGGCAAATTTTCAACGTTGGGCTGAAAAAAAGCCCATGGATTGAAGTGTTGACCCTTTTGTCTCTGGGAAATGATCAGCTCCGTTCCGGCCCGGGTTGCCGCGACGTATAGAAGGCGCAGATTTTCCTGTTTTAAAAACTCTAGTTCGATATTGGCGTAGTATTCCCATTGCTGCGGCTGAGCAATTACAGATCGGCTCCCGCGCCTTCCTCCAAAAGACTCGTGCATTTGCAAATAGCCGCGAACCCGATTTCTTGAACGCTCTACATACAAATCAATCGAAGAAGCTCTGTCTCTAAAGAACGGTGTCGGATCTGCGAGAAAGACCACAGGAGCTTCCAACCCCTTCACTTTGTGCAGATTCATTACCCGCACGACTGATGACTCATCGGGTCTAGCCGGTATGCCATCTTGATCTTCGCCTTTTGTGAGCAAATCTCCCATTACATCAATGGCTTGTGACACACTCCAGATCGAGGACTGGTCATACCGTAAGCGTTCCAGTGCACAAACAAGGCTGCCGGCCCGGATATTGCCGCCTGAACCCAGCGCTGCCCGAACAGTGAGACCGGTGTCGGCCAGGATTTTTTCAATTGCGGGAAGCACAGGCATTATGGATAACCAGGCCGCATATTTCCGCAATTTATTGAATGCGTTATTGAACGCGATAGCTTCTTCGGTTCCCAATCCATCCGGAACACTACTGAAAAATGAAAAACTTCCGCCTGAGCGTTTGTATCTGTACAGCGCAGCATCGCTCAATCCAAACAGCTCGCTCCTGAGCGCGGCGACAAGCGAAACAGGATTCCAAGGTTGATTCACGGCAACTAAGCACGTGTGCAACAGTGACAACTCATTTGTTTGATCCATTGTTCCGCTGTCAGTAACCTGATGCGGGATTTTCAGTTCTTTAAGTTTGCTGGAATAAGCGACAAGATTTGATTTCTTCGGGGTAATTATTAAGAAATCCCCTGGAGTGACCTCGGGGCTGACGCCGTTGGCCAGTTCTTTCGGCGATCGTGGCAGCGTCAACCGATTATCTATGGAATATCGTATAATTCGCGCTATCAGTTCAGCCTCGTATTCACGAAAGTCTCCGGATCCGGAAACAATGAGTGGTCGCACTCCACCGAAGTCTGTCACCTCTTTGTGACCCGCTGCAGCAGTGAGCGCCACATAACGCGGCGAGTAATCTGACGCTTCAGGCGGAAATTTGTCGTGAAAAACTGAATTGATCCATTCGATCAGAGGGCAAACACTTCGAAAATTGGCCGAGAGGCTGACAATCTCTCCCCCGCTGTTTTGGATGATATGCTTTACCTGATTATATGTAACGATATCGGCCCGGCGAAACCGATAGATAGACTGCTTGGGATCACCGACCACAAAGAGCGAACCATCCACGGGCCGGCACGCGCGCCAATCCGTTTGACTGGGATCGCTTGCGGTGAGGAAAAGCATTACCTCAGCTTGAATAGGATCCGTATCCTGAAACTCATCAACGAACAAATGTGTAAAGCGTTTCCTGAAATATGCCCGTACCCTCGGCTTGTCACGCAAAAGCCGAGCGGAAAACATTAATAAATCCTGATAATTCAACTTTCCACGTGTCAGCTTCAGTTGATCGTACTCTTCCAGCGCCGGCCTTATAGCTCTGAGACACGGCTCGTAACGATGTTCCCGCCACTGTCTCAATATAGGCTCAGCGTAGTCGATGCGAAATTTATCCCACCTTTCCTTTTCTTCTTGGGCCTGAGCTTTTCCGCCCGGCCAAGTCTTCGAGGATGTCTTGATATCGGTGAACTCAGCTAACATCTCCATCAATTCGGCAATATTCTCGAACCGGTTTTGGCGGAACATCCGCTCTATCAATTTATATTTCTCGACCAGCTTGTCGTTTCCGGAATTCGGAAGGCTTGCGACCAAACTCTCTATGTGATCGACCAATAACTTCAATTCCTGCTTCATGTAAGGGAGATCAGGAAGCTCTACCTTTCCGGAAGGCCACTCATCCACGTCGGGATAATCCGCGAATTTCAAAAAAGTCGCCCGGAGTTCTCCGATTTCTATTCCGATTCTTTCCAATTCTTCGAGAATGGGATCATGCTCTGCATACAGACGAGCCACATATTGGTCCCAGGCAGCCTGCCTGAGAAGCCCATCCTCTGTTTCATCGATCTCCTGGAATGAGACATCCACCCTTGCCTCGACGGGGCGTTCGCGCAAAAGCCGCCCGCAAAAAGAATGTATTGTCCCAATGAAACACTTATCTATGCCTGAAAGTGCGGCTGCCAACCGCTCTCGTTTTTGGCCGGTGGATTCGCGGAAGAGTTTCTCCAGGTCAATTTGAAAACGTTCCCGCAATTCCGTCGCTGCCTTTCGGGTAAAGGTAACAGCCGCCATGGTTTCTATGGCGCTCTTTCCTTCGGCCAGAAGGGCCACCATTCGACCGATCAGGATCGTAGTCTTGCCCGTTCCCGCGGCAGCTTCCACGAGCATCGTAGTGTCCAGGTCGAATACTATCGAAAGCCTCTCCCGGTAATCCGGAGGCTGCTCAAGGTTCGTCGATCTCAATTTGTCTCAACTCCCGAATGGGCGCCAGCTTTGTATTGGCAGGATTTTTCAACTTGAGTTTCGCGCCTGCCGATACGGCATTAACATCTTTGCAGATAGAAATATAATCGCAGAATGTGCAATCAAGATGCTCTGTTGTAGGTAGAAAACAGCCCTGACCTGGAATGGCACACAGTTCTTGAATAATCTCAGAGGCGTTCGCAAGCTGTTCAGCTCGCCATCTGATTCGACGGCCACGAGTTCGCAGATTGGGGAAAAAATATTCGAAATGAACAGTTTTAGCGTTTCGAGGTACCTTGCCTGCTAGGAGGGCCGCAGCCATCCGAAGGTAAAGAGCGTGCTGAATCACTCTTCCTTGCCAGTAAGGATCCGGTTGCACGTATTTGTACGGAGAGCCGCTCTTGTAATCATAAACGGCAAAAGCATCTGCCGGACCACTATTGATTTCATCAACACGATCCAAACGTCCCCTTGCTCTTATGCTTTGTCCGTTGGGAAGCTTTAATATCACCGGCTCATTCATATCCAATTCCGTTGCTCCAAAACGTGGGGACATGCCGATAGAAACCTCCAAAAACCTGGGTATGCTCCAGCGACACAACAATTCCTCTTCGGCCAGAAATATTAGAATGGCCCGCTGCAGTTGTCGTTCCTGTATTCGAAACGCACTTGGTCCCGTCGGCGGATAGCGTTTCTTATATCTCGCGATCGAATCTTCGAGAATAGCGGTCAATCGCGCAATGTCGCGCTCAAACGACGGTAATCGCCCTTGGCTCATCAGTTCGCTCATGAACCGGTGCAATACCTCATGCAAAAGTTCCCCGAACATGGCCGGATCCAGCCATTGAGTAGGATCTACTGGAATTTCGTCCGGAGGCATTATTCTCAACACATATTTAAAAAAATATTTCAAAGGGCATTCCCCAATGGTCTCCAGCATGGCAGCTGAAACCACCGGCCCGGAAAGAGCTGCTGGGTTCAACTCGGAACATTCATCGGGAATGAAACCATCATAAATTGTGAATTCATGGCTTAGTCGATTCCTCTGCATTTCCAGCCCACGCACGAGTTCCGGGAAAAATTCGCTTAGAATCTCTTCGGAATTCCCGGCCTTTTCTTTTCCGCATGTGCGCCATAACCACCAGTCTGCCAGATCCAGAGAAAGATCGGCAGTTGCAGGCGCAAAGGAGGTGGGCAGAGACAAGAATCGCATCAGATCGGTTTGATCTGCTTCTTTATCGCCGGAAACAATCCTGTACGCGGACAGTATCGCCGGGCTGGGAAACATCGCCCGGTTTTCCAGGAGATCGAAACTGGAAAATCCCAAGGTAACGGTTCCGCGGAGCCTGGCGAGCAGCAGAATAAACTTTTCCCATTTACGGCTTAACTGATCCGATGCTGTGGGGAGATCGGGCGACAGTTTTAAGCGTTCACTGTCCAGTAGCAAGGGATCATTCAGACCCGCGCCGGGAAATCGCTTATTGTCAAGCCCGATTATGAATGTGTGCTTTCGGCCGCTATGTCCGCCGGACAGAAGATTTGCACAGTGAAGTCTTCCCGGACGAGGACCGCTACCGGCCACACTGACTTCATTCGGCAGCTTCAGAAGCCACTCCCATAAATCTATTGAAAGTGGATCTTGGTCATCTGCAATACAATCGGCCATTTCCTCTATCCGGTCCAGGATCGCCCTTCGTGAATAGTTGTCAAATTGATCGGAACTCCGTGCGATTCGCGACACGAATTGCGCCGCAGCATTGATTATTTCTCGTTGCTCTTTCTCCACGTCCTTTGTACCGAAAAGCAAATCTTCGACCACTCTCCTGATAGCGTGAAACGCTGCGCGATCCTTGACTGCGGAGTGTCTATCGCCCCGTTTAGCGGAGACAAACATTCTCTGTTCAAGCTCGGAGATGCGCTCGTTGATTTTTTCAAGGTATCTATTCCTACCGAATCCGATTGCGACGCTAAGCAGCTGGGTCGCAGCGTCTGAGAACTCGATCGGCCCCGGATCGGCAACCGGCAATTCGAGCAGGCCGTCATGGATCATTTGCACGAGAACAGTCTGAGGATAACCGTTTCGAACCCATTCGAGCCAAGCCATGAGCGCTCTGCCTGGTCTTGAATAGCGAGTGGGAATTCCGTCCGCAAAAGTGACTGGAATATCCAATTCATCAGATTGATTATCGAACCGAGTACGCAGGAACGTTTCATAAATGCAAGGTACATAGGCGTCAGGATCCGTGTAGATAAGCTCAACCTGATCCAGGTTATACCCTTTTGAAATGCAGATCCTGAGCGCTTCGCTCACTTCATTAATTTCACCTACAGCGTGGAAGATATGGACATACCCGTCATAAAAAGGTTTCGGACTCAGTTCGGGCGCATTCAACCAGCGTAGCAGAGAGGCATCCGTATGGATATCGCTTAAATCTTCTCCCCTCGCCGCCGGTTGATCTACGGGAAGATATCTGATCTTATCGCGCGGAAAATTTTCCAATAAGGTTCGCTCCAGAGCGCTCAAATCCAGATCGTCGGGAATCAGCAGGATTGAATCTGGAAAGCCATGCGATGATTCTTGGGATAGTCTTTCGGTACCAATCCGGAGCGCTTCCGCGTAATCCACGAGATTTCTCCTGCGGAGCCCGTTTACATACTCATCGAGAATGTAAGTCAGGTCTGCGGCCTTCGCGGGTTCTTCAAAACAGCTCGGATCAAGCCGCTCCGAACCTATTCCGGCTAGCCTGAGTGATGTGATCGCGGATAAAACAGTACTGCATAGGCGGAGGCTTCTGAGAAGAGATGAGAGATAGACTGCGGATTTTTTCCCAAGTTCGTTAAGGATACGATCCAAGATAATCAATGCTGCGGTGCTCGAAACGAAGGAAAAGCCCTTGCCGGCCATTTCGCAAGCAGCCAATTCGATCGCCAGAACTTTGAACGTCTTGATACGTGCGTTCAGGATCGGCTGACCATCTAGAGCCACTCGATGCAACCATTGTTGGCCCACCCGAAGAGACGGGGCAATGAGCCATTTTTCTTGGATCAATTCCTCGCGGCATATGTCGGCCAGAGCCAGAATCAGGCGGTTTTGCTCTAATACGCGGTCTGATTTTGAATTGCCGCGAGCAGCACTCGCTATGCCGGTAAGATCTTCGTCCACAGCTACTTCCAGTCACCAATTCCTTTTATCTACAATGTTCCAGTGAAACAGGGGAACCAAGACTATTCCATCGAGAAATTTTTTCAAAGGGGGATTGTGAAAAAAATCGTAGTTTTCCACCGAGAGCCAGAATGGCAGGCTCATTTAACGTAAGGCATTGATCCGTAATAATTTGCTCAATGCCAAGAGAGCGATCTTCAAACTAAGACTCAGCGTGAACCCGATCAGGATTGGACGAAAATATTCCACGCGCTTGCGGCGCTCGGGGAGAACCCTTTCTCCTGCGCTAACACATCAAGATAGACCATTCCCAAAGCCGCCACTTCACGAATTACGCCTATGCGGTTCCTCAAATCCAAACTTATCAGGTACTTCTTGCACTCGTAACAAAGCTCGGCCCTTTCGAACGGTCGATTCGCCGTGTAGAAGATTTCCAACTTGTCAGGATTAGCGGATTCACAAAATGGGCATTCCGTGCGACTAAAGTTCCATTCATGGCTGCAAAAAGAGCACCTCAGCCATCTTCGACCCTCCTGCCCTTCCAAAAATCCAATCTCCGGCCATGAGCCGCAGATTGGACAATAGCCTTTGAACCACCTGGATTCATGAAGTAATTCGGCGAGAGCTTCAGCTTTTTTCGCTGCATAGGGTTTCACGAGCTGTGTGAGCGTAAATCGCGCTATTTCCGGATCGACCTTGAGGTCAACAATCCATTCTGAAATGCGCTCATGGGTGAGGATCAAATCTCTATCGGCAGTATTAAAAGAGTTCGGTGCCGAAATCTTAATTGCCTTAGCGATGATAGTCAACTGCCCACTGATCTTTGGTAATCCTCTCATCAGGACGGGGATCAGCCGGTCGGCAGATTTCTTTAAAGTATCGGCCGGAATTGTGAAAGCATTTTTCAACAGAATAGGGACACTTTGGGAAAAGGCAACGTCGTCCAGCTGTTCGGGTCGGGTTTCAATATTAGACAGTTCAGTTTTGAATGCAGCTTGTTCCGCGAGCAGCTCTCCGAAGGCATCCAGTACATTAGATAATTGTGGAATTTCTTCTCGGATCTTTTGTATGGCTTTTCTTATTTGCACGGCAGCCTGTTCGCTGAAGAGCATCTCATTCATGCGTTTGTCTCGAATCCTTTACTCGGAGTAAGGGCGGGTTTCAAGCTCGTCACCACAGATCTCTCATTGTGACGACCTGAGTGGAAAATAGCACGAACCGATTTTCCAGATCAATCGCCCCATTATGACAGCATTAGGCAAAAAGGCGCCCCAACAAATCTTAAAGTTGGGGCGACCATCTTTGAAAAAACCTCAAATTACTTGCCGGCTGCATATCGGTAATACTTTTTTGGATCATCCGTGACAATGTAAATTACCCGCACGTCGTCAGCATTGAGAGCCGCTGCCTTGAAAAACGTCTTCTTCAGTTCCGCCACTCTTTTTTTGGTTATCTCAAGGATTTTATCCCTTTCACCAAAGGTCATAGTTCCCGTCGGACATGATTTCACACACGCGGGGATCATACCATTAGTAATTCTGTCGAAACACATAGTGCATTTCGAGATCAACTTGGTTTCCGAATCTTGACGAGGAATGTTGAAAGGACACCCTTCAAATGTAGCCTTGAAATCAAGATCTTTGGTTTTCGGAGTATATATGACAGCGCCGGTCTTTTCATCCTGAACGATTTCATCGTTCTCCGATACCGCCATACACCCCGGAGACAGGCAATGCCTGCATTGTTCGGTGAAGAAGTACCAGAACGGCTTACCGTCATCGTTTTTCCCTTCAGCGAAGCGCACTACCTTATAAGTGTCGAACGACAGGTCCTGCGGATTTTGATGCGATCCCATGTTTTCGGTTTTAGTCGCTGGTAACTGATTCCACTGTTTGCACGCGATCTGACACCCCCGACATGCCGTGCATTTGGAGGTGTCCACAAGTATTGAGTACCCTTCGGCCATTTTGCACCTCCTATGCCGTGGTCACATTGACCATGAATGCTTTGGATTCAGGAATCATGGTGTTGGGATCACCCACGTTAGGCGTGAGTAGATTGGCGCTCTCACCACCATCCTTCGGAACCACCCAACCAAAGCACCACGGCATCCCGACCTGATGCACAGTGACGTCCCCCAATTTGAATGGTCGGAATCGCGTCGTAACTATGGCGACAGCTTCGAGTTCACCACGAACGGACGAGACTTTAACCTTTTCACCGTTCTTTATCCCGCGCATTTGAGCCAAATCTTCACTTAATTCCACAAACATCTGCGGTTCGGCCTCAACTAGCCAGGGCTGCCAGCGGGTCATGATTCCTGTTTGCCAATGTTCCGTGACTCGGTAGGTGGTTGCGATGAATGGAAAACGTGGATCACAAGTGAGGTGCTTGTCCATTTCGCCGGCAAATATCTTGACGGTAGGATTGATGAACTGTCCTGACATGGCGTTCTTCGGCACCGGGCACTCCAGCGGTTCGTAATGCTCAGGGAACGGACCGTCGTTAAGACCTGGACCGAATATGGCTGCTTGTCCATCCGGTTTCATAATGAATGGATATTTGCCGGCTTTGGCGTCACTCAACGGAGGCGCTGGACCATCAGGCACATCGCCGACCCACTTGCCGTCCGCCCATTTGAGAAGCGGTCGTTGGGAGTTCCACGGCTGACCATCCGGATCGACAGAAGCCCGATTGTAGATTATCCGACGGTTAACCGGCCAGCACCATGACCAATTCGGGAAAAGACCTAAACCGGTAGGATCGTCTTTTTTCCTTCTGGCCATGTTGTTACCATCCGCATTATAGCTCTGGCAGTAAATCCAATTTCCGCAGGAAGTGCTGCCGTCTGCCTGTAGGAACAGAAAAGCAGGAACCGGCTCCCCCTTCTTAAATTCTTTGTCGCCGATCTTCACATCCGCTTGGAAAAAGCCGTTAATCTCCTTGGCAACTTTGTGGGGATCAAAATGGCCTTTTGCATCAACATAGTCCCATTTCAGATTGAGTACCGGATCGGGGACTTTACCGCCCTTCTTGTACAAGTCACGGATTTTGTTCATCAGGAGGACCGCAATGTCACCATCCGGTTTGGCCTGGCCTGGAGGTTCGGCAGCTCTATAACGCCACTGAGCCCATCTGCCGCTGTTGCTGATGCTCCCCTCCTTCTCAACTGAGGCAGCGCATGGGAGCATGAACACCTCCGTCTTGATGCTCTTGGGATCCATTCCCGGCCCTTTCCAAAAAGAACCGGTCTCATTATCAAAAATGTTCACGTTGACCAGCCAGTCCAACTTGGCAAGTGCTTGTCTCACTTTATTGGCATTGGCTCCGCTGCAAGCAGGGTTTTGACCCCAGGAGAAGAAACCCTTTATAGTACCTGCATACATCTGGTCGAAAAGGTTCAGCCAAGAACAGTTCTGGCCGTCATCCAGTTTTGGGAGCCATCCATACCCGAAATCGTTTTCTTTAGTGGCCTTATCCCCCCAGAACGACTTGAGCAGGCTCACCGAATACTTGGGAAAATTCTGCAACCAATTTACACTTCGCGGCTCGACCGATTTCGGCGTCCTTGCCGCGTTGAAAGCCTCCAACGTTCCCAACGACGCTGTCGGCGCGCCCAGATAACCGGGTAGGATGTGGAACAATAGACCTTGATCGGTACTGCCTTGAACATTGGATTCGCCTCTGAGGGCATTCACTCCGCCGCCGGCGATTCCCATGTTTCCGAGGAGAGTCTGGATTATACACATGGCTCGAATATTCTGCACACCCACGGTATGTTGGGTCCATCCCATTGCGTAGAGAATGGTGCCCGCCTTATCTTTTACGCCGGTTGAAGAATAAGCCTCATACACTTTCAACAAGTCAGCGACAGGCGTTCCGGTTATTTCCGATACCTTTTCCGGCGTGTACCGCGAATAATGCTTCTTGAGCATTTGAAGGACACACCTGGGATTTTGCAGAGTTTCGTCCCGCACCGGCAGTCCCTTATCGTCTTTCTTGAAAACCCAGGTGGACTTGTCATAAGACTTGGCAGTCGGATTGTATCCCGAGAAAAGACCGTCGGAAAAATCGTACTTGTCACCGAGCATGACCGATGCGTTGGTGTAGTTCAGGACATATTCTGGAAAGTATTTGTTATTATCGAGGATGTATTTGATCATCCCGCCAAGGAAAGCTATGTCGGTCCCGGACCTGAGCGAGGCATAAATGTCCGAGCGAGCTGACGTCTGAGTGAAACGAGGATCCACAGAAATCAGAATACCGCCGTTGTCCTTGGCTTTCTGGACCCACTTCATAGATATGGGATGATTAGCTGCAGCATTGCTGCCCATTACCAGTATGCAATCACTATTCTTTATGTCGATCCAGTGATTCGTCATTGCGCCACGTCCGAACGACTCTGCCAGAGCCGCAACTGTAGCGCTGTGTCATATCCGGGCCTGATGCTCGATGTAAACAAGCCCCAGAGCCCTCAGCATAGCCTGCAGGACCCACAATTCCTCGTTGTCGCAGGCGGCGCTTCCCACGTGAGCCACTGCGTCCAGGCGGTTCACTACTTGGCCTTTGTCATTTTTTTCAATGAAATATGCATCTCTGGTGGCCTTCACTCTCTTTGCTATTTCGTCTAAGGCCCAGTCCCAGGACTTTTCCTGCCATTTCTCGCTTCCAGGAGCCCTGTAAAGCACCTTCTGCAGTCGATTGGAATTATTGGCGGTGGTTTGAAACAGAGCAGCGCCTTTCGCGCAAAGGGATCCTTCATTAATGGGATGATCCGGGTCGCCTTCGGTGTTGATGATTTCTTGGGATTTTGTGTCCGTACTGCAAATGATCCCGCATCCCACGGCGCAGTAAGGACAAATTGTGGTGCTCTGTTTGGCGACTTTCAACTTGTCGATCTTGAGTTCAGCCGCATAGGCCGCGATCGGACCCATGTCAACGCCTAGCTTAGAAAATGCCAAACCCAAGCCGAAGGCTCCTGAGACGACAAGGAACTCCCGACGCGTTATTCCCATGAATTCCCCTCCTTTTATGTTTTGTAAAGTTGAAACGAAGAAGAACCAATTTCCATCTCAGTGTGTGTATTAATAGTAACAAACGATCAATAGAGGAACTCGAGGGGAATTCGGTCTGACAAAAAACAGCAGGAAGTGGAATTCGCGTTTCTCAGATCTGATTCGAGAAGGTTTTAACCTCAAGAGTGAGCCATGAAACAGGCCGGATTCTAATTCATAAGCTTAATGCCTCAGGAAAAAATAAGTCAATACCGTCCAATACGATTCGTATTAATTATGCAATATTATTTGCTAAAAAATTGCATGAAATCGCGGGGCTCATGTCAACTTAGACATAAGCTGCTCACGTTCGGGAACCGAATCATTGAGTTGCTGCTTGTCATTTCTGCTCAGTGGAAAAATGGGTGCATTTTATTCGGGGCGGTCTTAAAATGGCCGGAATTTTATGTACTGAGGAAATCATCAAATTCCCTTACCACAAAATTCGTTTCAGTGAACTGGCGATAGGGAGCAATAATATTGCGCTTGCTGCTGCGGGGCTTTTAATCGCCTGCGTCAGTTTGTGGATACTCATCGGTAATATCGGGTTTCAGGGAGACGACTGGTGGATATTGAGCTTCCCGTATTGGCACAAATTTCCGGAATCAATCCTGATATATGCAAGGGAATTACTACGGCCTCTGGAAGGAGCCTATTGGATTACTTTATTCGAACTGTTTGGATTCAACAGCCAAGCGTTTCATTTGGCTTCCCTGATGCTTCATGCGGTAGGCTGTGTGCTCATGGGGGCTTGCCTTGTTAAGGCATTTCCCGGCAAACAGAATCTGGCTGTGTGGAGCATTTTTTTCGCATTCCTTTTGCCCACCGTCTCCAACCTCACTTATATAATCCACACAGATAACTCCAGGATATCGGTCTTACTCTTCTGGGCATCAGTCATAAGTTTTCAGCGCTGGACCGAGCAGTCTCAATCCTGGAAAGGATTATTACCCGGAATCATATGGTATCTGCTTGCCTCCCTGACTTACGAGAACACCACCCTGCTAATCTTTTCGATTCCCTTATTCTTGTGGCCGATTTACGTCCGCAATAAGCGACTACCGGAATTCCTATTTTTATTTCGACTATTGACAGCAGTAGCGATCGCTTTTGCTGGATTTATAATTTTTAGATTCAGCCTATTATCTGGAGGAGCTGTAGCTCAGAATAATATTATCCCGCCAATATATCTAGTTTACTATTACATCTGTACTTTCGGAACATATTTATTGCAGCCATTTATATCCTTTTCAAGTGATAAGCTGTCATGGGTGTGGGGCGGGGTTATAGCGTTGTTTGCCGGCGCTTTGACTCTGCGGCTTCAGCAGGCGGATCGTCACTTCGCAAAGTATTTTGAGTCAAACTGGACGCAAACCTGTTGGTATATTGCCGCGGTGGGTACCGCGGTAACTATTCTGGGTCTGGTTCCTTATCTGCTGGCCGGCTACACGCCGGATATTGGGTATCATAGTCAAAGCCGAATCTATTCAGCAGGTTCATTCGGAGTGGCAATTCTTGCGGCTCTTTTTGCCACTGCGTGGAAAAAGCGCAGAATTCTCTGGTTTGCGCAGATTGCAGCGATCGTTGGAGCCATGCTGATGGCAGTTTTTATGGCTAACTTACGAAATGACTGGGCAAATGCCGCGGAGAACAGACGTCAGCTCTGTTCGTCCCTTTTGGCCGAGGTTCCGAACGTGCGATCTGAAACTAATTTCCTCTTTTTGGACTTGCAGTGGTACATCGACAATAAGGCCGCGGTTTTCCAGGGGGTGGAAGGACTGAAACAGTTTATTCGAATCCTTTATAACAAAAAGAATTTGAATGCCTACTTTCTCTATAGCGAGCGACCTGATTTTGTAAACGAGAAGGGGCGCAAAGCAACAGTTTCGCCCGAAGGGGTGCTTGCCAGGGGCAGTGTGGGAAAATTGCCCGCTCCATTGGACAAGATCCTGATCATACGACGAGAAGGCAATCGTCTTCACCTGGTCGACAGAATTTCCGGGGATGATCACCTGGTTGCTATGGATTGGCGGGGAATTTCAATCATTTATTCTAGTTTTTCACTGATCGAACGGCCCCCGATCAATAGCAAGATAAGGGAGCATCTTTGTTTCGAATAGTGCCTGCCTCCGAGCCGCTCGTTTTCCGGGTTGGCAATGTCACGCCTTGACTAGATCTTCATCGTAATTAACGTTTTGACAGAGGTAGAACGAAAGACATCTGAAAAATTAGTAATAAAAGGAGATCGGAACATGCTGTATTGGGCTTTATTTTTCTTAGTACTAGCGCTTGTAGCCGGATTCTTTGGCTTTGTCGGCGTGGCCGGTGTGGCTATGGAATTCGCCAAAATATTGTTTGTCATCTTCCTGGCTCTTTTCTTGATTTCATTGTTTTTTGGGAGAAGACGTCCGGTACTCTGAATTTTCGGCAATTCAGTCTCATCAGATTGTAAACATGAGCTGTGAATTACATGCGAACCCAGAGAGGAGGTTCGGGTGGAGACTAATATTCTGATATTAATTGCTATTCCGATTTTAGCTGTGAGCGGGTTTATTTTTTTAGCTCATACAATGATTGCGCTTCCGAAATATTTCAGCCAGAGAAAGGGTTCGCTGTTTAGCAGTAAGATGAGTGGGCCGCGTTTTGACGAACGTACCACACCTGAGGATTGCTATGATGAGTGCATGAAAAAGTCCGATTGGGCTTCTTCGCAAGCTCATCTTTGTGCATTATCTTGCAATTTGTAACGAATGCGTCGCGGATCGCGGATTAGAATATGGCGGGTTCAGAAGCCTGCCATATATTAATACAACGGTTTGTTTCAAACTTCTACCATTTGGTTTTTCTATCGTCTACTCGACTTCCTTCTTTGAATAATCGATTAAAATAAGGCATGATTTAGCCGAGGAACTCTTATCACGAATTAACCTCATTCCATGTGCGGAAGGTGTCATGTCCGAGTCCCCATATAAATCAATTCCGCCCGAGTTACTCGAGGCATTGCTGGACAATCCTCACGAATCATTAATCCTGGTCGATTCCCAAGGAATAGTGCGCTATATCACTACATTAAATGAAACCTTTTACGGAGCTTCCCGAGATGACGTAATCGGTCGGCACATCTCAGATCTAAATCCCGACAGTCAGTTACCTCGAATTCTGAAAACCGGGCGTGCTGAAATTGGTGAATTATTCAGGCTCCGAGGCAAAGAGCGCATAATCGCTCGCATACCTCTTCGTGATCGCCAGGGGAACATTGTTGGAGCAGTGGGCAAGCTCATGTTTTGGCATCCCGAAAAGGTGAGGCACCTGGTTCGTCAGGTGGAAGTGCTACAGAGCCGCCTAGATTATTATGAGAAGGAATTACAGCAGATATACCGTGATCGGTATTCCATGGATCGTATTATTGGAGAATCCCCGTCAATTCGCGAAGCGAAGCGACTGGCAGCACACGCGGCAGCTTCGGATCTACCGGTTTTAATTGTCGGCGAGACCGGCACCGGGAAAGAGATCTTTGCTCATGCTATCCACCAGATCAGTTCACGCCGCGAGCGACCATTGGTGCGTGTCAATTGCGCTGCAATCCCGCATGAACTCTTTGAGTCGGAGCTGTTCGGTTACGAGGCCGGCGCATTCACGGGCGCTAATCCTAAAGGTAAGCCGGGCAAATTTGAGCTGGCCGACAAGGGAACCATTTTTTTGGATGAAGTTGGTGATTTGCCTCTGCCTCTCCAAGTCAAGCTTCTTCGTGTTATTCAAGAGCACGAAGTGGAAAGGATCGGAGGAAGTCGGACCCTTAAACTTGATTTTAGAGTAATTGCTGCTACAAATCGTGATTTAAAAAGCATGCTCGGACGCAAAGAGTTCCGGCAGGATCTTTACTATCGCTTGAACATTTTTCTTCTGAGGACCCCTTCTCTGCGGCAGATCCGTGACGATATTCCTCGGTTGTCTTATCACATTCTTTCCTCTTTGAAGGAGACCCAGCGACAAGTACCCGCTCGCATTGAGGCTTCAGCAATGAAATGCCTCGTGAGCTACGACTGGCCAGGCAATGTTCGCGAATTGCGCAATATCTTGGAGCGAGCTTCAACAGTTGCAAACGATGGTGTCATCACGGAAAAGCATCTGCCTCCTGAGGTCAGAGACGGCATAAGAAGTCAGGCCGTTGTGGAGGGAGAGCTTGGCACGTTGAAGGATGAAATTTCACGAGCTGAACGTCGAGCTATAGAGAGAGCGCTTTCCAGTGCCCAAGGGAACAAGACCGAGGCGGCTCGGTTATTGGGGATACACCGGACTGGGTTATATCAAAAAATGAAACGATATGGCACTGATTTTCAATAAGTAACTCAGCTCGGGCGCAGCTTGACGCACCTATCGTAGATAATCCTATACATATAGACGTTTCTCTACAGGCCACATGTTGCAATAAATCGAATCTGTTAGCTCTTATCACCCTGGTATGTTACTTTATGTGTAGACCTTTTTCTACAATTGCGTCTGAAGGGTAAATCTCCGGCAATGTTCAAAATCACCTCATAATGAGTAATTGTCACGTGATTCGGTCTGGCACACCAATTGCTTGGTTTAAGATTACTTGTACCGAAGTGATCCATCTTATCTGACAAAACACCATTGAGAAGGGGTTGCTCCTGATCTACCTCTCAGATGGGCCGGACGTGACCCGCGAGTTGACGATTTAATTCGCCAATAAGGCGAAACACGATTGAGAGTAACCAATTATGGATTTCGAAATACCTGAAAATCTGCGACTAGTGATCGATACGATTAAACGCTTTGTCAAACAGGATTTGGAGCCCATCAGTCGGCAAGTGGAAGACGAAGATCGCATACCAGAAGAGATAGTCCAAAAAATGCGAGATCTGGGTTTGTTCGGGCTCAGTATACCCGCGGAATATGGCGGTCTTGAACTAGGAGCATTGGGTGAATGTCTGGTTTATGAGGAATTGTCCAAAACTAATGCCTGCTTCCGTACTCGAATCGGCACAAACAATGGCATAGGGTCCCAGGGAATTGCCATAGATGGTACCCCGGAGCAGAAGCAATACTATTTGCCGAAAATGGCTTCAGGAGAGTGGACCGGTTGTTTCGCTTTAACCGAGCCGGAAGCTGGTTCAGACGCGGCTAATATTCAAACTGTAGCGGATTTGAAGAATGGATACTGGGTACTTAACGGCCGGAAACATTTCATTACCAATGGTGATATTGCAGATGTGGCTACTGTTTTCGCATTGACGGATCGAGCCAAGAAGGCCAAAGGTGGAATCACCGCCTTCATCGTAGAAAAGACTTTTCCTGGTTTTTATGTCGGCACGATCGAACGCAAAATGGGCTTCAGGGGTTCTCATACTTGCGAACTTATCTTTGACGAATGCGTGGTCCCCAGAGAAAATGTAATCGGCGGCGACGCCAAAGTGGGCCAAGGATTCAAGACCGCTATGAAGACTCTAGATAAAGGTCGGCTGACCATGGGTGCCACAACCCTTGGAGCCGCTCAAAAGCTGCTGGACCTCTCGACCGATTATGCGAAGCAACGGGTGCAGTTCGGTCGCCCTATAGCCGAGTTTCAGGCCATCCAAATAATGTTGGCCGATATGGCGACTCAGATTTATGCTGGCCGCCAAATGCTTTATCATGCTGCCTGGCTTCGTGACACTAAAGGCACATCAATTATCAAAGAAGCCTCCATGGTCAAGCTTTTCTGCACCGAAATGGCCAATCGTGTTGCTGATATGGCAGTTCAGATACATGGTGGTATGGGATATATGAAAGATTATCCTGTGGAGCGTTTTTACCGCGATTTGCGTTTGACGCGAATTTATGAAGGGACCAGCGAGATCCAGCGACTGGTAATTGCCCGAGAATTGCTGAAATAACGAGGAGCGCCGTTTATGGAAATCAAAAAAGTTTTCGTTGCTGGAGCGGGTTTAATGGGTTCCGGTATTGCCCAAGTCTGCGGAAGTGCCGGACTGGGAGTTATTATTTGCGATGTGGCTTCCGAAGCTTTGGAAAAGGCTCTGAAGAATATTGCCTGGTCTGTCGGCAAATTCATTGAAAAACAAAAAGTATCAGGTCCTTTAGAAGCAGTAATGGCCCGGATTACCTCGACCAATGACTTGACCATGGCAGCGGAAGCGGATCTTTGTATTGAGGCGGTTTTTGAAAAGCTCGAGCTAAAACAGGAAGTGTTCGGAAGATTGGGATCTGTAGTTAAGCACAACATTCCCCTGGCAAGTAACACTAGTGCCATACCCATTAGCTCACTGGCAGCTACGGTGCCTCATCCGGAACGGGTCTTAGGGATCCATTTTTTCAGTCCCGTTCCCATGATGGATGCAGTAGAAGTGGTGAGGAGCCAATTCACCAGTGATGAGATTTTCAAACTGGGCGAGTCTTTCGTCAAAGCGATCGGGAAAGAGCCGATTCTCGTCCATAAAGATGTGCCGGGTTTTTTGATCAATCGTATCAACTTCCCGGCAGCTGTCGAGGCGATGCGGCTGGTGGAGGCCGGCGTAGGAACGGTTGAAGATATTGACAAAGGATTGCGCTTGGCCTCCGGTCGCAGAATGGGGATATTCGAAACCGGAGACATGGTAGGTCTGGACGTTACTTGCGGCGCATTGACCGCCATTTACGAGGAGACCAAGGATCCGCGATGGTTCCCGCCCGCGATCCTTCGGCGCAAGGTTATGGCTGGCCAACTGGGTCGCAAGACAGGCAAAGGATGGTACGAATATAATCCGGACGGCTCTGTGAAAGAGCCCAAAAAATAAATGGAGCTGAAACTTGGAACAACCAGTTATTTTGAGCGTTGTACGTACTCCGGTCGGAAGGTTCGGAGGTGCTTTAAGTGAAGTCAATGATCGCACACTGGCGAGCCTTGTTATCAAAGAGGCCATGTCCAGGGCGGCTGTCTCGCCTGATCAAATAGAGGAAGTTGTATTTTCCCAGCAGTACCGTACTGGTGTCCTGCCACCGAACATGGCTCGACCTGTGTCTATCGACGCGGGTATCCCCATTGCAGTCCCTCAGTTCACTGTTGCAAAGGCTTGTGGCGGTTCATTAAAGACAGTTTTCCTTGCTGCGCAGGCCATTAAGGCAGGTGACCGTGAGCTTATGGTCGCCGGAGGAGTCGAGTGGATGACCGGTGCTGCGTATCTGCTTCCCAAGGCGCGCTGGGGCTATCGTCTAGGACATAACCAGATCATGGATCAGCTGGTTTTATATGATCCTATCAGCGGCAACACTATGGGTGAAACTGCGGAAAACGTCGCAGAACGATATCAAATAAACCGCGAAGATCAGGATGCCTTTGCCTTGTTGAGCCAACAGAAAGCAGGACGAGCGCTTGCAGAAAAGACATTTGCCGATCAGATCGTTCCTGTCCCAATCCCGGTGAAAAAGGGCGGATTGAAGCTTTTCGATACCGATGAACACCCTCGTCCGCAGACCACAATGGAGGAATTGGCCAAATTACCACCTGTATTTCGAAAAGGGGGGTCTGTCACAGCAGGTAATTCCAGCGGGCTAAATGACGGCGCATCTGCTGTGGTAGTGTCTAGCCGTAAGCGTGCCGAAGAATTGGGACTTAAACCTATGGCGTCAATCGTGGGGTACGCTTCCATGGGTGTCGAACCTGCGTATATGGGTATCGGCCCTGTCGAGGCCACTCGACTTGTCCTGAAAAATACCGGCATAGCGCTTAGCGACATCGAACTCGTGGAATTAAATGAAGCTTTCGCATCGCAGTCTTTGGCGTGTATACGCCTGCTCGGTTTGGATGAAACCCGAGTCAACGTGAATGGCGGAGCCATCGCCTTGGGACATCCTATCAGCGCCACCGGCGGAATAATCTTGACAAAGCTCTTATATGAAATGCGCCGAACCGGGAAGGAACTGGGTTTGGCCACTATGTGCCTAGGTGGGGGCCAAGGCGTGGCGCTTATAGCTAGAAATGAAAATTGAAATCTCAGTTAAGCGATTGCGCTAGGGATCTGGTGAAGTAATTTGGGCACTGCTTTGCCCCCGACGCGCATTCGTAACCAGTGTCGGTTTGATTATATATTTCAATTCTGATACTCATGATCCTTCGTCCGACAACCTGCCCTCGGAGAAAGAAATTAAATGGATTTGACACAGACGCGATTTGAAATAACCAACGGAATTGCTACCGTGACACTTGACCGACCGGAGCATTTGAATGCCTTCTCGCCCACAATGGCGATGGAGTTGTTGGAGATTTTCGCCGAAGCTGATCGAAATGACTCGATCCGAGCAGTAGTAGTGACCGGCGCAGGTAAAGTTTTCTGCGCAGGAGCGGATTTCTTCTACGCTCCTACCTTTGATATGTCAGTAAGAGAAGGGAAAGAAGTATCCATCCAGGAACATCGGGACCGTGGTGGGAAGGTAGCACTGGCCATATATAATTGCCGTAAACCGGTTATTGGGGCCATTAACGGTCATGCTGTGGGTATTGGCATTACTATGACTCTCCCCATGGATATACGCATAGTCGCTGCCGATGCCAAGATTGGGTTTGTATTCACGCGTCGTGGTGTAGTTCCGGAGGCTTGCTCGTCCTGGTTCTTACCGCGTATCATAGGAATTTCCAGAGCGGCGGAACTGCTGTACACTGGACGGGTTTTTAGAGCAGAAGAAGAGGCATCATCGGGACTGTTCAACTACGTAGTTGATCGCGATGATGTGCTGCCGAAGGCAATGGCTATTGCTCAGGAGATCGCTGAAACCTCCTCGGTCTCAGTCGCTCTCACCAAGGCCCTTTTGTGGCATGGCATTACCGAGAAAGATCCTCAATCCGTGCATCTTATAGATTCCCGATGTTTCTATTGGTGCGGTCGCCAGAAGGATTCCAAGGAAGGTGTTCAGGCCTTCTTGGATAAACGTACTCCGAATTTTACCATGAGTCCCACTGAGGATATGCCTGATTTCTATCCGTGGTGGAAAGAACCGAAAGTGTGATAATTAGCGCTGACGAGTATACCGAAGATACTTGTGGCGCTTGCAGATACCCGTGATAGCTGTCTAGATTTTCAAAATCGCTCAATCGAAATCTTAACTTATAGTGAACTGACGCCCTCGCTACCATGCCCTGAAAGGGCCACTAGTTAGTACGAACCTTCGCGCTGGCTTGAAGGAATTAGTTCATGGTGATGGTCTCTCACCGTGCTCAACTGGCGGTTGCTCAGAATGAGGCTCTCTCTCGGCCTCTTGTTGAAGTTCAAAACCTCTCTAAACATTTTGGAGGGTTGAGGGCAGTTGCCGCTGTATCTTTCACGGTCCGACAAGGCGAAATGATCGGAGTAATTGGACCCAATGGATCCGGTAAAACGACACTCTTTGCCATGCTTAGCGGCTATCTGCCACCTACCGGAGGAAAAATCAACTTTCGAGGTCAACCAATTGTGGGATTAGGGCCGAACCGATTATGCCATCTTGGTATTGTCCGGACCTTCCAAGTGGTACGTCCTTTCCCCGAAATGAGCGTGTTCGAAAACGTGAAAGCAGCGGCAGTATTTGGGAAACCCCAAAAGCCATCCACTGAGCAAATTCAGTTCGAAGTGAGCGAAATCCTGAAGCAGAGCGGTCTCGGCGCCTTCAAAGATCACGTCCCGGCATCGCTCAGCTTGCCGCAACGAAAGCGCCTGGAGATAGCTCGAGCTTTGGCTACTCGTCCGACGCTTCTGCTTCTGGATGAGGTCCTGGCCGGCCTGAACCCGAGGGAAGTCGAAGAGGCACTGCCATTTCTTCGTAATCTCAATGAAAAAATGGGCATGACCATTCTTGTCATAGAGCATAATTTGCGAGCGATTATGGGGCTATCTCATCGTATCCTGGTTTTGAATTTCGGCCAATTGATCTTTGATGGAAAACCAAAAGACGCTGTCGAAGACCGCGGGGTCATTGAAGCGTACCTGGGAAGTCACGAAAATGCTTGAAGTGGAGAACCTCGGCGTCAAGTACGGTGATGCCCGGATTCTGTTAAATCTCTCATTGAAAGCTCCGGAGGGCTCTATAACCTGCGTGCTTGGTCCAAAAGGCTCGGGAAAAACTACGCTCCTCAGATCAATCTGTGGGCTGGTGAGAGCAACGTCAGGTAGGATCTGCTTCAGCGGAATCGAAATACAAAACGAGAAAACACACGAAATTGCAAAAATGGGACTGATCATGGTCCCCGAAGGTCGACGCCTGTGGCCCTCTCTTTCGGTCCAAGAAAATCTGGAAATGGGAGCTTACCTGCTTGGCAAGGCTGAAGATGTACAAAAACGGAAAAGGTATGTGCTGGAAGTGTTCCCACATTTGTCATCGAGGCTAAAACAGCTATGTGGAACGCTTTCCGGAGGCGAACAACAAATGGTGGCCATTGGGCGAGGCTTAATGGGTTCTCCAAAATTTCTGTTACTGGATGAACCGTCCCTTGGGCTAGCTCCCCTGATCGTATGGGAAGTATATCAAGCCATTCAAAAAATAGCCGCGGCGGGGACTACGATTCTACTGGTTGAACAGAATACTCAAATGGCGCTTTCAGTGGCATCGTACGGATATGTTTTAGAAAACGGCGATACTGTGATGGAAGGTGAGGGGCGACTTTTGAAGGATAATCCATACATCAAAGAAACATACCTGGGTCTTTGAATTGGATTTTATGAATTTTATGCAGGGCAATCATAAGAGCCGCTCCACCGATCCGGAGTACGCTAGGGCTGGATGGAACGATGCAACACATATTCCGGCAGCAAGCGCAAAATCTGATCAGATCACAATATAGGAAGGAGAGGATAAAAGTGATGAGAATCAGGATGGCAATTGCACTATGTGCCGCTTTCACTGTCTTAGCCCACACCGGAATATTGCACGCCGGCCCTCCTATTAAGTTAGGTGCTCAAGCTCCGCAAACAGGCGCCCTGGCCAAACATGGCAGCGAACAGGTCAAAGGTATCCGACTGGCGGTAGATGATTTTCAAAAGAAATACAATGTGCCTGTGGAACTCAAGGTTTATGACGACGAGAGTGATCCGCAGAAGGCAGTATCAGCTGTAGAAAAACTGGCCGGAGTCGATAAAGTTAATGGCATTGTAGGCGGGTACGGATCCCACCTCGTAGGACCTGCCTCTGAAGCGGCGGAGCGCTACAACACTCCTTATTTCATTACCGGCGCCGTGGACACTAAATTATCAGCCAAGCGATATAAGAATTTCTTTCGATTAAATTACATGCCTGGATATGCGCAGGCTCAATCAGGAGCGATCAAGGACGTTTTAGCGGCGAAGAAGGTTGGTATCCTTTACAACAGTCTTTCTGCTACGGCCGAAATTGCAGAGGAATTGAAGGCTCAATTAACGGCATCAGGCATCGCAGTCCCGGTATTTGAAAAATTCGAGAAGGGCACAACTAATTTCAAACCTATCCTGCTGAAGCTCAAAGACGCAGGATGCGAGATTCTCCTTGTCGAGGGCTACTTTCCGGATTATCTCGGCACGATCAAGGATGCCAGGATCCTGAACTTGCCGATAAAGGCTTATATCGGAGCATGGGGTATCGGGACACCGGAATTCGTGAGGGAACTGGGTCCAATGAGCGAATACGTGTTTGGCACCTCAGTATGGGAGATCGGGACCGCGCCGAAAGAATCGAAGGAGTTGGAAGCGACAATAGTGGCTGGATATAAGGCCAAATTTAACGAGGAACCATCCTATATTGCCATGCTGGGCTATTTATCGGCGATGTACATGCTGGAAGCCATCCAAAAAGGAGGCGGTGAATCGGGAGCTTACAACCCTGACAAGACCTGTGAATCATTGCGTTCCCTTGATACCATGAGTCCTCTGGGCCGGGTCGCATTTGATGACAAGGGCGATCCTAAGTACTTCGTGGCGACTCTGTTCCAAACACAGAAAGGCAATCAGGTTGTAATCTATCCGAAGGATCGAGCTACCGGCGCTGTGGTGTACCCGGCAGTTCCTTGGGGCGGAAAATAAGCCAATGATTGCAAAGTTGACGCGATGAAAACAGGAGTTTCTACAAAGACCAGAAAGGGGTCTGAGCATTGAGCTCAGCAACTTCCATAATACAGTCGCTATTATCCGGTGTGGCAGAAGGAAGCAATTATGCATTGTATTGTCTCGGATTGGCCTTTGTGTTCGGGATCATGCGAATCATCAACTTGGCACACGGAGAATTTTTGATTTTGGGAGGCTATATCGCATATTGGTTTCTCGTGAAATTCGGAGTCAATCCTCTCCTCGCCATACCGGTTGCAGCGGGAACGGCAGGCGGAGCTGCATTCCTCAGTTATAAGATTTTTCTTCAACGGATCCGGACAAGCTCGGAGCTCAATACCCTGATCTTGACTTTTGGTTTAGGCATATTCTTGACCAATCTCTTTCTTCAACTGTGGACGGCGGATATCCGCAACATAGCTGTTGATTGGATGGAAAGCCCCCTAACTTTTTTTGGGATTTATTTCAGTTTAGGCGAACTTACCGCGATTCTAATCTCGTTCTCCGTAGTCTTGGGACTGCACTTTCTTCTGACCCGTACCCGGATGGGTATGGCAATTCGCGTTACCGCCATTGATCGAGACTCCGCCGCTCTCGCAGGAATCAACGTTGAGCGTATTGACCTGATTGCCTTTAGTCTTGGTGGCGTGCTGGCCGGAGTGGGTGGCCCGCTTTTGGGAATGCTTGCTCATATCAGCCCCGGGGCAGGTGTGGCTATCACCGTGAAAGCTTTTATACTCACCGTCCTGGCCGGCGTTGGATCCATCCCGGGACTCCTCGCGGCCGGGATAATTCTGGGGGTGGGCGAAGCGATGACTGTGACTTTTGTCAGTGCTTCATATCGGGAGTTGTTTGGGTTTGTGCTTTTCTTAATCATATTACTGGTACGACCTTCCGGCTTATTCGGCAGGAGTATCTAGATGGCGAATTTCCGGAGAACGGTAATATCTGAGGAAACAGCCGGGGCTTTGGTAATGGGAGTGGTGCTGGCCATTCCGTTCATACTTTCTTTCAATCCTTATTATGTGAGTGTTTTCATTTCTGCTCTGATCTTGGGCGGAGTTTCTATAGCATGGAACCTTCTTGCAGGAGTGTGTGGTCAGGTTTCGTTTGGTCATGCATCCTTCTTTGGAATCGGGGCGTATGCCTCGGCGATCCTGGTGACAAAATATGGGTGCAGCCCATATTTAGGCATCATCGTTGGCGGAATATGCGGCGTTTTGGGATCTCTGGTCATTGGATTACCTGCCTTTCGCCTACGAGGTCCTTATTTCGCACTGGCGATCCTGGGATTTGCCGAGGTGGCTAAACTGGTCACATTAAATTTGACCTGGCTCACCGAGGGGTCTCAAGGGATCCTGAACATTTCGCCCCTCTCTGCCCTCCATTTCGGCGGCTTGACATTGGATTTCCATATTTCCAGGACCACGAATTACTATATGGCGGCTGCACTGGCCTTGGCGATCTATGTGGCGGTGTATTTTATTCGGCGGTCTAATCTCGGATTGGCTATGACTGCAGTTCATGGTGACGAAGAAACCGCGGCCGGCATCGGCATCCATGTTGTTCGTACCAAAGCCTATGCCCTCGCAGTCTCGGCCTTGTGTACAGCCATTATGGGCGCCTTTTATGCTCATTACGTGCGCTTCCTTTCTCCTGATACAGCTTTCGACGGGTCCTGGTCGATAATGCCTATTGTGGCCTCCCTGTTTGGAGGTATGCGAACTCTCATTGGTCCAATGGTGGGTGCATTGGTTATCACGGCCGTGGATGAGTTTGTAGCAAAGCAACTTTTCGAAACAGGTCACAAGCTCTTCTTTGGGTTGTTATTGGCTGCAGTTATTGTTTGGGCCCCGGCCGGTCTGCTGGGCTACAAAGTTCAAATCAAAACAAAGGGTCAAAAAGGATGAAATCTGTTCGCGTTCCAATCCGAGTTCCCCGAGAGTCTTTGACCTTTCCATTGAGGGAAGCGGCCCGCAATTTTCCGGACAAGGTCGCCGTAATCGAGCCCGAGGCAGGTGGACGCGAATGGACCTATGCGACCTTGGAAGATCAATCCTCTGCCCTTGCTGCTTCTCTGGTGGAATTAGGAATAAGGCCGGGTGACCGTGTAGCGCTCTGGATTAAGAACAGCGTTGAATACATTTTGTCTTTTTACGGCATACTCAAATCCGGAGGAATTGTGGTGCCCGCGAGCACCCATTATTCGGAGCGAGAAGTAATCCATCAATTGCAAGTAACCGAGGCTGCGGGGATTATAACGACAGAAGAGCGTTTGATACAGGCCCCGCACATCAAAACAGGGGTGTTCGGATTACGGTTCGTCATTTCAGATGAAACGGCAAGTTCTTCGGCCTCCGGGCATATTTCTTTTTCTTCTCTACTCACCACAAAAACACGCGTAGACACGTCTGTCGAGGGAGATCGCATCGAGAGCCTGGCCGTTCTGCCATTTTCCAGCGGGACCACGGGATTACCCAAGGGAGTCATGCTCACGCACTCAAACCTCCTGCATAATCTTTATCAGGTGGTCGAAGCTCATGAAGTGACCACAAACGACATCATGATTAACCAGCTCCCATTTTTTCATATTTACGGTATGACCGTGCTGATGGGTACAGCGATTAAGGCGGGGGCAGTGCAAGTTTTGGCAAGTCGGTTCCGCCCGGTTGATGAGTTCCTCTCTTTATTTCAAAAGTATCGTCCCACTCTGTTCTTCACCGTTCCTCTTATCCTCCAGGAGTTCTGTCATCATCCAGGGATTTCCACTATTGATTGGAGCGCCCTCAGATATATCAATACAGGCGGGGCTCCGTTGTCGCCTGAGTTGCAGAAGCGCTTTACCGATCTTACCGGAGTGCCCGTAATACAGGGGTATGGTCTCACGGAATCATCGCCCACAACCCATGTTACTCCTCTGGACAAGATAAAGGTGGGATCAATCGGCACTCCTTTGTCACTTACGGAGCACCGGGTCACAGACCCGATAAGCTATGAAGAAGTGCGGACGGGAGAAGTGGGTGAGTTGTGGGTACGGGGACCACAGATAATGAAAGGCTATTACAATGATGAGACGGCAACAGCGGAAACTCTGATAGATGGATGGCTGCGCACCGGGGATTTGGCGCGAGAAGATGAAGAGGGACACATTTATATTGTGGATCGCCTCAAAGAACTCATCAAGTGCAAAGGTTTTCAGGTAGCTCCTGCCGAGATCGAGCATATACTCCTCGGGCATGAAGATATCATCGATGCGGCAGTAATCGGCGAGTCTCATTTGGAGCTTGGTGAGACGCCTGTGGCGTACGTTGTTAGGCGAGATGGGTCGGCACTTTCTCCTGAGAAGATCATCGAGTTTGCCGCTTCTGGAATGGCGAAATACAAGAGACTCTCTAAAGTAATTTTTACTGAAGCGATTCCTCGCAGTCCTTCAGGAAAGATACTTAGGCGAGTAATAAAAGAAAAACATGTTGCTGATGGAATTTAACAGCGGAAAGTACTTGACTGAGAAGAATGAGATGAAGTAGTGTGAACGAACGTTCATTAACCATCAATTGTAATCGATCATCTTCGAGCCTTTTTTCGGAAAGTTTCCGCCGAGGGGTATCCTACGCCAGGTGGATGTCTCTAACCCCTTCGGATTCGTCCTTCGTAATCACTCAAAAAGCCGACGCAGTCATGACGACAAAGAATAGCCTGAAAAAAAGCAACTCAGTTGGAAAAATGAAGATCTTGACGCTGGCCCGCAATTTATTCTGGCAAAATGGCTATAACGGAGTCAGTATGCGGGATTTGGCCAGAGCATACGGGTGTCAGCCGGCGAATCTTTACAATCACTTCAAAACGAAAGAATCAATCCTGTTCGAAGTCCTCCTGGAAGAAATGGAGCAGATAATTCGACCGATTTCTCATCTGCAAGAAGAGGATGATGGGGACCCTGTATCACAGCTGCGTTTCATCATCTCGTCTCATCTCAGGATTACTCTTAGCCATCGGAGATCGGCAAAGATGCTGTTTGACGTGGCACTAGGGAACCTCTCACACGCCGACAGGAAAATCATAATTTCAATGCGTGACACCTATGACAGCATAATCCGCAAAGTGATTCAGAGAGGACAAGAGAAAGGAATTTTCTTATCACACGATCAAAAATTGGTCGGTTTCATGATCTCCTCAATGATCACCCGCTCGAGAATTTGGTTTCACCCTCGAAAAGGGGTGACAATAGATGAATTGGCTGATTTCATTTTTCAATTTGCTTTACGCGGGCTTCTAATGACAGACGGGATACATACGGGATTTAGTGATTCCGGAATTTCGGAGCAATCCGAATCTAAGGATCCTTCTAAGTACCCTGCCATCCGGTGAAGGGCCATGGGAAAACGCTTCAATCCAAAGAGTATTTAAAATAGGCATTGATTGGGGCCAAAAACCTTAGGAGCTGTATAGCTAAAACGGATGTGATTAATGAGTCATTTTAAGATCAATGAACGCGATATTTATTTCATCCTGAGGGAACAATTGAATTACGGTGAACTGTGTAGACTTCCCAGGTACAAGGAATTCGATGTCGATACATTCGATATGTCAATTGGGGAGGCCATCAAATTTGCCGGATCTGTTATAGCTCCGCTCCAAGAGATTGGTGACAGGCACGGAGCCATTCTCTCCGATGGAAAGGTTCATTGTGCACCTGGATTTCAAGACGCCTTCCGGCTTTTCGGCGAAAATGGCTGGATTGCGGCTAGTAGCGAGCCTGAGCATGGGGGACAAGGTCTTCCCCACATTATAGCCATCGTAGTTAACGACATCATGTACGGGGCGTGCATTTCTTTCCACATGGCTCCTAGCCTTACTCACGGAGCCGGTCATCTAATCGAGAACTTCGGAACAAAAGAACTTAAAGGGCGATACATTCCCAAGATGTTCAGCGGCCGTTGGTCCGGAACCATGTGTCTCACGGAGCCTCAGGCTGGTTCCAATCTGGCTTCCATAAGAACAAAGGCTATTCGAGAGGGAGATCATTTCAAAATTAAAGGGACCAAAATTTTTATCACATGGGGCGATCACGACATGACCGAAAATGTGATTCATCTACTTTTGGCCCGAATAGAAAATGCTCCCGAGGGAATTAAAGGTATTTCATTATTTGTGGTCCCCAAAGTGAGAGTGCGAGAAGACGGCTCTTTGGGTGAACCCAATGATTTGGTTTGTGTCGGACTCGAACAGAAGCTTGGGATCCACGGCTCTCCCACTTGTGTTCTCAATTTAGGCGAAAATGATGATTGCATAGGTTATCTGTGTGGTGAGGAGAATAAGGGACTTGCGCACATGTTCCAAATGATGAATAGCGCTCGCATCAATGTAGGTGTGGCAGGGATCGGAATTGCTGCAACCGCATACCTGAATGCCCTCGCCTATTGTAAGGAAAGAATTCAAGGAACCGATCTAACCCGGAGCAAATCAGGCGAGGTCCCGATAATAAATCATCCGGATATCCGGCGAATGCTGCTTTGGATGAAAGCTGCCATAGACGGCATGAGGTCAATGGCTTACACAACGGGTTATTGGTTGGATTTGGCAAATGAATCGGAGAATGAGAAAGACAGGGCACATTACAACTTACTAGTCGATTTTATGACCCCAATTATCAAAGCATACTGCTCGGACACCGGATTTAAGGTTTGCGAATACGCCATCCAGTGTTTAGGCGGATATGGTTTCACCAGGGAATATCCTCTCGAACAATACCTGCGAGATGCCAAAATTCTGTCCCTCTATGAGGGAACCAATGGAATTCAATCCATGGATCTCATGGGCCGAAAGCTGATGATAAACGGAGGAGCACCTTTCAATGCTTTTTTAAGCGAGGTCCGGGCCTTCTGCGCGAAAGCGGAGAATCATCCGAATGTTGGCGAACAGGCTCAGATGTTGGCAAGAGTTACTGCAGGTTTGAGCGAACTGGCCGGTGTTATGCAGAAAACGATCATGTCCGATCCGCTTCAATGGGCCTCAAAAACCTACCATGGACTTATGTGTTTTGCGGAAACGGCGATGGTGTGGCGCTTACTGGATATGGCAATCATTGCACAGAAAAGAATCGATGAAGGCGATAAGAGCGACTTTTATGCCGGCAAAGTGATGCAGGCGAGGTACTTCGCAGATGTCACCCTACCTCTGCTGCAGGCTCGATCGGAGATGTGTATTCGGCCCGCGCGGGACGTAACAGACATGCCTGAGGCTGCCTTCTGAGTACTTGTCCCGAATCTGATGTGAAGAAGAGAGAGAAACGCGCTCAGGTGCAGAGAGCTTCAGCGGTTTATTACCGGCTCGTAATTAATTTCTAGGAGAAGGGAACCATGATGAAGAAAGCAAGTTTTTTGTCGATGATTTGCTTAGCCATGATCCTGTGTTGCGCTATGAGCTTTTCTGCTTGGGGAGCCGATCCCATCAAAATTGGAATCATTGGACCAATGAAATTCACCCAAGGCGAAGGTCACTGGAACGGCGGTACAATGGCCATGGAAGAAATCAACAAGGCTGGTGGCATCTCGGTGGGAGGGACCAAGCGCCCGATTGAGTTGATAAAGGTGGACTCCAATGAGTTTCTGAGCATTCCGGACGCCACGAATGCAATGGAATTGGCTATCAGTAGGCACAAAGTGGACTTTATATTGGGCGGTTTTCGGACCGAGGCTGTGCAAGTGATGCAGGATATGGCTATGGACAATAAAAAGATTTTTATTGGATGTGGCGCTGCTCATCCTGAACTCTGCGACCGGGTAACAAAAGATTACAATCGGTACAAGTACTGGTTCCGCCTCACGCCTATTAATTCAAAACACCTTGTAGCAGTAGATTTTATTCTTCTTGACATGGCAGCCAAAGCAATGGCGAAGGAATTAGGTATTCCCAAAATCAAGGCTGCCATCGTAGCTGAAAAAGCGGCATGGGCCGATCCAATGGTTGCCATTGCAGAAAAGAAGCTTCCGGAAATGGGCATGGAGATAGTTGGAGTTTGGAGACCGTCTCCTACCGCGACCGATACTTCCGCAGAATTATCTGCAATTCAGCGGGCCGGAGCCCACATAATCTTCATCACTTTTTCTTCATCCGTCGGAATTCCTTTTGCCAAGCAAGCAGGCGAGTTGAAGATCCCTGCTCCACTTGTGGGAATAAATGTTGAGGCCCAAAAGGACGGCTTCTGGGAGGCTACGGGCGGAAAAGGGGATTACGGGGTAACGGTAAACACGTATGCACGTGTGAAAATTACGGACAAAACCATTCCTTTCTACGATAAGTACAAGAAAGAGTTCAAGGAAGCTCCGAACTACACTGCCGGCACTTACGATGGCATCTACCTTCTCAAGGAAGCAATAGAAAAAGTGGGAACTCTGGATCCCGACAAAGTGGTGACGGAGCTGGAGAAAACCGATTATGATTCAGCTGCTGGAAGAATCGTATTCGATAAGACCCACGACGTAACGTGGGGTGCGAAATATGTGACTGCGGTCGGGACGCAATGGCAGAATGGAAAGAATATGGGCGTGTGGCCTCTCGATTGGGAGGGAATCACGTATGAAGGTTCCGTTCCCTATAAGCTGCCCGACTGGGTAGTGGAGTATTATAAGAAGAAATAATCCTGGAGCTGGTTGCAAAATCTGGAAATCAACGGTTTAGGTTATAACTTGAATCAATTATAACCGAAAATCGGGTTTTGCAACCACTTCCGAAGGTTCGGCTCCAATAAAAGTTTGCGGTTCTGAAGCTGGACGAAATTCTTGCTGGGTGCAACGTGATTGGTTTGAGCAACATCGTGGAGACATTATATGGTCCAAGATATCATCATTAACGGACTGATCAACGGAAGCATTTACGCATTATTGGCCATAGGGTTTTCGCTAATTTTCGGAGTGGCTCGCCTGGTCAATATCGCGCATACCGCCTTTTACATGGTGGCAACATATCTGCTCTATATTGGCCTTAATTTGTTGGGCATCTCGGCTATATTGTCGCTTGTTGCCTCAGTTTTGATTACTGCTATTCTCGGCCTGATCTGTTATCAGCTGTTTATAAAACCGATTCGCGAACATGAAGCGGCAGTCTTGATTGCCACCATAGCGCTTGGAATGGTGATACAGGAAATTTTGCTGTTCTTTTTTAAAGGCCACTATCTTGGCGTACCGCCCCTCGCATCGGGATTTATAACCATAGCAGGAGCAAAGGTGGCCAACCAACACCTGGTCGCGTTGGGAGTCGCCTTACTGGCATTAGTAGGTACTTGGTTTCTTCTCATGAAGACCAAGCTTGGTCTTGGGATACGATGCACCGCCCAGGATAGGGAAGTGGCGAATTTGATGGGGATAAACGTCAATAGAGAAATCACTATAGCTCTTGTAATTTCCGTAGCATTGGCCGCTGTTGCCGGAGCTGTTGTGGCTCCGCTGTCCGTCATTGATCCTCATATGTGGATGCATCCGTTGATAATGATGCTCGCCATCGTAGTTCTCGGTGGCCTAGGCAGTATTAAAGGAAGCTTCATTGCAGCATATATTCTGGGGTTTACTGAGGCTGCAGTAGTTTTCGGAATTCCCATGGGATCATTTCTGAAAGGACCCGCAGCCTTATCTATTATGATCCTGGTATTGCTAATCCGTCCGGAAGGTTTGTTCGGTATTGCCTTCGAGGAAGAGAGATAGAATGGGACTTATCTGGTTTTATATCCGGAAGAGCTTGACACTATTCAGGCAAGAAGTATTGGTGCTTCCCAGCAGAGTGGCGGTTCTGGTATTCGTCTTGGCGGTGTTGCTCATACCTGTGTTCACAGACGATCCCTATCTGCTCCGAATTCTGATCTTTACCAGTGTATTTGCGATTTTCGCGGCAAGTTGGGATCTCCTTTCCGGTTTTACGGGTCAAGTAAATTTCGGACATGCGCTTTTTTTTGGGGTGGCTGCATATACTAGTGGCCTTATAAATGTTCATTACAAGATACCACACATCCTGAGCATTCCCTTGGGCGCGATTGCCGGTGTTTTGGCAGGGCTCATAGTGGGTATTCCTTGTTTGAGGTTGCGAGGCACCTATCTTGCCCTGACCACCTTGGCGTTTCCAATCATCCTGATGGGTCTTGTCTTTGCCATACCGGACGTGACAGGAGGCGAATTAGGGATCTCAGGCCTGGACCGCCTCTCCAACTCACGAATTCACGATTATTACATCACCACCGTTTTGATGCTCGTACTTACTTCTATTATGTGGAAGATTACCGATTCTAAAACCGGCATTATTCTCCACGCAATCCGAGAAGACGAACTTGCAGTAAGAGCCGGTGGAATAAATACGACCCGTTATAAACTTTTAGCTTTCTGCTTAAGCGGATTCTTCGCAGGAATTTCCGGTGGCTTATATGCCCACATCATGAGGACAGTGGGACCTTCAACGCTGGAAATTTCCATGTCGTTCCAGGTGATCATCTGGTCCGTTGTCGGCGGAATAGTCTCGATTTACGGGCCTGTAGCAGGTGTATTTATATTATTTCCTTTGGCTGAGTTCCTCCGAGTCTTGCCGGAAATACGACTATTGATCTTCGCTTTTCTGGTCTTAGTGATTCTTATAAAAATGCCCGAGGGACTGATACCGTGGATTCGAGATAGGATCGAAAAAGAATGCCCGAGATGTAAAGTGAGAAGCGTGGCCACCAGGAAGACTTGCAGGGTCTGCACCGCTTCTCTTGATTAATCAACCCATCACTACACTACAACAATTGCGGAGTGAATCTAATGGATGCCAGAGAGACGTATTTGTCAAAGCCATGGTTGAAATATTACCCGAACGGAGTGCCTGCCGACGCTGAAATCCCGGAACGTTCCATACCGGAAATATTTGAAGAGGTAACGGAGAAGTATTCAAAAAAACCCGCGCTCATATTTTATGGCAGGAAAATTACATACGCCGAATTGAGGGAAATGGTGGATCGCTTTGCTACTGCATTGGCGGATTTGGGGGTAAAAAGAGGCGACACGGTGGCTCTCCATCTTCTGAACTGCCCGCAGTATGTCATCGCTTACTTTGCAGCGCTTAAGCTTGGAGCAGTATTGACGCCCATCAGTCCTGTGTATACCAGCATAGAAGTTAAACACCAGCTCACAGATAGCGGCGCAAAAACGATCGTATGTCAGGACATGTTATATGATCATGTGGAAGAAAGCGGCGTCAAACTGGACAATGTCATTCTGACTGGAATTGGCGAGTATTTGCCATGGTTGAAAAGCATGCTGGGAAAAAGCGCTATAGGAAAAGTTTATCGAGAAATGCATGTGCCGACACCTCAGGAGATAAAGCAAGCAGGGATGCATCAGTTCCAGGATCTTATTAAGAAATATCCTCCAAATCCTCCTGTGGTCAGTCTAAAATCCGATCAGGACATAGCAGTTCTCCCGTATACAGGCGGGACAACAGGACTTCCGAAAGCGGCGATCCTCACGCATAGAAACCTCATAGCTTGTCAAGCTCAGGCTTTTACATTCTGGCAGGATGTATTTGTTCCGGGAGAAGAAGTTACCGTCGCGTTTCTGCCCTTTTTTCACATATACGGACAAGTCGTCATTATGCTGTTTTCCCTAGTCCAAGGCTTCACGCTCGTATTGATGACCACCCCTGATATAGACGATATCTTGGATGCGACCGAACGGTACAATGCATCCGTCTTTTATGGTGTGCCGACTATGTTCGAGTATCTAAAAGATTACGAAAAAACCGATCGGGTAAATTGGAAGAAGCTGAAAATGATAGCATGCGGCGCGGACACTCTTCATGATTCCACTGTGAGCGATTGGGAACGCAGAACCGGCTGTAAGATCCTGGAAGGTTACGGTATGACCGAGTCCAGTTCGCTCAGCCACACCAGTCCTCTCCAAAGGCCCAAGAGCGGTTCCTTCGGTGTTCCTATTCCAAGCTTAACTGCAGCAATCATAGAGCACGATGGGGTGGATTTTGTGCCTGTGGGCGAGGTTGGTGAACTCATCCTGAGTGGACCAAATATTATGCAGGGATACTGGAACAGACCTGAAGAGACCAAAAGTTCGATAATTGAGCTTGAGGGCATGAAGTGGCTAAGAACAGGTGATTTGGTCCGAATGGATGAAGAGGGCTATTTTCACTTTTTCGATAGAAAGCGGGATCTTATTAAATTCAAAGGCTACGCGGTTTTCGCCAGACACGTGGAAGAGGTGCTTTATAATCATCCGCAGATTAAGGCTGCCGGGGTCGTCGGAGTGCCTGATCCGAAAGTCGGCGCCATAATAAAAGCCTATGTAGTGCTCCAAGCCGAGGCAAGGGGTAAGATTTCGGAAGAAGATGTTATCGCCTACTGCCAACAAAATTTGGCCCATTACAAGGTCCCGAGGATAATCGAATTCAGGGGCGAACTTCCAAAGACCGATGTAGGAAAAGTATCCCGACGCGAACTGCGCGAAGAAGGTGAGGAGATTTGATATGGCCGAGCCCTTGCTTAAAATTGGCAATCTCAGCAAGAGCTTCGGTGGGCTGATCGCAACGAATGATATCAGCCTAACCATGGATCGTCGTGAGGTGATCGGCTTAATTGGTCCGAACGGAGCCGGCAAGACGACGTTGCTTCGGTTGATTATGGGTATTCTGAAACCGGATACGGGGTTCGTTCGTTACAACGGGAAGGACATCGCGGGTCGCAAAACTTGGGATATCGTAAATCTGGGGATTGCCTCTACATTTCAAAATATGAGGCCATTCCGGAGACTGCCGATCATCGCCAACGTGATGGTATCGTGCCTTTGTCCTCGCGCCATGAAAAGAGGCGAATGGGTAAAACGTATCGAAGCCAAGGCGATGGATGCTCTGGAATTTGCAGGGATTTCCGATATGGCCCTCGAAAAAGCGTCTACGCTGTCTCAAGGCGATCTTAAGCGTCTGGAGGTCGCACGGGCCATAGCCACTGAACCGGACTTGCTCCTTTTAGACGAGCCCTTCGGAGGGTTGAGCCCCGCCGAAGTAGATTTAATGGCTAAATCCATTAAACGGCTGCACAAGGGCGGCCGGTTTGGCCGGCTGCACAGTGAAGGTCCTGCTATGATCATTGTGGAACATAAGCTGCAGCAATTAATGAAAATAGTCGATCGTATAATTGTACTGAATTTCGGGACCCTCATTGCCGATGGAAAACCTGACGATGTCATGCAAAATCCGGAGGTGATCGAGGCCTATTTCGGGGAAGGAGGCGTCTGAGTGCTCCTAGCAGTAACTAATTTAACGGTCATTTATGATCGTGCAATGATCATAAATGATCTCTCCTTTAAGGTGAATGAAGGGGAGCTGGTCAGTCTGGTCGGCCCAAATGGCGCAGGCAAATCCACGCTGCTCAGAGCCATAACAGGACTGGTGAGTTGGGAAAAGGAAGTGCTTCGGAAGACAACTGGTGGCGACGTGACACTGAAAGGTGAAGTACTTTTCAATGGAGAACACATAGAGAATATGCCGGCGCACGATATTGTAAAAAAAGGCCTAATCCACTGTCCTGAAAGAAGAAGACCGTTCAGGGAAATGACCGTGCTCGAGAATCTTATGGCCGGAGCTTATTTGGTAAAGGACAAGGCGGAAGTCGATAACAAACTAGGGAAAGTTTATCAGTTGTTTCCGGTCCTTCATGCCCGTTCCAGCCAAATTTCGGGGACTTTATCCGGCGGAGAACAGCAAATGCTCGCCATTGGGCGGGCACTCATGTGCCGCCCCAAGTTGCTTTGTATCGATGAACCGTCAACCGGTCTCGCGCCGATAATGCGCGCGGAGGTCTTCAAGAGAATCCAAGATATCCGCGAAACAGGTATAACCGTGCTGCTTGTGGAACAAGAGGTCAGTACAGTCTTCAAAATGGCTTCACGCAATTATGTGCTCTCTTCGGGAAAAATCGTAGCAGAAGGCTCCGGAGAGCGCTTGCTCGAGGATGAAGTCGTTCGAAAGACTTATTTGGGACTTTGATTTTGCGTGGGGGGGCAGGTCCAAAAACCAGCCTCTATAATGTCAACCGGCATTTCACTAAGGAGGCTTGTCCCATGAGAAGCATGAGACATTGGATTCTGTTATTTGTCGCTATCTGTTCTATTTTTTCAGTTGTTTCGCTAGCGGCAGCACAAGAAGAAGTAACTATTGCGTCAGTATTACCTTTGACCGGAACTTTCAGCGCAGGTGGAATACAAGGGGCAGAAGCAGATAGGGACTGCGCCGATATTGCGAACGAAGAAGGTGGAATCAACGGCAAAAAAATCAAATTGGTAATTGAAGATGGCCAATGGAAAGATGACATAGCAATGACGCTATACCAAAACATCATGTCAGCTCATCATCCTTTGGTATTTTTTGCTCAAAATACGCAACAGGCGAGGTCTCTGGGGCCGGAATTCAAGAAGCGCTACAAGATGCTGTTGGGTTCCACGAGCTTTTCCAGTGAGCTCGCAAACAAGGACAACAATCCTTATTCGTACGTGGCAGGCCCGACTTACGGAGATCAGTTCGGCATACTCATGAAATATATTGCCAAAGAAAATCCCAAAGCCAAAGTGGCCTTTTTCTATAGTGACTCCGAATTCGGGAACGACCCGATCAAATTCGGTCGTCTTGTGGCTAATAGACTCCGACTTAAGTTGGTCGCGGAAGAAATTGTCCCACTGGGTGCAAAGGATCTTGCCGGACAAATTGCCGATCTCAAGGCCCAGGATCCGGATTACGTGATTTTTCATGGATTTTTGTTCGAACCTGTGCCTCAGGTTATAAAGGCATGCCGAAGTCTTGGTATGAAGACCAAATTTATGGGCACCTTTTATGGAGCGTCGAAGTGGCTGCTGGACCAGCTTGGTCCAATGGCTGAAGGTTATATGGCGGTCGCCCCATTCGAATACTGGTGGAACGATGACGTGCCCATGATCAAGAAGCTTAAAGAATACAATGCAAAGAAATATCCCCAAGTAAAATTCCGAGACATTTACTACCTAAACGGAATTATGCAGACGCTGCTAATTATTGAATGCATGCGCCGTGCGGACAATGCCGGCCAGCTTACTCGGGAAGGAGTCGCAAAGGCTCTGCAAACCATTAGGAATTTCGATTCCGGAGGTTTGTCCGCTCCATGGACCATACACAACAACAGATTCCCCGTAGCAAAGGTGTGGGCCGCTAACCCGCAAAAGGGGATCTATGAAGCGGTATCAGATTGGATCAGACTGGACAGATATTGATCGGCAATCTTTTCTGTTACTAGGAGTAAAAGAAGATGAAGACTGATTTCGACAACATTAAAGTACAAATTGAAAACGGTGTGGCCGTTCTTACCATGGACAACCCCCCTGTTAATCAACTTTCGGAGCATTTTGCGTTACAGTTAATGCAGGCGATCTCCGAGGGATTTCAGGATTCAAATATCAAAGCCATTGTTCTTACCGGAACAGGCAAAAACTTTGTGGCAGGCGCAGACCTGACCCAAATCTACAAAATTTATGACAAAGAACTGATACGAATGAGGTCTAAGGGGTTCTCGGATTTTCTTAATCAGATTGAAATGGGCCCGAAACCCTTAATAGCGGCTATCAACGGCAATGCGCTTGGTGGCGGTCTTGAATTGGCAATGTCATGTCATTACAGGATAAGCACCAAAGGCGCCCAACTTGGCCAACCGGAAGTCATGGTCGGATTGATCCCGGGTGCTGGTGGGACTCAGCGCTTGCCTCGGTTAATTGGATTGCCCAACGCCTTGGAAATGATTACGGTCGGGAAACCTATTGATGCTGAAAAAGCTTTATCTAGAAGACTTGTAGACGAAGTCACCGACCCGGAAAATCTCATATCGGCTGCAGTTGCGGCTGCAGAAAAATTCGTTTCCCGCAAAATCTCCCTCGAAAGCCGGAGGACTCGATACCGGTACAATAGGCTTCCGAGCGCTGCCGAGCTTAAGGCCATGAGCAACGGGGCAAAATTCATGGCCATGCAGAAAGCCAGGGGTTACCTGGCTCCTTTCAAAGCAATCGAAGCTGTCGAGAAGGGACTAACATTCAACATAGAGGCGGATATCGACAGAGAAATAGATCTCTTTGCCGATTGTGGTGTTTCACACATCTCTAAAAATCTGATTGGCATTTTCTTGAATACACGATCCGCCGGACGGCTGCCGCGAATAGAGAACATTACGCCGGCCGAAATTAAGAATGTTGCTATGCTCGGCGGCGGAGTCATGGGATCGGGGATTGTCAACCTTCTGCTCGGCGGCGGGTACAATGTCGTGCTTTGGGATATCAATCAAGAAGCTCTGGACAAAGGAGTGGCCTCCATAAGAAAGACATTCGATTACGCGATTAAAAAGAAAAAAATGACGCCCGATGCTTTGAATTCAATGATCCAAGGCCGCCTGAAAACAACTACCTCTCTGGATAATTGTAGAGATGCGGATCTCGTAATTGAGGCCGTGCTTGAAAAAATGGAAGTCAAACAGGACGTATGGAAGAAACTCGAAAAAGTGTGCAAACCTGAAACAGTATTTGCAACGAATACATCAGCCCTGCCCATAACGGAAATGGCCTCGGTACTTACCGATCCCGGACGCATGATAGGGTTGCACTTCTTCAACCCTGCGCATCGGATGCAATTATTGGAAATAATTTGCGCAAAGAAAACGTCCGATCAGACTCTTTCGAGTTCAGTGGCTTTTGCTCGATCCATAAAAAAGATACCTATCGTGGTTAACGATGCACCTGGTTTTTATGTGTCCAGGCAGCTTGGCGGTCTCTTAGGCGGGAGCATTTATCTCGTTGCCGACGGTGTGGACGGGAATCAAATAGAGAGAGTCATGAAAGATTTCGGCATGCCTATGGGACCTGCCGAACTTTCCGATCTCACAGGTATCGACATAAATTACCACGTAAACAGAACTTTTGAGCAAAGGCTTGGAGATAGGTACAAAGTTCACCCTCTGACTGAATGCATCTATCAAACAGGCTGCTATGGAAGAAAAACCGGAGCGGGCTACATGGACTATAGCGGCCCCAGACCCGTCCCGAATAAGAAGGTAGTTGACGCCGTGCAGAATTATCTCCAGGAGAAAGGTATCACGCCCAAGAAAATGTCGGATCAGGAAATAATCGATACCATGTTGTCACTGGGGATCAATGAAGCAGCCCTGATGATGGAAGAAGGCGTGTGCGATCGGGCGTATGATATGGATTTAGCCATGATCTACGGCACCGGGTTCCCGCCGTACAGAGGGGGCATACTGCGGTACGCGGACAGTTGGGGCATAGGAAACGTATACAATAAACTCGTTGATCTTGAGCGACAGTACGGAGAACGATTCAAGCCGGCTAAACTTCTGGCCCAAATGGCCCAATCCGGAAAAACATTTTACGAGAAGTAAGGGAGGATAATATGCCGGAAAAATTTGTCAGCCGGCGAAATCTGGAGTTTCTGCTTTACGAAGTTAACAGAATGGAACAGCTTTCCGCCTTGCCGTATTTCGCGGACCACACTCGCGAAACTTATGATCTGGTGATAGATACAGCTCTCAAACTGGCTCGTAACTTGATTTATCCCTATTTACGAGAGATGGATGAAAAAGCCCCGTTTCTGGAAAACGGAGAAGTCAAGGTCCATCCAGCTGTAAAGACAATGATGAAGGAATGGGGAGAAGGCGGCTGGATCTCTTCATCCATGCCGTACGAGGTCGGAGGCCAGCAACTTCCGATCACATTGCATATGCTTTGCAATTACATATTTGCAGCCGCCAATTTTGCAGCCACTGGCTTTCCAGGTTTGACAACCGGCGCTGCTCATCTGATCTTATCGTACGCCTCGGACGAGCTGAAACAAACCTACGTTCCGCAAATGCTGGCGGGCGAATGGCAAGGGACAATGGCACTCACTGAACCGCAGGCCGGTAGCTCTCTGTCTGATATTATTACCACGGCGTATCCCACAGACAATGGATATTACAATATCAAAGGTCAAAAGATATTTATTTCAGCCGGCGATCACGATGGCGTGGAGAACGTGATCCATATGATGCTGGCCAAAATCAAAGGCGCACCCGCAGGAATTAAAGGTATTTCGCTGTTTCTTGTACCGAAGAAAAGAATCGGCGATTCCGGTGCCCTTGAATCGAATGACGTAACAGTGGCAACTGTTTATCATAAACTGGGTTACCGAGGATGCCCAATTACACAGCTGAGTATGGGTGAAAACGATAATTGCAGAGGGTATCTTGTCGGGGAGCCACACAAGGGCCTTTCCTACATGTTTCAAATGATGAATGAGGCACGCATTGGCGTCGGGATGCAAGCTACAGCGATTGCGACGGCAGCCTATTACACCTCCCTTGAATATGCGAAAGAAAGACCCCAAGGACGAAAGCTGACCAGCAAAGACCCAACGCTTCCGCCGGTTCCAATCATTGAACATGCGGATATCAGGAGAATGCTGTTATTTCAACGAGCCATTACGGAAGGATCTCTGGCAGTGATCCTTCAATGTGCCATGTACACGGATCTAGCAAGAACTGAGGATTTGGAGCAAAAGAAACGATACGATCTGTTGCTTGATCTGCTAACTCCTGTGGCAAAAAGCTATGGTGCTGAAAATGGAATTCTTTCAGTAAGTCAAGGTCTTCAGATACTCGGTGGGTATGGATATTGTCAAGAATTCCCGATGGAACAGTATTTCCGGGATATAAGAATACACACCATTCACGAAGGAACCACTGGAATTCAGGGCATGGATCTGCTCGGTCGCAAAGTCATTATGAAAAACGGCGAGGCTATGCGACTCTACATTGCAGAAGTTGAGGCTGCCATTCAGGAGGCCAGCCAATACGAAGGCCTAAAGCCATATGCGGACCGATTGAAAGCTGCACTGGAGCAACTGCAGAATGTTACTCTTTTCAGAGTCCAATTTGCGTTGAAAGGTGAAATAGAGGAATTCTTAGCGGATGCCACACTGTATTTGGATTTCTTTGGGATTATTGCTGTGGCATGGCAATGGTTGATCCAAGGTATCGCCGCTCAAAAAGGATTGAACAACGTTGGCTCAGATGCGGAAAAGAACTTCTATAAAGGCAAACTTCATACAATGAAGTACTTTTTCCACTACGAACTCCCAAAAACTCATGGATTGGCCGCTCGGCTACTGGAAGCTGACGGTCTAACAGTGGGCACGAATGACCCGGTATTCGAAGACTGATCCAAATTGATTGAATTATAAGATGCGACTACAGGAGGATATAAAATGAGAGAAGTAGTTATTACAGGGTATTTAAGAACTGCGCAATCACGCTCGCGGCCCAAAGATCCGTCCAGAGATGTGTTTTGCCGGTACAGATCCGAGGAGCTCTTAGCCAAGTTAATGCCCGAACTGACCAAGAGGAATGGAATTAAACCTGAAGAATTAGATGATTTCATTGTAGGCTGTGCAACGGCAGTCGGCGAACAGTGGGAATACGGAGGCAGATTCCCAATCTTCTTGGCGAATTTTCCCAAAACCCTGGCGGCTAAATTCGTCGACCAACAGTGCGGTTCTTCTATGGCTGCCATTCACATGGGTTTCATGGAGATTGCTACAGATAATGCAGATGTCGTCATGGTTGGTGGAATGGAGCACATGACGAGGGTCCCCATGGGCGGAGTTACAGCGGATTCCGGTATGGTTGCACCTAACCTGGCGCTTTTCTCGGCCCCCGAATACCTGCACTGGGATATGATGACAACTCTTAATATGGGATTGACGGCTCAAAAGCTTCTGGTCCAGTCAGGCTTGACTCGAGAAGATATGGATAAGTGGTCCTTAAGGTCACATCAACTTGCTGCAAAGGCTCAGGGAGAAGGTTTCTTTGATGATGAAATATTGCCCATAGAAGCCGAACAAGCGGACGGCACGGTGTTAACAGTCAAGACAGACCAGGCGGTAAGAGCCGATACGACACTGGAAAGTTTGGCGCAACTTGCGCCCGCTTACAAGAAGGATCATCTGGTGACGGCGGGCAATTCATCTCCCCTGAATGCCGCAGCGTCAACTATGATCTTAATGGCCAAAGAAACTGCTGAAGCAAAAGGTATTAAACCTATGGCGACTATACGGTCCATAGGTTTCGCTGGCGTGGATCCCACAATAATGGGCGCCGGCCCTGTACCCGCCAGTCAAAAAGCGCTTAAAAAAGCAGGGCTGCAAGCCCAAGATATGGATTATTGGGAAATCAATGAAGCCTTTGCTATAGTGGCCCTGAATTGTATAAAAGAATTAGGTCTCAATCCGGATAAGGTCAATATTAATGGCGGAGGCGTTGCCATTGGTCATGCCCTTGGCGCGACAGGCATCCGGCTCGTGGGGACGCTGGCTCGAATTTTGGAAAAGAAAAATGCTCGGTACGGTTGCGCAAACGCCTGCGTGGGCGGTGGTCAAGGCGTAGCAACGGTCATAGAGCGGATCGGATGAACAGTAGCGAACTCAACCTGACAAACAGTGCAGCTTTCGGAACTGAAATGCACGATTCTCGGATGCCGAAAGCTGCTTCCCCTAAATAGTAACCTGAGGCACTTGGATTTGTGCGTGCGGCCTATGCCTAAGGTTCAGGACCCAAGAAAATCATTAATAAAGTGGAGGAAACATGAGAACCAAGGAACAGTACATCCAAGGCCTGACCAAGATGAAAAGGAATGTCTACTTCAACGGCAACCTTATCGACCGCACGGACGAACTGCAGAAGGCATGCCTCAACACTATTGGCGCCACGTACGATGAGGCGGCCAAGCCGGAGAATCAGGAATTGTTGACCGCCGTGTCACATCTCACGGGCGAGAGAATCAATCGCTTCACGCATATTCATCAAAACACTGGCGATCTGCACAAAAAGCAAGATATGACTCGTTTCATGTGCCACAAGGTAGGCGGATGCACGCAGCGTTGTATGGGGATTGACGCCACAAACGCCATTTATAACGTCTCTTATGAAGCTGACAAGATGAACAACGGAGCGACTCAGTACCATGAGAATTTCAAGAAGTGGCTCGTCCGCTTTCAAACAGAAGATTTGGTGGGATGTTCAGCCCAGACCGATGTTAAGGGTGACAGGCTCTTAAGGCCGGCCGAACAGCCGGATCCGGATGTTTACGTGCACATTAAAGAGAGGCTCAATGACGGAATCGTGGTGAGCGGATGCAAGGTGCACATCTCCGAAGCTTCAGTGGCTGACGAGGTTTTGGTCGTGCCAACGCGAGCCCTGCGGCCCGAGGATCAAGATTATGCAGTTGCTTTCGCCGTTCCGGGCGACTGGGATGGATTAAAGCAAGTAATTACTATCCATAATCTAAGGGATAGAGAGCACTTCCAACGAGGCTTCACTCCGGGAGCAACAGATTCCTACATGATTTTTGATGATTGCTTCATCCCCTGGGAGAGAGTGTTCCTTGCGGGTGAATGGATGCATGGCGGTGTGCTGGCGCTTCTTTTTGCGTTGTTTCATCGCCATTCCTATTCAGGTTGCAAGCCGGCCATAGGCGACCTTCTACTGGGGACGGCAGCCTTAGCTGCTGAGGTTAACAACGTTCATAAAGCCTCTCACGTACGGGAGAAACTCTCTGAGATAATTATGGTCACGGAATTGGGTTATGCCGCGGGGTACACGGCATCTGATTTGGGTAAGCCCGAAGTATACATTCCCGGCATGGGTTTTGTACCATACGGGCCCGGATCTTATATCCCGAATTCAATATACTGCAACGTGGGCCGCTGCCTAACGGGCGAGGCGGTATTCAGGGAGGCAGAGATCCTGTGTGATATCGCCGGCGGAGTGGTGGCCACTTTCCCCCACGAAAGAGATTTTATGAACCCCGAAATTAAGGATCTGCTGCTGAAATACACCAAGCGAAATCAGAGCATGCCTGTGGAGGATCAGGCCCAGTTCTGGCGATATTTGGGCGATATTCTTTGCTCAGCCACAGGCGGAATCTCCAAGGTGGGTAATTATCATGGAGGCGGCTCTCCGGTTATGGAGCAGATTGCCATTACCTCGCAATATGATATTGAATCCCGAAAGAAGCTGGTGCGACACATAGCGGGAATGAGCGGCGGAGACCCCGATGCTCTTAGCAGGCAACTAACGGGAACTAAGAAATAATATCTTTATGATATAAGTCGAGGGGGGTACTACGGATGCCCCTTCCTGTTCAGCGGGGAGGGGCAATTCCTTCTTAAATGGAGGGCGGACACATGAAGAACAATGAAAAGAATCGTCTGGAAGGTAAAGTGGCCATTATTACGGGAGCGGGAAGCGGTATCGGCCGGGCAGCTGCAGTTCTTTTTGCAAATGAAGGCGCTAAACTAGTCCTTGCGGATTGGAATGAAGATGGGCTCGACGAAACACTGGGCCTCGTACTGAATTCAGGCGCGGAAGCAATCACAAAAAAAACGAATGTCTCTGTTGAAAATGAAATTAGGCAACTTATTGAATTGGCTCTCCAGACCTATTCCGTTGTTGATATTGTTTGCAACAATGCGGGAATTACGGGCCAGTTAACTTCTTTGGAAGAACAAGACGCGCAAGATTGGCAACAGGTCTACGGGGTAAATGTTCTGGGCGCGGTCTTCACCACGAAACATATTGCCAAACATATGCAGGAACGGAAAACCGGGGCTATAGTTAATACAGCTTCTGTGGCCGGGATTCGTTCGGGCGCCGGCGGTAATGCATATAGCGCCAGCAAAGCAGCCCTCATTAATTTCACCCAGACAGCGGCTTGTGACCTCGGAAAATACAATGTGCGGGTCAATGCGGTCTGTCCAGGTCTGATTGAGACCGGTATGACCAAGCCCATCTTTGATATAGCTCGGGAAATAGGAAAATTCGACAAACTGGGCAGCCGCTGCGAATTGCGGCGCTATGGAAGACCGGAAGAAGTGGCTGCTGCTATTCTTTTCCTCGCAAGCGATGAATCCAGCTATATTACAGGCCAGGTTCTTCCTGTTGATGGCGGCAACACCGCGTCACTCAATCTGCCCGGAATGAAGTTCTAACGACATACATTGGCACAGGTAACATAAAAATGGGAATGAAAGAGGCTGTCGATGAGTTAATGCGTCGAAAGGCCGATGCCTTAAAAATGGGCGGGCCTGATAAAGTTGCTCGCAAACGTGAGGCTGGGGCCGGAACAGCGCGAGAGAGAATAGAAAAATTGCTGGACCCAGGCAGTTTCTTTGAAATTGGGATGCTCGATCATTCCGACATATCCGGCATGGAAACCAAAACGCCGGCCGACGGTAAAATTGCTGGTTTTGGCACGATTGATGGTCGGACCGTAGCAGTTACTGCGGATGATGCCACCGTTCTCGCCGGGACGGGTGGCCGAATTGGTGTTGAGAAGGAGCATCGCCTTACACGTTGGGCAGCTGAAAAAGGATATCCATTGATCAATTTGGGAGAAGGAGGTGGCGCCCGCATACCGGATATCATGGGGTCTGAAGGGCTAAGCTCAATGACCATGCGAAAAGAGATGGCCTTGCGATGCCGCCAGGTGCCGTTCGTAGCGACAATTATGGGAGAGTGTTTCGGAGGCCCGTCATGGCTGGCGGCTCTTGCGGATTTTGTCATCCAGGTGAAAGGCTCATGTATGGCTGTTTCCGGCCCTCGAGTACTCGAAGTGGCAACCAGTGAACAGGTTGAGAATGAAGAACTGGGGGGATGGAAACTTCATGCTGAAATCACCGGGCAAGTTGATCGGGTCGCAGAGGACGAGGCCGACTGCTTCCGCATTGTTCGCGAGTTCCTTTCGTACATGCCTTCCAACGCTCAGGAATTGCCTCCGATCGTGCCACCGCAAGGAAATGATCAGGAAACACGACAAGAACGCCTTTTATCCATTGTTCCCGAGGAAACCCGCCGCGGGTATGACATGATTCGTGTGATCCAGACCATAGTGGACGATGAGCACATTTTCATTCTTAAACCGGATTTTGATCGGAGCGTTATCACCTGCTTGGCCCGTATAGATGGCCATGTGATCGGCATCATCGCAAACCAGCCGCTGCATATGGCAGGGGCGATGGGGCCGGACGGTTGTGACAAATGTTGCAGTTTTATATGCTTGTGCGATTCATTTAATATTCCGTTGATCTTTCTTCATGATACGCCCGGCTTCCTCGTCGGCAGGGCAGCGGAATTGAAACGTATGCCCGGGAAAATTATCAACTTCATAGAGGCGGTGGCGCTCTCCACTGTTCCGAAGATTTCGCTGGTCATTCGGAAATCATATGGAATGGCATACTCGAATATGTGCGGTACCGGGATGGGCGCGGATTTTGTACTGGCATGGCCGAATGCGGAAATCAGCTTCATGGCGCCGGAAGTAGCTGCCAACGTTGTGTATCGGAGAAAAATAGACGAATCGGACAACATTAAGGCCGCACGAGACATGGCCGAGCAACAAATTAGAGCTGCCAGCGCGCCCTGGAAAGCCGCGGGTCTGCACCTGCTGGAAGATGTGATTGATCCCCGGGATACCCGGAGAGTGCTCAGCTATATCTCGAAATTGGCGAGAGGAAACGACGGAGCCTACCGAAGTGAAAGAATGCTGGCCAACTGGCCCACAACTTTTTGATGATGTAATCAATACTGGAAAAAAGAATGGAGATATGGATCAATGGTAGGGTTACCAAAAATGTAGAAGGAGCTGATTGACGCGAGCAGCCAGTCTTAAAGCCACAAGGCTCCACAAATTTGTGGTCCCGGTGTTAATATTTCCCACGCCTTTCATACCACCTTTTATTCGCCCAGGCGAATCGGAAAATACAGTTGTGACTTTGTAAACATTTCCAAGACGTGGTTCAACTTCGGCTCTTGGAGCGACCTCGTCGACCTTAACCTTGTAGGCCCGGCGAGGTTCATTGTCAAGGTAGATATAAGTTTCTCAGCAATGAAGAGCGAGTGGTTTCTTGGTGGCCGTGGTGAGTGAGTTGGAGTGGAACATGGGTTTGAGGGACGCTTCAGGGCGGAGTTCCCCTTCTTCGAGAGGTGGGGCTTCGA
>JBKQRG010000058.1:0-29380 GCA_052144015.1 Desulfomonilaceae bacterium
TAAGTTGTTGACATTCCCCCTCAATATCGAAAAGGACATTTACTGTAAAAGACAGAGATTATCCTTGTCAAGAAGATTCCGCCTACGCTGTGTTAAAAACTAATTAGCTCCTCTTGCTTTTCAAACAAAGGCCACCAGTCCGCTTTTGAAACTGCGATTACTCTGCAGGACTGGATTAGGTCAGCACTATTCCCTGAAACCGCCCTGTCTCCGTCCTCCCGTTCTTTGAAACCTCAAGCAGGTCTGCTCTCGGCTCTGAAAGGTGAGTCAAGAGCAGACTTGACCCCTTTATGACCCCTTTATTCATGACCCCTTTACTTTACTTTATACGGATCCAGCCCCTTTGGTTCTTCCATAAGAAGTTCGGGTCTGAAAGACTCTGGCTCATCTGCTCTGCTGAGCAGACCTGATGCGCGCAGGAGAGCCTGTATCCTCGATCCCTAGCTCCGTCAACACATTCCGATGCAAGGTCAAGCTAATCCTCTTAGCTGGATCGTTCCTGAAAATTCCAGCTAACATTAGCTAACAGAATTTAAAACGAAGTATCACCAAACGTAACGACGGGAGTTGAAATTATTAAGAAATCGTCATAAGTCGTTGGTATCACTAACCCCGGAAATGCGTTCGCAGCGCCGGGGTCGAGGGTTCAAATCCCTTCATCTCTACCACCGAATCGTTTAAAGAATCAGAATGTTAAGCTTGCGAGGCGGCATCCTGATTTTCTTGTTCTGACCCCTTGAATTAAAACGATTCCGCTTCATCCTGCCCTCCATGTCCGGCCCATGTTCTACCCCATACTAACTTAGATCCTGGACCATTTCTTGGGGTGCAGGTCAGGTTCTGCTCAGTCCCCATGCTGCTGCCAACATGTTCAAGCGTTTCGGATAAAATAAACGTGACTTAACATGTTAAATTATACTTGACACATGATTTCCATCGCTCCCATAATGCGCCTGTAAGGGTAAAGGTGTATTACGCAAGATTGGGAGAAACGAAAAAGAGGGAAAGCAACATGAAGAGAACACTTTGGATGCTTGTGGCAGTCTGCATGCTAATGCCCGGCTGGGCTATGAAGGCTCAGGCCGCGGATCAGGTTGTTCTGAAGTTGGCTCACATCACTGCTCCGAACGGCATGCTGGACAAGAAGGCGCAGAAGTTTGCCGAGCTTGTTGCGGCCAAGACTAACGGGAACGTAAAAGTAGAAATCTATCCCGCCCAGCAGCTTGGAAACATTAAAGAGATCATGCAGGGAATCTCTATGGGCACCATTGACATGGGCATGGAGGCTGAGGGCTTCATGGACGCCTTCGACAAAGACTATACGATCTATGGTACCCCCTTCATGTTGACGCGTGAGGAACTGGTTAAGGATCCTTACCTGCAGGAAGTTCGGGAACGTGTCCGCAAGAAGCTGGCGATTCGGACCCTCCCCGGCTTTGCCTTTCGTCCGGCCGTCCACCTGTGGACCCAGAAGCGCCAAGTGATGACACCCGACGAGCTAAACGGCATCAAGCTTCGCGTCTGGCAGTCGAAAGCTCTCGTGGACACCTGGAACAAGCTCGGCGCAACAGCCGTGCCATTGCCTTGGGGTGAGGTTTACATGGCCTTGAGCCAGAACGTGGTGAACGGCATGGTGCACAACATCGTGCAGATTCGGGACGAGAAATTCTTCGAGCAGCTCAATTTTTGCACCAAGCTCGACTGGTTGAATCTGTACGATGTCACGTGGATCAACGATATGAAATATGCATCGCTCCCGCTCAATGTTCAGAAGGCTTTGAGTGACGCTTCCCAGGAATCCGCCGATTGGTTCGTCAGCTACGGTCAGGGGCTTGAGGGCGAAGCTCAGAAGGAAATCGGGAAGTCCGGGGTCGTATTCAAGGATGCCGACCGGAGCATCTGGCTGAAAAAGGCCGCCACGGCTTACCCCGAGCTGGAAAAATCCGGCCTCTGGTCTGCAGGGCTTCTGAAGAAACTCGGCAAAGAATAGAAAAGAAAAATCCACGAAGTCACACGAAGGAAGACTAACACACACGAAGATCAATGGGCCCGGGAGCTGGGTGCGAGGCCGTACCGGACGGCCTGGGTTTCTTCGGTGGTTGAGGCGTAATGTTATGATTTCTACGCTGAACAAGATGATCGGTAAGCTGCTTTTTTGGACGATCGCCATCGTTCACGGTCTGGTTGTGGTGGTGCTATTTTCCGGCGTGGTTATGCGTTATGTTTTCAACGCCCCCCTCTTCTGGAGCGAAGAGATCTGTCTGCTCGGTCTGGTGTGGCTGACTTTTCTCGGCGGGGCCGTCCTGGTTCGCCAGGACAAAAACGTAAGCATCACCGTCTTTTCGGACCTGCTTCCTGCAGGCGTGATGCGCCCGCTCAGTCGGATCAATCATATACTCATCCTCATCTGTATGGGCGTCATGATATGGCAGGGCTGGAATCTGGCGGAGCGCCTTTCCTACAGTACAACACCCGCCCTGCGCATTAGTGAGTTCTGGTTTGCAGCGGCGCTCTTGGTCGGTTTCATCATAATGTTGTACTACCAAGTCCAACGATTCATTGCCGATCTCAGACGTCTGCCGGCCTTTCCCGAAGAGCCAATCCCTAGCAGCGAAGATTCCCGCAAAGGGGAGGAGTGCAACCTATGAACGCTCTGATCCTCATTTCAGTGCTGCTCGTCCTGATGGCGATGCGTATTCCGGTCTTCTTATCGCTGTTGCTTTCGTGCCTCTTCTATCTCGTTTTCATTAAAGAGGTGCCACTCGTCATTCTGGCTCATCGCATGATGGGAAGCCTGGAATCCTTCCCTCTATTGGCCCTGCCGCTCTTCATCCTGGCGGCGGACATTATCAATGCCGGACGGACTTCGGAAGAAATGTTCAAGTTTGCCCGGGCCTTGGTCGGACATACGCGTGGAGCCATGGGACATGTGGTCGTCGTGGCGTCCATGATCTTTGCAGGGATTTCTGGTACGATCACCGCCGAAGCCGCCGGCCTCGGGAAGCTTGAGCTCCCGATGATGCAGAAGGCGGGATTTGATAAGCCTTTTTCGGTGGGGTTAGTTTCGGCGGCATCGATTATAGGGCCCATTATACCGCCCAGCGTGCAGATGATACTTTACGCGATGATTGCTGAACAATCCGTCGGGCGTCTCTTCGTTGGGGGTGTTATCCCCGGAATAATCATGGGCATGTGCCTGATGGTCATGGTGTACATTTACTCCGTCAAGCGCAACTACCCGCGCGATCCTAAGCGATCCTCGTTTCTTGAAATCCTTTCCACCCTCAAGACATCGGCTCCTGCTCTGGCCACGCCGGCAATTATTCTTGGGGGTATTATGTCGGGAGTATTTACACCCACTGAAGCCGCGGCAGTGGCGGTGGCCTACGGCCTATTCATTTCCGTTTTTGTGTACAAATCGCTCAGCCTCAAAAAGCTTCCGGAATTACTGGTCGGCTCGGCGGTCATGACGGCCCTCATCCTTGTTATCATGGGCGCGGCATCCGTCTTCGGCTGGGTGGTGACGATGGAGAACATCCCAGTCCTCGTCAAGGACGCCATCATGTCGGCGACGGACAAGCAGTGGGTGGTACTGCTCATCCTCAACATCGCCTTCCTCATCGCCGGCTGTTTCTTTGACATCTGTGCGATAATCCTCGTTTTGACACCCATGATCTTGCCGATCCTGCAAGCCTATCAAATAGATATGGTGCACTGGGGGGTAGTGGAGGTACTGAACGTGTGCATCGGTTTTCTCACTCCGCCTTTCGGAGTAGGACTCTTTATCATGTCTGACATGGCCGATATGAGTGTTTCCGAGGTGACCCGGGCCTGCGCCCCCTTCCTCATTCCGCTCCTTATTACCCTCGTCCTCATCACTTATATTCCGGAGCTTGTCACCTGGCTGCCGAAGCTGGTTTTTGGCTAGCCTGTGGCGAGCCGTATAGAGGAAGTTGCCTATGAATTCCAGAGAACGTTTCCTGACCGCCCTCAACCATGAAGCCCCCGATCGCGTGCCCTGCGACCTCGGCGGATGGGTGACCACTATTTCCGTGATCGCTTACAACGGTCTGCTCAAAGAGCTGGGGATCGACCGCGAACGCGAGGTCTTCGACTGGCTGAGGCAGACCGTCGACCCCGAAGAGGACGTTCTACAGCGCCTCGGAGTCGACACTCGCTACGTCCATATCGGACGGCCAAGATCGTGGCAGTTTGCCCCCGAGCAGACCGACCGCGGCCTGTATGTGGTCGATGAGTGGGGGTGCGGGTTTGTGAAGACTCCGACAACCCTTTACTACAATCTCGTCGACAGCCCCCTTGCCAAGGCAAAGATCGAAGACCTGGATTCTTATGCATGGCCCGATCCACGCGACCCGGGCCTTCTCGATGGGGTGGTCGAACGAGCCCGAAAACTTGCTGAAGAAGGCCAGTACGCGGTCATTGGGGATTTCGCCTGGGAAACCTGGTACGAACGTGCATGGAAGCTCAGGGGCATGCAACAATTCTACATGGATATGGCCCTCAACCGTGACTTCATTCACGCCCTCCTGGACAAGACCCTGGGATTGCACCTGCAGTTTCTCCATCATGTGCTTTCGGCATGCGGCCAGTACCTGGATGTGGTGATTCAGGGGGGTGATCTGGCCGGGCAGAAGACTACACTCATGTCGCCCCGCGACTACGGGGAATTCATTAAGCCTCGGCAGGCGAGGGCCATAGAGCTGATACGGAGGAAGACCAATGCCAGGATTTTCTATCACTGCTGCGGGGCGGCCTCCAGCCTCATCCCCGATTTCATCGATCTGGGGATCGACATATTGAATCCGGTGCAGGTGCGGGCTCACGGCATGGAAGCCAAGGGCCTCAAAGAAAGGTTCGGGGATAAGATCTGCTTCTGGGGAGGCATCGACTCACAGCAGGTCTTGCCCACCGGTTCGCCCACCGACGTTGAAGCTGAAGTGCGCCACCTTCTGCGAGCCATGGCGCCGGGCGGGGGCCTGGTAGTGTGCGCGGTGCACAACATCCAGGCGGACGTGCCTCCTGCAAACGTCCTGGCCCTTTACGACGCAGTCGCCAGGTGGGGAACTTATCCTTTATCCTGAGATATTTAGGAATTCAGGGATTCAGGAATTGACGAGGGAGTTTTGACTTATGGAGAATTTGCGAGCTGCGATCAAGGCGGGGGATCGGGAAACGGTAAAGGTTGAGCTGGACGCCCTGTTGGGCGCAGGACATAGCGCCGGCGAACTTCTGGACGTTATGATCGAAAGCCTTCGGGAGGTCGGAGAGGCGTTTTCCAGGGGAGACGCATTCATCCCGGAGATGCTCATAGCCGGCGAGGCCATGCGGGCCGGGTCGGATCACCTTGCGCCCGAACTGGTCAAGTCTTCGGGTGGAACCAAGCTCGGCAAGCTCATGATCGCAACTGTATCGGGCGATCTACATGACGTCGGGAAAAACCTCGTAGCGCTGGTCTTCAAGGGAAATGGATTCGACGTGGTCGACTTGGGAGTGGATGTGCCGGCGAGCCGGATTGTTGAAGCCTACGAAGAGCATCGCCCCGACATCGTCGGCCTCTCGGCGCTGCTCACGACCACCATGGCAGCCATGGCCGAGGCGGTGCAGGCGGTCAAAATGAAATACCCGCATGTGAAGGTCATGGTCGGCGGTGCGCCTATAACCCAGGAGTATGCTGACCGGATCGGGGCCGACGCCTACTCTCCTGATGCGGCAGCGGCCGTAGAGGTTGCCCGGAAGCTCATTGCGATCTAAGTGCACATAGCGGCTATGGTAAGGTTGGTTCTAGAATTGCTTGTTTTCATTTCGCGCTTGTCAGGTTTGGGTGGAGAGCATGCGGGAGTGGCGATCTGGAGCTCATGAGGGATCACGGCAAAGGTCCTCGCTTTGGGTTCTGGGACACCCTCTAGGAAATCCGTTGGGTGCATATGATTATGGTTGGTAAAAGAATCAAGGAAACTCGCGAGAACAAAGGGATATCGCTCCGTAAGTTGGCGGCCATGGTGGATGTCTCTGCAAGCCTCATCAGTCAGATTGAGACTGGCAAAGTTGACCCGTCTCTCTCCACCCTGCGCAAGATTGCCATAGCCCTGGACGTTCCCCTCTTTAGTCTCGTTCTGACGGATGGGGCCGGACCGACGCGCGTTATCAGGAATCGGGAGCGGCGGCTGGTCGTATTTCCGAAGGCCGGTTTGAGCTATGATATTATCCATTCAGACTTGAACAAAAAGATGGCAGTCATGATCGGCACCCTCTCTCCGAAAGGGGCTACCAGCGAAACCCTGCTCAACCACCCAGGTGAGGAATGTCTCGTTATACTCAAGGGGGCAATGAGGGTCGAACTGGCGGATGAGGTCATCGAGCTTCAGGAAGGCGACAGCCTCTACTTTGACAGCTCAATCCCTCATCGGCTTCGCAATAGCAAGAACCGAACGTGCCGATTCTACCTCATCATCACTCCGCCAAAGTTTTAGTACAGCCGGGCGGAAACGACTGCCCGGATTGGGGGTTGACCAATAAATTTAGGCCGGACAAGGTCTTACGCTTCATGTAAGGAAAGGATGAGCCTATCTGACTATGAAGGATCCGAGACCATGCACCCGGAACCAAACCAAAAGAAGTCTACCTTACTGCGAGACAACGAGAAGCATCGTGTCAGAGTGGACAGTTTTTAATGTGATCCATTCTATTTCACTAAAAATTATTGGAAATAGGCCATGAAAGTAAAAGGTGTTGAGCCCAATTTGTAGCGGAAGAATGAGTGGCCCCGTATCACGGAATACTCCGGTCCCCGGAAAACCATCGACTGCTTCGATTTCGAGGACACAATCGCCTCGCTCGCCTCGCCCGAAGGATTAGTTCGTTCGCAAGAACTTGATTACAAGCGGGTATTCGCGCAATCTCCCATCGCGCGCCGCAAGCGCTGCTCTGATGGGTCCCCAAATAGCAAAAATGAATAGAACTAACAGAAGGGGAAATCCAATGAGAATGAAACAGAGCATACCACTTACAATGCCATAAATAGTGTAAGAAATTAAGCCGTTGAAGAAAATGAACCCTTGCTGGTTCACGAAATCCGATTCCTTGTACGCCAGCCAAATGACTATCGGTACTACGAACCCGGCATAAGGTACAATAATGCCGGCAAAAGATGACAAATGAAGTAGCACGCCCAGATTCCGGTCTCGTTGGTCGTATGGTAATTGGGTCATAATTTACTCCAGAGGATTGAAGAATTGGGGCTGCTTGGAGCATATGTCCTTAATAGGGACTTTTCAACGGCTTTTCTGAGGCCCAGCGAATAGGGGTCACAGCAACGCGGGGTCGAGGGTTCAAATCCCTTCATCTCCACCAAGGAAATTAATTGGTTAGGTAGCCCATCCAGGTTATCATCCCTCCATCATCGGCGTGAATCCTCGTGAAAGGAACATGCGTCCTGGTAACCTCAAAAACCACGGCCCCCCTGAGCACCTTGTTCTTGGCCATGTCTCCGAGATTGTGGTCGTGATTTCCTCTCTGGTAATGTTTAAAAGCTTCTGGTATGCTCGATTCGCCTTGGGGACGTTGCCTTCCGCATAGGAAATGACAATCCCGTCGAACGAGGCGTCCAGTAGATCGTCGAGATAATCCTCTAGTTTGGAATGCCTTGCTTTTGTCTTGGCGCGACTGTTGCCATCCTAAAAAACTGGTCGAGGAACACTCAGACCTGGAGGAAATCATGATCGTGAAAAATGTGAATGACACGCCGGACACCAAGATCGAGAGCTTTCCGTACAAAAACAAACCCTATCCGGTAAAGGATACGTGGATCAGGTGGCTGTCCCAGGCCGGCCCGGAGGGCGCACCAGAGTATGGCCTGCGCCTGTTCACGGTGGGCCCCAAAGGCTCGATTCCAATCCACAATCATCTCTACTACCAGACGATGTATGTCCTGACTGGGCATCTTGAGATTACTTGCCATGACTCCAAGACCGACGAGCCATTGGAAAAAAAACAGATGGGCCCACACGACCTAGTGTTCATCCCCACGATGGAGACCCACTCCATGGTGAACCTGAGCGATACCGAGAACTGCACGTTCCTATGCTGCATCGCCAATGTGTATGAGGAGGACAGCATCTAGAACCGCGTTCCGCAAATGAAGCTGTAACTGACGTGGACATGCCTCTGCTGGACATGTTCTCGGCCTTCAAGATCCAGGAGCAGGCCCCGAACCTGATCCTTAGATCTTTAATTTCACCGATACCGAAGCATGGCACAGCTAAAGAAAGTATTCGGGATCAACGGAACTGCTCGGTCGCAGACCCTACCCGGAAGGAGACATCTTCATCCTTCAATTCTCCTCTACAGGAATTACCTCTACACAATCGGGAGCATCATAATTTGCTTTGTTCACTTTGGGACTCACCGGATGAACAACCATTTCCTCAGATGGATATGGGCTAAGCAGCTGTTTTAATAAACCCTGATCCCTGACCTTCGGGTCAAGCCATAAATCATAGTCCTGCGGTTTGAGGATCACCGGCATTCGGTCATGAATGGGCAGCATAATCTCATTTGCATCAGTAGTGAGCAATGTACATGATTCGATAGTGTCACCTTCCGGTCCCGTCCATTTTTCCCAAAGACCAGCAAATGCAAAGGTGTCTCCATTAGCCATCTTAAGAAGGTAGGGTTGTTTTCCTACTTTCCCTTTCTTCCATTGATAGAATCCGTCAGCTAATACGAGGCATCTCCTGAATCTAAACGCCGATCGAAACGCGGGTTTCTCCGCTACACTTTCCGCTCTGGCGTTAATTAATCTATTCCCTATTGAAGGATCTTTGACCCAAGACGGAATCAATCCCCATTTTAGCTGAACTAAGCGTCTCTGAAGGGTGTGCCGGTCTACCCTAATCACCGTTACCATCTGAGTAGGCGCTATATTATAATGGGGCTCGAGATCGGTAACTACTTCAAGCCCGAACCGTTTCGCCAGGTCCTTTCCTGGTGTCATCAACACGAATCGCCCGCACATTTGAGTTACCCTGCAAAGAATTTTTTTCCAATCATCACGCTATATATTAGAAAAGTATTTTGCAATGTTAGTAGGTATCGGGACACTCAGAAGAATAAAAATAGCTGAGAACGAGTGAATCACTGTAGATTTATGAAACATAAGGTTGCGGAAATTTTGGAGAAGCTTCTCGACAAGAAAAGGCTAATAGCCTGAAAATAAGTTATACGCATAATTTATTGCGACAATTATAATCAACGATCGTCAGGACGCAGCTTGTCCGCCAGTACCTTTGTAAAAACCTGTCGATCCACATTCCCGCCCGACAGTACTATTGCCACATTTTTGCCGTGCAGGATATCGCGTTCCTGGAGTGCGGCTGCAAAGGAGAGCGCGCCTGCGCCTTCTGCAACGTTGTGAGTGTCCTGAAACAGGGCTCGCATTGCGTCGGCGACTTCATCGTCGCTGACGGCAACAATGTGGTCTACGCCGTGCCAGATGATCTCCAGCGCCTTCGGTTCCGGCGTACGGCATGCCACACCGTCAGCCAATTTCGTAGTGACCGGGTACTCCACCGGCACTCTTTGCTCGAATGATAACGCATAGGCTGGGGCATGTTTTGACACAACGCCAACGATACGAGTCGACAGCCCAAGGGCCTCCCGTGCGGCCACCATACCACAGATGCCTGATCCAAGGCCGATTGGCACGTACACGACGTCCAGATCTTGGACATGACGCAGCAGTTCAAGTGCGTACGTAGCCACGCCACGGATCAGAAGCGGATCAAAAGATGGAATCATGTGGACGCCCCGTTGTTGCGACAACTCGGCCGCGTACTCATAAGCCGCCTGAAAATCGTCACCGTGCTCAATGAGGTCCACTCCGAGGGCAATCATGGCCGCATTTTTTTCGCGACTGTTGCCGAAAGGCACAACTATCGTCGCCGGGATGCCATAACGGCGTGCGGCATAACCTATCGATTGACCATGGTTGCCCCTTGTCGCGCTGATCACTCCTTTAGGTCGGTCAAGTTCCTGAGCCAGGTGGTGGAAATAGACAAGGCCGCCGCGGATTTTGAAAGCCCCTATAGGGGTGTGGTTCTCGTGCTTAACCCAGACATTCGTCCCAAGGCGCTTGGACAGCAACGGCCAGTTGTACTGCGGAGTGGGGGTCAGCACATGATACACAATCTCGGCAGCAGCTTCAATTTGGGTAAGCGTCGGTTTCATGGCATCTCACACTCTTCAGTAATTCTCTCTGTTCGGTTTCAAGGATCGGAATCCGCAATAACATCCGTCTTGGGAGGTTACCCCGTTCAGTATGTCTTACGGCTGCCACGCTAGTCAAACGTAATCTTTGCAACACCTAGCCAACTTTCTTGCGGCCCTGCAACCATTGCAGACATGCACCGGCCTCTCCAATTTCAAAGGCAAACCTTTACCACGAATCCCTGAAGCATTTGGCAGAACATTTTTGAACCCGATTAGTTTCCCCAATATGTATGTTGGACTCATTGTGATATTTGAACTTAGAAAATGTAGTTCTAAGTTGGCATGGAGCTGTCTTCGTGATAAACAAACCAAGCAGCCGAAAAAAATGAGTCAAAAAATTAAGTGCCCAGCCCTTCAGAGGCAAAATCAGATGAGAATTAATGAATCTTGGCTAGGTAGTTATTGGATTAATACGGCAAGCAAGTGATATTCAAACACTTACGAAGTAATTCGGTATATATTGTTTTTTCCAAGGCGCCCGTGATACCGCGTGACTGAGCCATTATGACTCAAACGACCAAAGGTGTGACATAACACGACCTTACTTAACGATAGCTTACCGGAACTGAGTCATTGTGACCCGAATCAACTGGCAGATGGAATATCCCTCAGTTGTTTCACCGAAGCTCTAAGCTATTATTATCAAATGACGTTTCGGTTAAACGAAGATTTTATTTTAAAGCTGGCATAGTTAATGCTAGATTTGCCATTAGTCTTGTGCGGAGAAAAGAATGTGATTCAATAACTGCTGTGGAATTGACGCAAGCATTTCATTGTTCCAAATCTGCAGCTATGAATCAGAATTGTCTCGAATTTGAGCAATGCAATTTCCGCGTAGGGATTTTTCAAGGACCTTGTGCAAGTTTGGAAGAGCACGACAAATAAAACTCTGGGGAGTTCTGATGAAGAGAGAAGAGCAGATGAAGGCGGCATGGACTCTGCTGCAGGAAGTGGAACTCGATCCACGTTCCTATACGGCGCGAGGACGGCCGCAAGTGCGACAAACGGCAAGGATTAGCTGTAGCCTGTCCGGCGATGTAGTGAAGAGGCTTGACAACTTAGGAAATGCCAGATCACATCATGTGGAAAGGGCTATTAAGCTTTACTTGCTCCTAACGGAACATTTTTTGTCTGGACCAATCCTCGTCGATTCCCGGAAATAGTTCCTGTCGTCTTACCTTTTCCGTCCTATCCTCCTAAACTTTATCCAATAGGGTCCTACGGTGTCGGATAGATTACGAAAATAGCTCCCGGTGCTTTTTCGAGTTGTCGTTTCGCAGCTTTTTGGTTATCCTACAACGTCGGACATTATTATTCCTCGGATATCGGCAAGAACAGTGACGAATGGTCAAGAACCAGAAAGTACGGAGACGATTCTCTTGGCAGAGGACGACGATTTGGTACGCGATGTGACAAAGAGGATCCTCAAACGGGCCGGATACAAAGTGCTCACAGCGGCCAATGGGAAAGAGGCTTTGAATTTATACGGGAAAGAGAGGGACATGATTTCCTTAGTAATTCTCGATCTTATCATGCCCGAAATGGGCGGCAAGGAATGTCTTGAGAAACTCCTTGAAATTGATCCTGATGCCAAAATTCTAATAACCAGCGGATATTGTACAACCGAAACAGCAAAAGAGATCACCGAATCCGGAGCCGCGGGTTTCATTTCGAAGCCTTACGGTTTTAAACAAATGCTCACTACAGTCCGCGAAGTCTTGCCCAAATGACCTATGTATTTTGTAAATTGATAATTAAAAGCTTCCTGATAATTTGAGAATAAGCGTCACGACGATAAACGATCACTGCACCTTTTTCTCAATGTCTTTAGTAAGGAGTGCTTCAGATTTTCCCTAATGATTCACGGCAATTCCGCTAATCTGTAAAGAGCGCCGGGTTCATTTCAGCAGTCAGTCCGTCGGCCTCTAATAGCCGTTTTACCAACCCCTCGATCTTCGGCATTTCATAATGAAAGAAATACTTCATGGTCCACAGCTTGCCTTTGTAAAAAGTCGCTTGTGATTCAGACTGGGACTCGAACAGCTTAGTTTGAGCAATTGTGCCTTGCAGTAGCCACTGCCAACCCACTGCGGTGATGCCGAACAGCTCCAGATACAGCGCGGAATCAGCTAGAAATAGCTCCATATTGCCTTTCGAAGCGAATGTGAGGAGAAAATCCGTCACCTTGCCGGAGCTTTTCCACACTTTGTGACAGTCGCTCTGCGTAATCTCCTAAGTCTTCAGTCTTACGAGCGGCCTCAATGGTCTCCATGACCTCTCGCACGAACAGCTTAAAACCCTGCCCATCGTTCATTCTCACTTTTCTTCCCAGCAGATCCAGACCTTGGATACCGGTAGTTCCCTCGTGGATGGGATGGATCCGAGCGTCCCTGTAGAACTGTTCAAGCGGAAACTCATCACAATACCCATACCCCCCCAGGCACTGAAGCGCTTGACTAACCGACACGATTCCCATTTCAGATGGGTAGGTTTTGGCCACAGGAGTGAGAACGTCCAGTAGCAAGTCATATTTTTGTCGCTCCTCACCTTCGGTGACTCTCGCCATATCCGCAAATTTGGCGCATTGGAGTAGGATGGAAAGGGAGCCCTCAACCACCGCTCGCTGAAACAACAACATTCGCTTAATGTCGGGGTGTTCGATAATTAAGACGGGAGGACTGGTTGGGTCTTTTTCCGTCAGTTTTCGGCCTTGCTGTCTCTCATTGGTGTACTGAAGCGAGGCATAATATGCTGCGGAAGCAATGCCTGCAGCGCCTACTCCCACTTCAATTCGGGCTTCGTTCATCATTTGAAACATATAGGACAGACCTTTGTTGGGATCACCCACCAGGTATCCTCGGCAATCGTCGTTTTCACCCATGCTAAGCTGCGCAATCGGGGCTCCGCGATACCCGAGCTTGTGATACAGGCCCGCCACGTTTACGTCATTGGGCGTAAGCTGACCCTGATCGTCTAGTCGAAGTTTGGGTACCACGAAGAGTGAGATGCCTTTCACGCCTGGTGGGGCCTGCTTTATCCTGGCAAGCATCAGGTGGACGACGTTCTCCACGCCATCGTGATCGCTGGCTGATATGAAGATCTTCTGACCGCGAATCTTGTAGTACCCTTTGTCTGTGGGCTCGGCCTGTGTAGTGATCTCAGCCAGAGAACTCCCTGCCTGCGGTTCGGTCATCGCCATGGTTCCTTGCCAGCGCCCCCCGAACATATGAGGAACAAAGGTCTCAACCAGTTCTTTTGAGCCAAATGATTCAATTAGATGAGCAGCTCCGTTGGTCAGCATTGGATACACACTGGCCGAGTAATTGGCAGCCCCGAAGATGAACATGAAAGCATTGATAATCATAGACGGAAGCTGCTGGCCCTGACGTTCAAAAGGAGCGTGTGCTCCAATCCAACCCCCTTCTCCGCATTCCGTCATGAATGTTTTCACCACTGGGTGGACTTTGACCTGTCCATTGACCAACTTTGGCGGATCCTGGTCCATTTCTCTCAGACACGGCTGGAGAATATCGCGTCCTATCTTGACGGCCGTATCCAATACCATATCGAAGTTTTCCCTACTATGTTCCCGGAAATACGGGTACCGCGTCAATGATTCCGCATCAAAGACCTCATAAAGCAAAAAGCGCAGGTTTTTCTCACTAATGAATTTGGCTGGCATACGAATTACCTATCCTTTTGTAACGTCTCGTTTGAGTAATACCGCACATGGGTTTCTAGAGCTAAATGTGTCTTTTGACTAAGCTCTACATTGGCGCATATGAACTTCTTTGGGTGCGAATACTGATTCGCTTTTATAAATTCAACTCGACCGGCATCCCGCGTTCTGCGCGGGACTACCGGCTATGGTAGAGCGGGACTAACCCGTTCTCCGTCAGCCGCTGCTACCATTCAAATCCGAAAGGGCTTTTGGGAGTTCCCATTAACGACTGCAGAACATGAGCCTCTCGAAAAAACTGCAATTGCGGAGAGTCTTGTATATCTACTCAAATTTTCGTTAAAGCAAATGAGCGAGACGTTCAGTCCTCCACAATAGCAACCGGGCGACACCATCCTGCGCTCGCACGTTTGATTTTGATGGGGAAGCAACAAACCACAAATCCGTGAGAGCGACCTATTGCGGAAAGATTGGCGAGCTTTTCCATATGGCAGTAACCTATATCAATCCCGGCAAAGTGCGCCTCCCATATTACGTTTGGATCCTTGGTCGCCTGGAACTCCTTGGCCAGAAACGGCAGCGGACGATCCCAGCTCCATGCGTCAATGCCAACCACCCTGATACCCTTTTCCGTGAGAAAAAGCGTACTCTCACGATCCATACCAGCGCCTTTCACCAGATATTCCGGCGTGCCCCAAGCTCTATCCGCGCCGGTTTGGATCAAGACAATATCCAGAGGCTTTAAATCATGGCCTATTCGCTCAAGCTCAGTTTCGATATCCTTAGTGGTAATGCGCTCGCCATCTGCTTTGTGCCGAAAGTCGAGAAGCACGCCGTCGCTAAAGCACCATTCCAGGGGTACTTCGTCTATGGTCAGGCTGGTCTTTCCTCTATCCATAGTGGGATGATAATGATAAGGAGCATCAAGATGTGTGCCGCTGTGCGTGGTCAGGCTAAGGAACTCAATGGCCCACCCAAGACCTTTGGGCAATTGTTCTGTAGCCAGACCTGGGAAGAAATCCTTCATCTGTTGGGCGCCCGCCGTGTGATCTATATAGTCTATTCTCGGGATCATCATTGGAGGATCGCTTGGCCGGTCCGGTTCTAAGCTGATGCTCAGATCTATTAAACGCTTCCGACTCATTGGCTCTTCTTTCACACTTTATCACCGGCGCTGAAATAAATGTCGCCGGGAAGAATTTCACAGATGTAAGCGGATGTCTCCTGCTTTTGTCGCTTAAGCCGTCAATAGAATCATTGTCAAGCATTTTATTACTGACGAGCGACATAGTTCCGTTGGCAGGGCTAAACGTTTCCAGCGGAAAGCATCTTTGCCGAACTAAAGAAACTGAATTAAATGAGGCAACACCAAAATTCTCAAGCCGGAACTTAAACAAATTGACACTAAGTACAAAACCGGGAATCCTCGTTCTTATTCGGGAAGCGATCGAATCGTTGTTGAGAGCAGGTCATGCGAGGAGATGATTAACCTATTGAGGCTCACCCTATAATATGGGGAATAATGGAAGGAGTAAGAAAATGGAGCCAACAGAGATCAGAGAAGAGGTAAAAGAGGAACTTGAAAATGAAGAAAAGAAACAAAAATGGATCAACTATTTGGCTTTGACCACTGTTCTTCTCGCCGTGGGAGCGACATTGTCCAGCTTCAAACTGGAGCACTTCTCAGTTGATTCAATCCTCAAACAAGCCCAGGCATCCGACCAGTGGGCATTCTATCAATCCAAGAGCCTGAAAGGGTATCTGTACGAATTGCAGAAGGAAAAAATTGAACTCGAGTTGAAATCCGTGGAAAAAAACTCTCCGGATCTTATCGGGGAGTTTAACCAAAGGATCGAATCTTACGGGAACCAGGTGAAGAAGTACGAGGAGGAAAAGAAAGATATCATGAAAGACGCGAAGCACCTCGAACACGAACGAGACGAAGCGCAGGAGAGGCGCGAGATCTATGGGCTGGCGATAATCTTCTTTCAAATGGGAATTCTCCTATGTTCCATTGCAGCGTTGATGAAAAAGAAATACATCTGGCTGGTAGGGTCAATCATAGGGGCTGTTGGGATTGTATATTTTGCCAACGGTTTCCTTCATTTCATGTGACTGTACATTGTTCGGATTTTAATGCCCAATAGTCCCAAGGCTATAGCATCGCCATTGAGCCTCATCGCTTCCGGCAGGAAAGTAATTATGATAAACTAATTTGGTTAAAAGACTGTCGGTGGGAGATAAAATAAATGAAAAAATTAACAATGATAGCCGCAATTGCTGTATTTTTCGCATTACTGCCGGCGCTCTCGGGCACGGTTTCCGCTCAGCCGCTCATCAATCCGGCAGATGTAGGATGCAAGGGACTGCGTCCGTTCATGCTCGCACAGTCTGATTACGGCGGACCATTTGACCTTAATTACTGTCAGTGGGAATGCCGCATGCGGTTCGGCTTGGAACCGAGCGGAACAGGTGGAGGAGGCGGGGGCATGCAGTCGGAATCTGAAGACGGCAGCAAAGGAAGCGAACTTCAGCAAAGCTCCCCAACTTACAATCAATATTCGGCTTGCATAGCTAACTGCAACCGAACATTTTGGCAGGAGTTTGAAAAAAATACAAGCGGGCTTGGAAAGACACGCTGAATCCAGCAGTGGAGATGAATTCCGAGTTCCAAATCAAAACTCAAGGAGCTTTTTTGACTATCGCCGTGGCGTAGACGAATCTATTAACATTAACTAGGTCTCGTTCGAGATCTAGGTTTGAATTGATTTCACTGTATCAACAGCACCTCTATTTCAAACGGCGACTCGAATACGATTTGTCTGTCCGTACCTGAACAGCGCTGCGATAGTTGAATCGCGCGGCATTTCTTCGGGCTGTAGAGCGTGTACGGTCCCGCTGTTCAAAAGAGTCTGCGCTGCGGCAAGATCCAACAAATCAATGGCTCCGGGTTCGCGGGCTTGGAGCAATTGCACTTCATCCATAGCAGGATCGAACCAGGGCCGTCCGATGTTCCTGGCCCGAGTAAGAGACCAGCGCGCCCTCCGGTCCAGTAGTAATCCGGCTTTTATCACTCGGTCCTGATACTACTTAAACCTTCAGGCTAATGAGCCGCGGACATTTTGTTTGACTCGGGCGCACACGGTGAGGTATGCCCAAACAGGAGAGAAAGCATTTTTTGGCAATCCGGCTGAGCAGGCGAGTTCGCTCACTGGAGGGTTATCGATATGGCCAAGGTCAAAATTGATGCAAGAGAAGTCCTAAAGGATATTCGGGACGGACTTGACGATACTGCACTGATGACAAAGTATCGACTCTCCGGAACAGGCTTACAAAGCCTTTTCTCAAAATTGATTGAGGCCGGACTACTTAAACGGGCAGATCTCGACAAGAGGATGCCTAATTTTGAGAAGACTGTGGAGCTTACGATGGTCAAATGCCCATCGTGTGGCATGCCTCAGTTTTCAGCTTTTGATGAGTGCCCGCAGTGCGGAATCATTGTCAAGAAATACTTAGGAGGGCGGGAGACTGCTAAGACCGAAGCCCCGACAATAATTGAAGACCTCCCTAGAATAGAGCCAACCCTAGCCTCTCAAAAGAAGGCGTCCGAGCCAAAAACCGTACGAATTTCAGCTTTCCTTTGGGAGGAAATTAAATCACTGGGGGGCAATCCTGATGAACACGTGACCAGCGCGGTTTCCATGTATGTATTGCGGAACAAGGAAAAGCCACCGGACACGTGATTGCAAACGGTTGTGTAATCCGACATAGATAAGAGATGCCCCGGCAATCGGAAATGACGTGCGGCTGAGAACCTGCAAATCCTCTGTGCGTTCTCTGCGCACTCGGCGGTGAGTTGTTAAATTGATAAAACAGATTATTCCATGGAAATGCCATAATTGCGGCAGAGAATTCGATGTCTCTAGTGGCGGGCTCTGTAAAAAGTGCGGTAAGCCAACCTGCAATCTTTGTTTCGGTATCGGAACACTGCGACAAATCTGGCATTTGAAAAAGCCGGTATCACGGCTTTGCAGATCTTGCGCAAAATCGGAAGAGCCGAAGAGTTTCTCGTCAAAATAAAAATCAGCCTGGATCTATTGAAATAACAGGATAAGTCCTATGTTCGTTGTCTCATTTCCCAAGAGTCCTTATATTCCTGATGCCTGATCTCGTATGCCCTGCCATCCTTCGTCTGCACTCTAAAATACAAATAATCCGGCTCTCGCCAGGATTCCACAATGGAACGGATCTCGACCTCCGCGTTGTCCAGGACAAATGAGATGGGTCTTTCATCTGCCCGGGAACTTGCCAGGCAACGTACGGCGGTGCGAATCCACGGGTTCTGAACAATCTCGGGCACGGTTATTTTTCGTCAGATATATAGGATTTTTTTTCGGAGGATGGAAGAACCTCTTTCTTTGCGAAAAGCGGTTCCCGCATCCTTTCCCTCTTTCCCGCGGCGCATTCTGCGGTCATCCCGCGCGGAGTGCGGAGTTCCTCTTCAGTCCAACGGTTACGCTCACACGTTTGCCAATTTTTCAAATACAGTCACCAGAGCGGAGTGGTCCAGCTCTCCACCGGAACTCGCCATTAAAGCGTTCATCAACTCGGTCACAATAGAGGAAACCGGCAAAGCGACACCTAGCTCTCGCGCGGTGTCCAGCACAATCGCCATGTCCTTACGGTGTAGTTTCAATTTGAAGCCGGGCTGGAAGTCGCGTTGAAGCATTCGATTGCCGTGCACCTCAAGAATTCGGCTTTGAGCAAAGCCTCCGAGTAGCGCCTCTCGCACTTTGCCAGGATCTACACCGGCTTTTTTAGCCATCACCAAAGCTTCACCAACTGCCGCGATTGTTCCACTGCAAACAATTTGATTGGCTACCTTGGTTATCTGGCCTGCGCCGGCTTCTCCCATATGAACAATATTCTTTCCCATGTTTTCGAGAATCGGCTTCGCACGCTCAAATGCTGCATCGGAGCCGCCAACCATAATCGAAAGGGTCCCGTTCTCAGCCCCGATTTGTCCGCCCGATACAGGTGCATCCAGTGCCGCACAGCCTTTTTGTTCCGCCACCTGCGCAATGTGTCGGGCCAGCGACGGCAACACTGTGCTCATATCTATCATCAGGCCTCCCGAATGCAACCCTTCCAAGACGCCGCTCGAGCCCAAAACCACCTTCTCGACATCAGGTGAATCCGGCAGCATAGTAATTACAACATCGCTCTGCTCAGCCAAATGCCCGGGAGATTTGCCGGCGGTCGCTCCTGCTGCGACTAACTCATTCTCTGGTCCCTGACTTCGATTCAAAACGACCATGGGATAACCGGCTCTTAATAATCGCAGGGCCATCGCTTTGCCCATGATTCCCAGACCGATAAAACCGAGGCGTTCCATTTTGGGATCCCTTCTATGTTATTGAATTGACAACATTGTGTCTCATTAACCATTCACCGCAGAGTGCCCAGAGATCGCTGATAGGGAAAGAAAGGAAGAATGTGGGAATCACTTCTTCAAGCGGTTCCAGCACCCATCGCATAAACTCCTACGTGGGTAACGCTGACGCGAGGGCATGGCTTGGTAGGAGCTGTGCATATAATTGAACGGATGAGTTTCCGGAGACACCTCGCTTCCTCTGCGTTCTCGGCGTTCTCTGCGATGCATGATCATCTTCCGGTATATCTTTACACCTAGTGTCTCCGGTATAATACATGATAGAAGTAATCCGCGAAAGGAGATCTCTCGGAGATGAGAAATGATATCGCCATAATCTTTCTTGCCTTGTGCTTTATTGCTTTTATCATCTTCATCTTCCGACTGGTTTTCCATACCGGTACTGCATGGAGTGAAGACATTCTGGAAAGACTGAATCGAAGAAGACCCGCTTCGCGATTGCTCATCGAAATGGAAAATGAACCGAGGGAAAGACTTGCTGAAATCGCCCTGGCTTTAGCTCTCGCCCCCTATCATTGGCCCGCTTGGAGATCTGACGATGATGAAGGGCTTGTCCGGGCTCATCAACGGTTTGTCGTCCTTTGGGCATCAATGACTGATGAAGACCTCCGTAAGTGGATCGAAGACAAAGTTAAGGATACGCATTCATTGTTACTCAAAGTCGCTCTCGAATCAATAGAAGGTGAATCCTCAAATCAAATGCAGTTTTGTTGAAAAGATGAGTTCTCAGAGTCTCTCTCCCGCAACAAATCAATAACCATGGTTTGACAAGTCAATTACAGGGAGAAGAAACATTTGCATGCTTTGAAAACGTCTTCATTGCCATGAGCGAATGGTGGAGAGGCTTCCGGTCGGTCTATAGGGGATGGCCGGCTAGATACCGGTCCCACCGGCAATCCCCTCTGGTGAAGCCTGAAGGACTGTTTTCCTCGCTTTTTTGCGATCGCAATGACAGCTTTATTCGCCTGGAATTAATGGTCTGGAGGGGGACACAAAAAAAGAGTTGACGTGCAGTTTAATTGGTCGTAAATTGGGGTACAGTATACGTTTGAAGTGGACTAATCATTCTTAATATCAACACATTAAATATTTCCGATCTGCTTTTGGACTAGAAGCCTCATGAGTCCAAATAAACTACGGTTGATGATAAAAGATCCTGTTTCCATCCGGAAAAAGGTCTATACCGCCATCAGAGAACATATACTCGACGGTTCCTTTCCGCCTGGGGAGCGGCTCGTGGAAAGCCGAATTGCGGAACAAATAAAAACGTCGCGGACTCCGGTGCGCGAAGCGCTTCATCTGCTTGAGAATGAAGGACTCCTGGAATCGATTCCCAGAGCCGGTTATCGGGTGAAATCTCTTCATTGGGAAGAAGTTGAGGAGATTTGTGAAATAAGGGTGGTCAATGAGACCTTAGCTGCCCGGTGGGCAATGAAAAGGATCACTCCGAAAGAGCTGTTGGCTTTGGAAAACAATCTGAAAGTCGCAGAACATGAAGTGCGAAGCGGCAATCCGAAGGCTTTTGTGCACCGGGACGCGGAGTTTCATGAAATTCTGGCTCACGCCAGTCGGAGCGAGCGTCTTCTGGAACTTTGTCAATTATTACGTAAGCATATGCTGCGCTACCGGATCGAAAGCCTTTATTTGCCTGAAACAGCTTTAAGGGCCATTCAGGGTCATCGCCGGATACTGGAAGCTTTGAAGGCTTCAGACGAGAGTGGACTCGAAAGGGCGATGCGCAACCACTTGGAACAGTCTAAAATAGATACTCACCGTTATGCATTTGGGAAAACTGAAGAACAAGGCGCCATATCGAGAAACGAAAATGCTTGAAATCAAGTTTCACGGCCGAGGCGGACAGGGAGTGGTGATTGCCTCGCAGATGCTTGGCATGGCTTTTTTCAGGAGAGACATGTACCCGCAGTGCTATTCTCTGTTCGGAGGCGAGCGCCGGGGAGCTCCGGTCGTGAGTTTTCTACGTGTAGGGAATGAGAAGATACTCCTCAAATGTGAGATTAAAAATCCCAACGAGCTGATAGTCTTTGAACCAAGTCTTTTGGATCCGCAGGAAGTGCGTTCCGTGATGCCCCTCGGATCAAAAATTCTCGTAAATTCCCGTATAAAGCCTGATTCTTTATCAGAGCTTACCGATTACCGGGTAGGACTTGTCGACGCCCAAAGCATTGCTGATAGTCTAGATCTGGGCCATGTCATAAATACTGCTATCCTGGGGGCTTACTGCCGATTTACCGGCCACATCGCAATCGAAAGCTTCGTGGAAACTGTTCATGATATGGCTCCGCAGAGGAAAGAAATCAATGCCGAGGCCGCAAGACAAGGATACGAAAAAGTTACCATCATAAATGGCAATAACCTATGAAAGATATCCCTCCATACATAGATCCCGAGAAGATAGTGCCAATGGCACGGGGTTCCACGGAAGCATTTAAAACAGGTTCCTGGAGCAATCGTCGTCCTGTCCATATGCAAAAGGTATCACCTTGTTGGACGGATTGCCCGGCCGGAAACAGCATCCCGAGGGCGTTACTAAGGGCGTCGCAGGGTAACATGGACGGCGCTCTGAGCGTTTTCCTCGAGGAGACTCCGTTCCCCGGAGTTTGCGGCAGCGTTTGTTACCACCCATGCGAATTGGTCTGCAATAGAGGCTCTTGGGATGGTGCAGTCAACATTCGAGCCGTGGAACGGGCGGCATCGCAGTTCGGCAATACTCATCCTGAGATTTTGACAGAGGAAGGCTCCGATAAACCGGTTGCGGTAGTTGGTTCCGGTCCGGCAGGACTGTCCGCTGCTTATCACCTCGCTCGGATGGGGCATCCGGTGACCCTTTACGAAGCCGAGAAGGAATTGGGAGGCTTACTCAGATGGGGTATTCCCGGATATCGGCTGCGTCCAGAGGTCTTGCAGCGGGACCTGGACCGCATACTTTCATTAAATGTAGATGTCAAAACCGGCGCCAAAGTCGATGGCCAGGAATTAAAAGCCATCAGGGATGCACATAAGGCGGTATTCTTGGCTATTGGATGCGGCAGTGATACCAGGATGAGTATACCCGGCGAGGACGAGGAAGGGGTCTTTCAGGGTGTCGCTTTCTTGAAAGCGTTCGGACTGGGAGCAGAGGTCAGGGTCGGCAAATCCGTGGCGGTCATCGGTGGAGGAAATGCTGCGATGGACGCGGCCCGCACCAGCTTGCGCCTTGGCGCTGACAAGGTTTCGATCCTTTACCGCCGCACGCGTCAGGAGATGCCGGCCTTTGAAGAGGAAATAGAAGCCGCAATCAATGAAGGGATTACAATCCATTTCTTAACAGCCCCGGCCGGGGTAATTTCGAAAAATGCTAGAACCACGGGCCTTAGATGTATCAAGACCCGGCTGGGGGAACCCGACAGCTCCGGGAGAAGGCGAGCGGTGCCTGTCGAGGGATCGGAATTCATTTTCGATGCCGATACGGTGATTTCCGCTATAGGACAACAAGCGGACCTCGACCTCTTCAAGGGCGACCGGTTCGCCGGCGCTGTTTTGGCTGACTCTGTTTTGATTCAAGTGCATTCCGCGAGCATGGAAACGCCGGTTTCAGGGTTGTTTGCCGGAGGCGACCTAGTGAATGGTCCGGCCTCGGTGGTTCAGGCCATAGCGGACGGCAAGCGAGCAGCCGCGGCGATCCATTTCCGACTCCAAGGGAAGGATTTCTCAGTCGCGCTACGGCAGGCAAGGTTGGCCCAAGGCCAAGGATTCTCCATAGATGCCTTATTCCGAAACAAGGAAGGGTGGGACCCAAGCTCGGTTGTGAAGTTCGAAGACCTCGAACCGTTGTTCCTGGATCGGCGGCCGAGGGGTAGCATTCCGGCGCTGGATCCGGGGTTACGAAAGCGAAGTTTCGAAGAGATCATTCAGCCGCTGGATTTGAATATAGCGTCAACCGAAGCCGGGCGGTGTTTTTTCTGTGGGACCTGTTCAGCGTGTGACAGATGTTATCTCTTTTGTCCCGACATATGCCTTCGTGACACTAGCGCGGGCCAACCTAGTTACGTGGCAAATCCGGACTACTGCAAGGGTTGCGGTATTTGCGTTGCTGTCTGTCCGAGAGGCGTGATGTCCATGAGTGATGGTCAATGAAAAGTTTTATCACAGGAAATGATGCCGTAGCCGAAGCAGTGCGCCTTTGTCGGGCTCAGTTTGTAGCTGCGTATCCGATCACGCCTCAGACACCTATTTATGAAAAGCTGTCGAGCTGGGAAGCAAACGGCGAACTGGGCGGGATGATGATGCGAACGGAGTCCGAGCATTCAGCCATGGCCGCGTGTCTCTCAGCTTCCCTGACTGGTGTCCGGACATTTACTGCTACTTCTTCTCAAGGTCTAGCCCTCATGCACGAGATGCTCCACATGGCCTCCGGATGCCGAACGCCGGTTGTCATGGTGTGCGTCAATAGGACATTGGCTGTGCCTTGGGCTTTTTGGAGCGATCAGACAGACTCGCTCTCGCAGCGCGACACGGGCTGGATGCAGATCTATTGTGAAGATAATCAGGAATCATTGGATTCGGTTATTCAGGCGTTCCGCCTGGCAGAGACCATGCTGCTGCCCTGCATGGTGGTTACTGAAGCCAATTTCATCTCGCATTTTATGGAGCCGGTTGATGTACCGTCTCCGGAAGAGGTCGATGCGTTTGTCCCGCCCGTAAGTATTCCTCGGCGCTTTGACGTGGATAATCCCGCGTATGTGGCTGCGGTGGTCAACCAGGCCCAGTTTCGGGATTATAGACGCCTCACGCAAGAAGCTATGGAAGCTTCCTTGAGTGTCATAGAGGATATTGATAACGAATTTCGCCAGAGCTTCGGAAGAGGGTACGGGCTGATCGATTCGGTTCAGATTGAAGATGCGGAAGTGGTCCTGGTCACTACCGCCACGATCACATCAACGGCTCGCCTGGTTATTGGACAACTCCGAGACAAAGGCTATAGAGTAGGTTTGTTGAAGATAAGGGTTTTCAGACCTTTTCCCACGTTGCAGTTACGGAAAATTCTTGAGCGGATGCCTCGAATAGCAGTGATTGATCGAAACATCTCCCTCGGACGGGAAGGCATTTTTTGCTCGGAGCTTAAAGCCGCGCTGGCAAATTGTCCGCAGCGACATATTATACAGGGCTATCTCGCAGGTATCGGCGGGACAGACGTGACGCCGGACATTATCGAAAAAGTAGTATTCCATGCACTGGAAATGAAAGAAGCAACGGACGGCCCCATATGGATGGCTTAGCTTTAAATTCGATTCAGGAATCTCGTCCCCGAGAAATTCTTCGTTCCGGGCATCTTGCTTGTCCGGGTTGCGGTATAGCCATGGGCATGCGCATGGTGCTCCGAGCCATCGGCTCACGAGTTATCGTAGTGGTGGTGCCATCTTGCGTGGCGGTCACCTCCGGCCCTTACCCCAACGCGGCGCTAGGAGTCCCTGCATTTCATTCCGCGTTTGAAATTGCAGCCCCTACCGCTGCGGGAATATCAAGCGCTTTGAAGCTTCAGGGGATCGAAGACATTCCTGTGCTGACATTTGCAGGAGATGGCGGAACATTTGATATAGGGCTGCAATCCCTGTCCGGAGCCGCGGCGCGTGATGATGATCTCATTTACGTGTGCATGGATAATGAAGCGTACATGAACACCGGTATCCAGGTCAGCTCTTCTACCCCGAAATTCGCATGGACCGGGACTTCGCCGCGGGGGAATCCTCGCCGGAAAAAGCAAATAATGGAAATCATGGCCGCTCACCGTATTCCGTACTCCGCAACTATATCGGTGGGATTTCCTGACGATCTGACCATGAAAATAAAGCGGGCAGCAGCACTTCGGGGAACTCGATTCATTCATTGCTTAACTCCATGCACTGCCGGATGGAGAATACCCGAGAATTTGTCGCCCAAGGTCGCCGTCGCCGCGGTGGAGACTAATATATTTCCTTTATACGAAATCATTGACGGTACAGATTTCACCATTACGCATAATTCCAAGGACCTTCCGGTTGAGACGTATCTGAGCTTGCAAGGCAGGTACAAGCACCTGACTGAGAAAGAAATCCAAGAAATTCAAGGAGAAACGGATCGGTCATGGTCGGACTTGCGGCGCAAGGCTGCGAATAGCCCGCATTAACGAATTGACTTTCCTGTAACATGGAGAACTCCCCGGTTGGTAATAATTTCCAGGAGTTCCGCAACATGCACCCTAGCCAAAGAACAAGGAGGGTTCGATGTCATCGAAGAGAATTTATCAAATCGCCATGATCCTCGGGATCTTGACGCTTCTGGTCGGATGGTCTGTGAGCCAGGCAGCGGACAAGATTACTATTAAAGCAGTCAGCGCTTGGCCCAAGACTACGTACGAAACTGAAAATTTCATGAAGCTTCTGGAAATTGTGAAGGCTAAAGTGGACAAGGAAGCTCCCGGCCAATTTGAAATTCAGTTCTTGGGCGGCCCGGAAGTGATCCCAAATATGGAGCAGGTGGAGGCGGCTCGGAAGGGCTTGGTGGATCTGGTTTCCACCACTGCCGGGTATTATCTGTCAGTTGTGCCTGAGGCCGATTCCATGACTTTGAGCCGTATCAAGTCCTGGGAAGAGCGAGCAAAAGGTGTGAATGACCTACTCAATGAAATTCACCAAAAAAAGATCAACTGTTTTTATCTGGGCAGGATCGGTACCGAAATTCCCTTTACGATATACCTTACGAAACCCGTGGACAAAGCCGACTTCAACGATATGTCCATCAGATGTGCACCTACTCATGTGGCCGCGCTAAAAAAGCTGAACGCGAAACCGGTTGTCATTCCGCCGACAGAAGTTTATACAGCCTTGGAAAGAGGCGTTTGTCAGGGCCTTATTTGGCCTGCGGGCCTCATCCGCGATTGGGGCTGGGACAAAGTGGTCAAGTACACTGTGGAACCCGGTTTTTACCAAGGCGCAATGTTGATTCTTATGAATCTGGACACATGGAAGAAACTGCCGCCCAACATCCAGAAGATCGTGCTGGAGGCGGAGGACCAAGCCGAGCACTTGGCAGACGAACGTGCCAAGCAGCGCACAAAAGAAGCAGCGGAAGCAATGGCCAAGGAAGGGATGAAAACCATTAAACTATCCGATCCTGAGGCCAAAAAGTTGGTGGATACCGCGTATTCAACGCTCTGGGAAGTAGTGATCGGTAAATCGCCTGAATACGGACCCAAACTAAAAGAGCTGGTCTCAAAATAAACTTGGTTCAAAACGTCGCCCTCCCAATACCCCCATCCCCGTCGAGGGAGGAGGATTTAAAACCCTCACCTGATAGCAACTGGAAGGTAGAGGGATGAGAAAGCCTGAAAAACCAAACCCATTCCCAATGCGGAACACCACCGAGGTCAAGCCATGGGAAAATTCATCAATTTCATTTGTAATGTATGTGCTGTGGCCGCCGGGATCCTGTTGATCCTGGTGACTCTATTCATAGGGTATGTCATTCTCGCCCGAATTATTCATCTATCCTCCCCGGCTTGGATAACGCAGTTCACGGAATATGCTCTGCTCTGGATGACTTTTCTGGGCACAGCCTGGGTTTTAGGTAGGGATCGTCACATCGCGATCGACCTTATCACTAGTCATTTGGGAACACATAAGAAGCTTGTATTCGATATCTCCCATCACGTTGTCGGATGTGCCGTATGCCTAGTGCTATGTTACTTCGGCGTTGTGACCGCGTGGAGCATGATTGAACGTGGGGTTGTAGATGTCCAGGTGATAGATATTGCCAAGTACAAGGTAATCCTTGTCATTCCACTCGGTTTTTTACTATTGGCGCTACAATTCTTGCGAAAATTGTTTATAGCATTTCAATCTATCAGGCATTCGGACTCGTTTCATGAAACTATTCAGAGCGAAAGCTCAGATACTGCCAAGTAACGGCTGATAAAATCAATCGGGGAAGGGGTTGATTCTATGGAATGGTGGGCGGTACTTAGTTTATTTTTGGCCGGTATCATCATTGTCCTTGTCTGGGGAATTCCTGTCGCGTTTGCTTTTCTGCTGGTGGATATTATCGGGGTGCTCATCTTTATGGGACCGCAAGGCCTTACCCAGCTGACGCTTCAGATTTTCAGTTCGTTGTCCACTTTTGCTCTCACTCCTATTCCGCTTTTCATACTCATGGGCGAGCTTTTGTTCCATTCCGGTATGGCTTATAAGACGCTCGACGTTCTGGATATGTGGTTTGGCCGCATCCCGGGCCGGTTGGGCGTGCTGTCCGCGGCGAGCGGAACAATGTTCGCTGCTATGAGCGGATCGACTATTGCCAACACTGCTATGCTCGGGACGGTGCTGCTCCCGGAAATGAGGAGGAGGGGTTACGCCACAAGTATGTCGGTAGGGCCCATCATCGCAGCAGGACCTTTGGCTGCGCTGATTCCGCCGTCTTCTTTGGCCGTTGTGCTGGCCAGTATCGCCCGTATTCCGGTTGGGGATATGCTTCTAGGAGGGGTTGGTCCGGGCGTTTTCTTGGGCATCACCTTTTGCGTGTACATAATGCTCCGCTGCTGGCTGAATCCCTCTTTGGCTCCACATTACGAGCGAAGCGACGTATCTTTCAGGGAGAGAGTGCTCGGTTTTATAGTATACGTGCTGCCATTAGGGTCCATCATTTTCAGCGTTCTAGGCCTGATGATACTAGGGCTCGCCACTCCCACCGAAGCCGCTGCGTCCGGTGCCATTGTAACTCTGGTAGTCGCAGTTTGTTACGGCAAATTAACCAAGAAAATGGTGATTGATTCACTTATCGGGACATTGGAAATCACCATCATGGTTTTCATGATCATCGCGGCCTCGAACACTTTCAGCAGCCTTCTCGCTTATACCGGTGCAACGACGGGATTGGTAGCGACTGTCCAAGGATTAGAAGTATCCCCACTGATGATTCTGATTGGGATGAATATAGTCGTTCTCATCATGGGCTGCTTCATGGAAACAATTGCAATTATGATGATTACCTTACCGATTTTCATGCCCATAATTAATACCCTGGGGTTCGACCCGGTTTGGTTCGGAGTGATTATATTGGTCAATTGCGAGACAGGAATGCTTACCCCGCCTTTCGGGATGCTCTTATTTGTTATGAAAGGAGTGGCTCCACCGGATATTACCATGCAGGACATTATACGCGCAGCGTTCCCGTATATTTTGATTTATATTGCGTCCCTGGCGGTGCTCATTGCTTTCCCACCCTTGATTTTGTGGCTTCCTAGCATAGCGGGTCGATGACCATGACATTCAGAACTCCCCCCGAAGATCGTTATTTCGAAGACTATGTGGCCGGGTCTGTTCATGATGTGGGTCATGTGACGCTCGATCAGAAAGAAATGATCGCATTCGCCAAACGCTTCGACCCGCAGCTGTTTCACATTGATCCGGTAAAAGCAAAAAAATCTATGTTTGGAGGATTGATCGCGAGCGGCTGGTACACGGCAAGCATTACTATGCGTGTCTTGGTTGATCACTATGTATCTCATGTGGCCAGTTTGGGGTCGCCGGGGGTAGATGCCCTACGTTGGCTCAAACCTGTGCGACCCGGCGATACGCTTTCGGTTCGGGTGACAATAGTAGAAACCAAGCGATCTCGTTCAAAACCTGACCGAGGGTTTGTTCGTACAACTGTAGAGGTGTTCAATCAGCACCAAGATGTAGTAATGACTTGGAAATCCGGCGGTTTTGTCCGGTTGCGGGACGGCAGCGGCAAGCCGGAGGCTGTTATTGCTTCAACTCAACTGAAATCCGGAAACAGCGATTAAGCAAATAGCCTAGTAACCACTAAGGGCCTGCCACGAAATAAACCTGTCATATTTGGGGACTTCTGGGTCGGATGATGTAGTTCCATTCTCCGTGGAAGTTGTCCCTTGTGATATTTATTTGATCGAACTCTTTCTTGGAGACTTT
>JBKQRG010000059.1:0-42139 GCA_052144015.1 Desulfomonilaceae bacterium
ATGCCACTATAAAATGACTGTCAACTATATTATACATAATTACATGCCGACAAAGTCTACTTACGCATGCCGCTTTCCCCAATCTTCGCCAAAGCTTAACCCCTCCCGCCTCTCAAAGATCCGTCTATGAATATTTTGGCCGTCTCTCCATCTCGCTTACCAACCATAAACGACGGAACAAGCTTCGTATCAGCACAAATGGCCGTCCATGTCCAAATGTCCCCATAGCCAAATTGCCCCTTCTTATTCTCGGGGACATTTTTCTCTTTGCTGTAACAGAACGACCAGATCTCGTCACATTGAATGCGCTTGCAAGACAGGTTTCGCAGCACCCGATCTTGGTATTCCGCAGCGGCCTTGCCTACGTCCACCAAGAGCTTTGTGACGGTGTCTTTTACCGCACCGGTCATACGAACGGTTGCTCGTATGCTGTTGCCCTCTACGAGACAACCAAGAATCTGTGCCCGCTTTTGTGTGTTTAGCTTATTCATAATAGCTATTATGCTTGAGCGGCTAAGCATTGTCAAGAAAAAAATAACCCTGGTTTACAGTTTTTGGGCATCATGGATGCCGTTATATCAGCATGTTATGTGCTCTACTGTAAAAATGCCTTGACTTTTGCCCTAAAAGTTTACATAAAGGGGCATGTCTACCCTTGAGAAAATCGTGCTTGAAATTGCAGACAACGCCGCTAGGCGCGGTGAAAAAGCGACCCTATTAGTTTTGCGCAGAAATCTTCGGGCATTAGAGGCGGAAATTCCTGACGTAGCCCACAAAATAAAAAAAATAATAACGTCTTATAGTGGGCTGGGCGTCATGAGGTCTCTTGAGGATTTGGATCGTCCCCCCGTGGATCGAGACACTGGTATGGAGTTGCTTCAGATTGACCACCACCCAGAACTTACCGTTAACCCGGTCATAAATCGAGGGCCTCAAATAGCATTGGAAGAGTTTTTGCGCGAACGTTTTCATACTGTGGAGTTGCGCACAGCAGGTATAAGGCCACCTACAAGTCTAGCCCTGCTTGGGCCGCCTGGGACGGGGAAAACAACCGTAGCAAAATGGATAGCCATTCGACTCGGTCTACCCTTGATGACGTTGAATCTTGCCAGTGTAGTCACAAGTTATTTAGGCCAGACAGGACAGAATCTGAAGAGAGCTTTTGATCAAGCCCGAAACGCTTCCTCAGTTCTTTTGCTTGACGAATTCGATGCTCTGGGTAGAACCCGCTTGGACAATGGCGACATCGGAGAAATGAGGCGCGTGGTAACCGTATTGTTACAAGAATTAGAAAGATGGCCCGATCACAGCGTGATAATAGCGGCCACGAATCTCCCAGAATTGATGGACGAGGCATTTCGACGCCGTTTCTCACGTTGGGTGTTGCTTGATTTCCCCGAAGAAGAGGAGCGAATCAAGATTCTGCAGGGACATTACAGGGGCAAACATCTCTCGATAGAATACTTGGCATTGGCTGCCATCGCATTAGAGGGCCTGACCGGAGCAGATTTAGCTGCCTTTTCTAACAGGGTGTCGATAAGGCAGTTACTGGACAAGACGTCACCAATAGATTCTCTGCACAAAGAGTTACTGCTGGCCCTACAGCCACGGGAATTGTCGGACACAATTAAGGTAAGATTCGCAGAATTCGCAAGAAGTATAAATAAACAACGATTTAGTTATCGCACCTTAGCAACTCTTCTGAATGTATCTCACACATCCGTGGTGAAGTACTTGAAAAGACAAAAACTGGGTGCTTAAGCCATGACTGAGAGACGTTTTCCAATTCTAGGAAAAGGTGAACTTCTGGCTTCTGATATTAAAGGGCCTGGTGGTTTTGGTCCCAAAGCTGAAATCCGAACGTTTGAAGAAGCACAGGCACGCCTTATTCCACAGTTAAATCTGGTATTAGAGGCCACAGAGTCGCTCAGTGCCGATATGCGATTGAAAGATGTGTACTTCAAGGTGGCACTAGACCATAAGTATTTGGCAAAAAGTTATTTCCCCGCCACGTTAGAAAAGTCAGACTGGGAATTCGTAGGTTCAAGAGCCTGGTATCAATCTAATCGTGACAAGACAAAATTCAAAAAGAGCCAGCTTGCGAGACTTCTTTTTTATTCGGCATCGCCAGATTCCGTCAAACAAACTTTTGTGCGTCTGGAACGAAATCGACTTGAGGAGGGAGAACGAAACGATTTCAAAAAAATTGATTCAGTGGGCCTTCAAGTAGCTGACGAAAGGCTCTACAACTTAGAGAGATTTAAAGAGGGCCTGATTGAATTGATACTACACCCAATTAAACAGGAGCTTTGGAGCGAGTGTGAAGCAAAGTTACGAGCCTTTTCCCAAAGAAAACATGTTAACTTCCTTTGGGAATGGAAGAGGGGAGAATATCCAGAACCTGTCTTTCTTCCTGCGCGAACGAATCAAAGAGGTATAAAGGCATTAGTGGAATTTAATCCGCTGCGCGCCGCTCGGCCGATGCCCTCAATTTCCCTGCCCGATGTTGAACCCAAGGTGCGAAGGACGTGGTCGGGGATTGAGACGGCCCCGGTTGATGACATAGATTATCCGTACATCGGCATCATTGACGGGGGCACTGATGAAACAATATCTCAACTCCAAGGTTGGATATCAAGCGTTGATGTGACTACAGAGGCCCCCAACACTCGTTTTCTGAGACACGGTACTGCTGTGTGTAGTGCAGCGCTATTTGGAAATTTACATCCTTCCAAAAAAGTGAATCCTCCAGAACTAAAAATCAGGAGTTTCCGGGTCTTTCCTGTGCCGGATGAAATAGGTTTCTATGCTGTTGTTGATTGGATTAGAGACATAGTGAAAAGCAATAGCGACATTAAGGTTTATAATCTGAGCTTTGGGCCACCCGAAAACATTTTTGATGAAGAAATTAATAGGCTGACAGTCGAGTTGGACCGGTTATCTCATAATTACGGAGTGATATTCAACATAGCTGTCGGTAACGATGGGGCAGAAAAGCCGCCGTTGGATCGAATTCAACCCCCCTCTGACTTGGTCAACGGCCTCGGCATCGGTGCTTATACGTTTGATGACAATCTAAATAAAATACCGGCACCATATTGTTCGCGAGGTCCAGGACGCTCGGGAAGTCGGATTAAGCCTGATATCTCAGCCTTTGGTGGTTGTGACAAACATAATTTTTATACGTTTCTTCCAGGAAGCGATTCTCAAATTCGGGGACTTAATGGAGGTACCAGCCTTGCTGCCCCGATAATGACGTCTATAGTTGGCAATTTGATTCACAGATCTCCTGACCCCAGCATTATTACTCCTCAGACCGCGAAAGCTCTCATAATACATAATGCAAGGCCGTACCCCCATCTAGATCGTAATCAATATGGCTGGGGAACACTGATCGAAGAATCTGCCGAAGGTCTCCTAGAATGCAATCAGAACGAGGTAACAGTCGTATACAACGGACAAATAGATACAACTAAATGGGTGAGACTTCCGTTGCCCTTTCCAGACGATCTGGGTCATCGCGGCTTTGTCGATTTCTCATTTACGCTAGTTTTTTCATGCCAGGTAAATATGGCAACTCCCGACGAATACACATTCGCGACAATTGAGCCTACTTTCCGTCCCAATTCCGAGAAGTATGAGTATTACGGCCCGCGGGATGAGAACGACAAAAGACCCTCAAGACGTATTGATAAACGCATATCTGCTGCGGAAGGTAAGCGACTTGAAAGCGCTGGATGGTCACCAAGTTCAGTACCGTGTAGTTGTACTTATGAGACGGAGCAACAGAGGCGAGACAAAGGCAAATGGGACACAGTTCTGTCTGGGCAAAAAACTATGAGACGCGATAGTATTTTTCGGCCAACGTTAGACCTGCATGCGGTGCCGCGGGGAGCTTGGCAAGGACGGCCCATAACAATGGGCTATGCTTGCGTGGTCACCATAAGAGTCAGAAACACGCAGGTACAACTCTATCAACAAGTTCGCGATCTCTTGCCCCAATTGGTAGAAATAAGATTACGAGCGAGAGTGAGAGATAGGCAGATAGTCTAATCTTGGTATCTATGATTCATCCTTAGAGGTTCTAGGCTTTTTCCAGCGAGCCATAGCTGCCTTTCTAGCAATTTCTGACCTCTGCTCAGGTGTCAACTTGTCCGCGCGGACCCTTCCCCCCTTCATTCCGCCCAGACGCCCCAATTCGACAGCATGAGGATTCTTCGTAGAATCCCCCATCCCTCGCATAAACCTCTCGGGTTCTTCCGTACTATCTTGCACTAGACTATAAGCAAGACGGTTTAGGTCTCGCGGCCGTTTTTTCTTTTTTGATTCTTGTGCGCTCATGCATAAAGCTTAGCGCGTGTGCCTGAGAATTTCAAGAAGAAGAAAAATCAAAGTAGCCCACTACCACTGGAATCATTACGAAGTAGTTGCATTTCAGGGCAGCTGAGTGAATTCCATGCGGCCTGAGTAGCAGGACGAATCTCTTCAGGGGCGAAGCGCGGGCCGAGAGAATTGCACAGGTCTCTCGAATGCGTAACACGATCTTAGCGCGCTAGCTGGCTACACTAGGAGCGAAGTGTGGACACCATCCGGTTAGTGTCCCCAGAAAAAGGAGTCCCACTGGGTCAGGCCAGCAAATCGGAATTTGGGCGGCGCTATCTCCCACGATTTTGCATAAAGTTTTCCCGAAAATATTCCTCCATCCCAAATTGACCAAATGATTTGACAGCCAGTTTCATCGAACCCTAAAAAGTGGGATTCGAAAACACCTGGTGACATTCCCTTCCCTCTAAGGATTTTTACCCTTGGCCCTCTCTTTGAGCTTGACAAGAACAAGAATAACTATGATAATATTGACAACGTTATTAATTATCCGGAGGCTGCAATGAAAACAATGGGATACGTCAGGGTCAGTACCGAGGAGCAGAGCCGGGAAGGCATCAGCCTAGAGATGCAAACAGCCAAGATCCGACAATACGCGGAACTGAACGACTTGGAACTTGTGGAGATCGTCCAGGATGCAGGTCTTTCTGGGAAATCCGTCGCGGGCCGCCCTGGAATTCAAAAAGTTTTAAGCATGGTTAAGAGCCGCGAAGTGCAGGCGGTCGTTTGCTACAAATTAGACAGGCTCGCCCGGAACACCATCGAATGCTTGGAAATGGCCAAACTGATGGACAAGGCCGGCGTTGCACTACACAGCATTTCTGAAAAGCTTGATACTCAATCGGCTCTCGGAAAATTCTTTTTCACTCTCACCGCCTCTTTGGCTGAAATGGAGCGAGGTATCATTTCCGAAAGAACAGCGGCCGCTCTAGCGCAGAAACGAGCCAATGGCGAAAAAACCGGGGGAGACCGTCCCTTCGGTTATCAGGTTCAAGATGGCCGGTTAATCCCTGATATAGCTGAGCAGCGCGCAATCAGACGGATCGTGGAACTACGGCAGGAAAGGTTTTCACTCCGGCAAATCGTACGAGTCCTACGAGAGGAAGGCGTCAGGAACCGAAAAGGAAGTCCCTTTTGCAAAACCCAAGTGGAACGTGTCTTGAGGCGAGAGGCTGCATAATGAGTAAAAGGACAGACGATGAATTACGCGAGCATCCGGTTTTTCGGGAGCTGGTCAAGGAAATAAAAAGCTTGCCAGTGGACAGACAAGAGCAGCTTGTTGAGGAAATGGAATCCATTGCAGAGCAGGAAGAGGGCGAGGATACTCCGCTGAAGAGAAATTAACGATGCCATCGAAGCGCAAAGACAGAAAACGCAGCCCATGGAAAGGGCAGGTCAAATGGGAAGGCCAAACGTACCGAAAACAGTTCCCGAGTCGTCAGGCCGCAGAGTTATGGGAGATTCAAAAGAAGCGCGAGCTGGCCGGCGAAGATGTTAAAGCAGCTATCGAAAACCCGCCAGAGGGGATCTCTCCTTACCTATGCCAATGGCTCAGTGATATGGAGGAAAGATTGATAACGTTAGTAAAGGCAGAGATTCACAGCGAAAAAGGCTTAAGGGGTTCACAGAAGAAGGCAGTTGACGATCCCAAGGCAAAGTGCCCATTGCCCCCGAAAACTGGAAAGAAATATCATGGGGGAAAGACGGACTTGCGGGCTAGAATGGACAGCAATCTTTTCAAACTGTTCGAAGCCGAGGCCAAGCGCGATCATGGAGGGAATCTTTCGCGCATGTTGGATCAAGTAGTCTGGTCATACTTCGGCCAGCCTCCCCTGAGCTTTGAGACCCCGGATATAGATACAGTAGATCAGGAACCGAAATAGATATCCGATGAGTGCCGTGCAATCCGGCCAGAACATTCGTGGTCAATTTGCCCACTAATTCGCCGGCCGCCCTGATGCGTTCAATAAATAAAGGTAGTCACAGAGCTGATCGTACCGAATCCTGAAAAGCAGGATTTGGGAGAACGAACAGTCGATGTCGAAAAGAAGCAATAGAGCCAAGCGTACCGATCCCTCAAAATGAGGTTTCGGAGCCACTTGAACCCGAATCCTAAAAGTTAGGGATCTGCGCGAATCACCGAAGCGAGGATATAAGCGAACCGTACCGAATCGTCAAAATGACGATTTGGGGAAACGGACAGTTGATGTCGAAAACCAGCCAATGGAGCTAACTTCACCGAAAGCGCAAAATGTCCACTCGGAACAGGCTGGGCGATCTCCATAACTTTGTTCTGTCACGCTCTTTTCTGACGAAGGTTCAGCCCTTGACAAATTTTCATTGACTTTCCAATATCCAGTACGTCATAAGGGGTTATGACCATAAAGCGAACCTCCAAAGGAAGAATAAACCCCGGATACAAGCTCTTCAGTGCGATGGTTCCTGACCCCGACGCACCGGTCATAAGTCCAAGCCAATTCATTAAATTTTTCCGGGAGGAGCGCGTCGAGGAAATCGAAAGAAAACTTTTTTCCCATAAAGTAGCCACATTGATAGGTGGGGCTACACGACCATCGGTTGGCCGCGGCAAACCTCAGATGCTTTCTTTCAAAGATGCAGTTCTTATGTTCATCGCTGCACAAATCAATGACTTGTTGCAATGGCCAACTCGCACGCGGGATTGTATCGCTGTATTGCGTCCGAAGTTGGATGAGTTTATCGACATGATTTCTTGGAAGAAGCTGTGCGATTTTTATGATGCGCAACCGCCCGAGCCAGTACCCGTATGGGGTTTTGATTGGTCACCATTCCTTGAAGGACGCCCTCGGTTCCTGTTAATTGTTAGTGGATACGGAAAAGCCTACTTTAATACCGTGTGGCACGAGGTAGATAGCTCAAACCCTCTGTCGTTCTTAGAGATCGACGACGTTGGTCTACCCAGGCTGGTTTTCGACGCGACAGCAGCTTTCGGGTACTACATAGATTCGGTAGCTTACGATTTAATTATGGAAAAGCATAAACCTTGGCTGCCTCCGTTGAGGTAAATTTTTTTAGAATGGTCATCATAACATCTTATGACCTATGGATAAGGAGGAGAGTTCAATGAAACGATTAGAATTAGAGCGGCGCAGGCGAGACCTGTCTCAGGCCGACCTTGGCGAGAAGCTGCTTTACTGCAAGACAATGGTTTCGAATCTAGAAAATGGCCGTTTGTGTGCCGATGAGGTGCATAAACGCTTGCGTAAGGCACTGGAAGATTATTTCGGTGTGACACTGGAAGAGCTACTGACGAACGTATGACGTAACAAGACTTAGGCAAGAAATGGATCCTCGAGTAATACGTCTTAAAGATGCTTGTCGCGATGTGCCAATCTGCGCCTAGAAGATCTTCTCTGAAAACGAGGTTTCACTGGATAAGGTCACAAAATGCACACGTGGACTCTCGAACACACATCAAAACGGCCGGAGACTAATATGGACGCACAAAGCCTGAGTCGAAGAGAGCTCGCAACCCGATGGGGAATCTCTGTTAAGACTGTGGACCGCCTGAGAGAAACGGGGCAGCTACCCTGGATCGACCTGAGCACAAGTCCAAGAAAGCCCTTAGTCCGTTTCCCTCTCGCCGAAATTGAACGCTTTGAGCGAGAACGCCGCGGCCATAGGCCGGCAGACATGAAGTGAGCAGCGATGCTTGACTCTTGCCTTACCCCCTGAGCAGGTAGCCGATTTCCTGAACATTAAGGTTAGGAACGTGCATCGACTTGTCAGGAATGGGAAACTCGATTGCATAAAGTTGGACGCCAAAAACAGGCGATTCACAAAAGAGCAGGTGGAAGAATTCGTCCAGCGGATGAGCACAGGAACTCCAAGACCGGTTGACACATCCGCGCCCAAAGACGTACCCTTCCCCCGGAAGAAAGGAGGTTCGAAATCGACTAGCCACGGGGCAGATGATCTCACTTCAATTGTGGAGGAGGTCAGAAAGTGGCACTGAGAAGGAGAGGAAAGGCGTGGCATATCCGCTTTAGGCCATTCAAAGGCTGTCAGGAAATAGGATTAGCCACTAACGCAACAACTAAACAGGAAGCTGCACACACTGAGAGGCAAATCTTGACGGCTTGCAAATCGGGAGACTTCAGTTTTTTGGATCCATCGGCGCGGGCCGCATGTCTCACCATGTTTCATAATCAAGGTTGGGAAGTGCCCTCGAGTCTTGCAAATGATCAACCCGCGCCGCGGGAAGACCTGACACTATGGCGGGCCTGCGAACTGTTCATCAAGTATCCGGAAATCGCTTCAAAGCCGAACAATTGGCGGTACGATTATTCGATTGCGCATTTGGTTTCAAAGCTGGGGAAGGACCGGCCGGTCAAATTCATCACGGTACCTGATTTGAAGAATTATCAGGTCGAAAGACGGAAGGAAAATGCGGCGGCCGCCACGGTGAATCGAGAGATAGGGACTTTAAGCCGAATTTTTGGCGTGATGATTGAAATGCAGCTTGTGGAGGACAATCCTGCTCGTCTTGTCAAAAGACTGAGTGAGAAAGAGGGAGAGCGGCAGGTTTATTTGAGTCTTCAGGACGTATTACTGATCATGGATAGGTGCCCCAAATGGTTCAAGCCGATGGTTTTGACAGCCTACTATACTGGCATGAGGCGGGGAGAGATGTTGGAGCTAACCCGTAAGCAGGTCAATTTTTCCAGCCGGATTATCACGTTATATCCGAAAAAAACCAGCCAAGGGGCAAGCACTAAAGAGGGTCAGTGGAAACGTGTTCCGATTCACCGGGAATTGGTCCCTGTGCTTGAAGAGACGTTCAAGGTGTCCATTCTGACTTCTGAAAAGGTGTTCCTATTGCAAGACGGGCAGAGCATACGTCCGCTTGGGATTGAGACGTTCAAGAATGTTTGGCCGCGTGCCTGCGAAGCCTTGAAAGAGGACGAATTGCTGCAAGAGCCTTTTCCGCGATTCGGTGATTTGCGGCATACGTGGAAGACTAACGCGAGACGTTCAGGGATGGACCCTGAAATCAGGGAAGCTATTCTTGGACATGCCGAGCGCGGGAAATCGGTCATTGAACGGTACGATCGAATCAGCAATAACGACTTGCTCCATGCCATTGATTCAATGACTTTCGACCACGGAGAGACGGAAATATTTGTAGGAAGCTGGAAAGAAGACAGCCAAGCCGAAGAGAACGCGGACAAAAAGCGGACAAAACCGCCAGAGCAAAAAGAAAGGTCATGCGCGTCCATGACCTAACTCTGTGAAACTATTGGTAGGCGGGAGAGGAATTGAACCTCCGACCCCTGCCGTGTGAATCAAGTGCTTGATGTAATGACTGCAACGGTTTTCTGCTAACCAGCCACAATATTGTGTCTTTTCTGGTCGCATCAGTGCCGTTCGCGGTCAAACGGGACACAAAATGTGACCAAGTTGTGACCAATTTGTTCGAGGTTGCGGAGGTGAGCCGATGCAGCGGCCTCCTTGCTGTCGGTAGCCTCATGATGAAAGCCTGAATAGTTGGGGTAGTATTACTAGTGCCCCGAGTCCGCCGCAAATGACATCTTTGGGTTCAGGACGAGATCAACTTCTGGGCGGAGGCCAGCACCATCGGATAACTGATGACTCGCTGTCCCCGTCTGTGCTAGGATTATGCAAGGCTGCCAAAGAGGTCTTCTTCGGAAGTGGGCATTCCATGAAACTTCCCTTAATTATCAGCATGTTAATGGCCTGCATGCTTCGTGCAGGCGGTTGAGGCGGGTATGCTGGTGTCCCACTGACCAGACTGTGCAAGCAAGGCCGATGATACACGGTCAAATCTGCAATCCGACGGAATCGGTATTCCCTGCGGTGACACAGAGCCGCCATCGGGGTCAATAACGTCGTGCCTGCGTTACTAGTAATGATTTCAGGAGCGAGGAGCGGTCCTGTAGTTCCTGGAATTGGGAGTCAGCGCGGTCATTCCGGGCCATTAAGGAAGGAGGGTGAAGATGAACAGAAACCTGGGGACATTCGCGGGTACAATCATACTATCAATCATGATTTTCATGGTGGCCGTTACCTCTGGCTGGTCAGCGGACAAAGTCACAGTTTCCGTCAGCGCGCCAGAGGGTGACACAGAAGTCTGCATGTTGACGACCGTTAAGGGCACGGTGTCGGATGCAAAACTCCATGTTTTCGTGGGAATTTTGCCCTACAAAGCGAACAGGATCTGGATCCAGCCGAAACCGACCGTCGCCAGCACCGGGAAATGGGGTTGCGGCTGCTATTTTGGAACTCAGACCGAGGGCATTGACCAAGAATTCGAAATCAGGGCAATTGCCACGCGAAACGACAAGTTGTACCGAAGGGGCCAAGAGCTGAATGCCCCTTGGCCAGAGAATCCCGGCATCGTTGCATGGTCTGATCCAGTGGTGGTGAAGAGAAAGAAATGCCCTGACGATTAGGTCAATTCCCGTAGCTCGCGAGTGCCGCTGTCGAATGGAAGGGAATTGCTCCTGGGGAAATTAACCCCTTCAGTCGATTGGTCTGCCCTCCGGCCCCCAGGACTGGGAGCAGAGGCACCCCGTGAGGAATGCAGGAAGAGAGGCGATGTCAGGATGGTGCCGCCACTTAAACCCCAACGCCGGGGGCCATAGTAAGCGGAATCCTAACGGATCCCGCTCCCCCCGCCCATGTTCACTTAGGATGAACAGCCATGCCAGACAAAAAAGAGGAGAATCGTCCGGAGCATAAAAGGGGCTTTTTCTCGTCTTCGAACAACCAATTGAGACGGCATCTCGCTCAGAATCCTGTGGCGCGAGTGATTGAGATCGTTGTCTTAATTGCAGTTCTTATCGTGGTGGGCGTAGCCCTATTTGGAATGGCCGTGCCAACTGATAGGCTGCTGGAAGCACTGTATCAGGTTCATGAAGCGGAAATTCTGCTCATAATACTGCTCGTCTCGGTCGTCGAGATGGTTTTTCTTGCATCTACAATCGCCGGTGGAATGAGCCTTGGACAGATGCTGAAGCACATACTCACCGTGGTGTCGTTGCTCGCGCTCCTTTTTGTCGTGAACGAGTCCCTCTACCAATGGAAAGTGCTTCCGAAACTCAAGACTATTTCTTCAATAGGGACCCTGGAAGACAAAAGTTGCGTTCAAGGGGACAGGGCTCATGTTCACTTGCAGGTGAGGCTCATAGACACTCCAGTATTCCTTCATGTAAAGAGCCCTGAGGGCGATGACTATTTGCAAAAGGACGTTTTGTCTCCACCCACCAATCAGTTCAAGGCTCAATTGGTCGGCGAAGTCCAATTGGGGGAAGGAAGTCTGGGAGCTGGTAAGCGATACAAGATCAGTGCTCGAACCTACTCTCGGCCTGTGACGATCTTTGGGCATGCCCTCCCCGGAATGAGCTCATCCGAGGTGAGATCCCCCGAGATCATGGTTGAGAGATGCTCGTTGAGCGACCAGTCATCAAGTATCGAGAAACCCTCCAAATGAAAGTCCCGGCTGCCGAACAGGGTGCCACAAAACACACACACACATCAGCGTGCCGCTTAGTTTAGGTCGTTCGACGACTCTTGGTCCGTCAAAGAGGTGCAAAGAAATGAAAATTACAATAAACCATGTCTAATCTTGCCCCAATATCCTGGACCCACCACAGTCCGGTGCTTGTCTTTTTTGGGGTAAATGAAAGACCCATCTCGTTTCTGGTGGACCACAGCGAGTCGAGGTTCGCGGGATTATGGAATGCTGGCGGGAACAGGATTCAAATCCCGTTTCCCGCTCCACCTAAGTCCCCAGCATCATTAGGGAGCATGTTCAAAGTCCCTGATGATTTTTTTCTGCAAACTTTCTTCAAATCTAAAGTGCGCTCAAACCGGCGAGACGATTTCCCCTTTCGCCCGATTCTGATATTTGTCGCAATCGCACCACGGGGCAGGTAGTAAGTTCAAGTGGCGTCGGCGTTTCCACTGACAGGACACTGTCACACCGTATTCTGGAGGCGAGCACTGGTGCGAAAAATGGCTAAGTGCTTATCAAGATGGGCGCATCACTCGCCCCATGAAAAAAATGCTGCCGGTAGGCACGTGCCGGATCATGAACATAAAGGGACGATCCGCCCTGAATACGAGAAGTTTTCGTTTATTCGGCATTCCCGACAGAGTAACCATGCGGGTCGCAGTTACAGCCGCTGCTTCCGTCCCTTCTTCGTCTACTTTAGCGAACGTCTTTTGCAGCACATCGCTTATGTAAAGCTTCTCCTTGGAAACCATCTTGGAGAAATCGGCTTTGTTTGAAAAGGCGTCGGTCATACCCAGTGACTTGAGGCCCTTGGTCAAAGACATGAAATCATTCATCTCGAATTTCGGTAAATACACCAATACTTCGGTTCTCTTAAGTGAACTCAGCCAGTTTGAAAGGCTTTCGTTTGTGATGGCCTGCTCGAATGCCGGGAGCCCCTTGTGATCGGCAGGCAAAAACACCACCATTGACAGATTTCCGCGATAGCTTAGTTCCAGAGCCTGAAAGCCATTCTCCTCCATGTATGAGAAATGTTTTTTCTGGGTCATCAAGGGAACTGTGATCTTGTTGCCATCAAGCAGCGTGAATGGCTGATCCTTGGTGCTCTTTTTGTCAAATTGTTCCTGCCATTTTCCTTTGAAATAGATGGCGTTTGTCAATATCAGTCTGGTGAGCGGGTCTACGCTGCTCAAGATATCCTTTATTCGTCCTTGGGTTTCCTTTTCAGCCCATTTGTTGATGGCGGCGACAGCAGAATTCGGGTTGTCCTTGAAGTCAACTTCTCGCAGTCCCCCTCGGTACTTGGCCTTGAGAAGTTCCAGATAGACCGGCAAGAAATGGTACCCGTTCTGGCCCCAGAGAGCGTTGGCGATAGTAAGCGTCGTGTCTGGCTGTTGCGCCGCGGCTTCAAGCAACTTGTTTAGCGAGCCTATCGCATCATGCACGCCTGGCCCCTCTTGCTCAAAATGCAGCGTCTTGGCCATTTGGCGCTCCGTGTCGCCTGCAGCTCCGGCGTAAGCCATAGACAGACATATGAAAGCGCCATACGGAGAGAAGAAAACATTCTCATCCGGTTTCTTGAGATGCTTGTACACATCCAGCGCAAAAGAATTAATCGATGACCCCGCAGCCGTCTCGCCGGGTTGCTCCGCAGCGCCCGTTAAGTCCGTGACCACTGCAAGGCTCATCGCACACAAAACAAAAATTGTCACCACGATAAAGTTGAATTGCTTCATTGATTGCACCCCTCCTTGGCTGGCCTTCGCACCGCTATAACGGACTTCCTATCGGCTCTTTAGAATTGAAACAAGAGCCGCTATTAACTGAAGCTTTATGATGAAGCGGAATTGAATCAGACGTCAACTTAATTCTCTTTATCCCCTCGTCTCATTTCTTATCCACCCTGAGCCGGAATTATGCGGCGGTCTTGCCCTTTCGGGCGTCTTGGTTCCAGTGAGGGGGCAGGGGATGGTTCCTCTGACTCCGAAAACGCCCCCGTATCTCCTCCAACAAGACCTGACAGAGGCAAAAGCGTCGTCACGTTGCTGAAAAAACCAATTTTGTCCTGTTCCTGAGCGTACCTTACCGCTTTCTCTCTGGTCAAGCACAATCCTTCCGGCTGTGTCTTGGAATGCGTCTTTATCGGAAGAAACGCCCTTGGCAACAAGTGTTGGAGGCAACAAAACTCACTTCTGAAGCGGTTCGTTGATCATTGGCCCCATTTCGGGGGGTCAATCGGCGTGGATGCTTGAAAGCCGCTTAAAATCTGGAATTGAAGTGTCTAAGTGCAATCAAAAGGTCGGCGCAGCGAATTAAGTAAATTAACCACCGCAAGCACGTTATCCTGGCAGCAGAAAATCCCCCCGGCCTATTTGCGTATATATAAATATTTATGCATGCGTGTCTCCCGCTCCGGATTGATGCTGCTTTGTTTAAAAGTATTCCGCTTATCAGTTCATGTTGCGTCAGACTTGACCTCGGCCGGACACTGCCAAGCTGTGATCGGGTGAGGGCTAACCAACTTTTGATTGACTGAGGCGTGTACGGCGAGATACGCTCAACAACAGCATAACGGAGACCTTTTCATCAACATGACGACCGTTTTGCCGGCCTCTTGTCTCTTGGGACTCCATCTGGTCCTTGCAGGTGGCAGGAGCATACTGGCGAGAGCGAATTCTGGGGGAAACACCCCAAGATTCGCAAGACCGTGCATAATTCACGTCATCACGGACATGCGTGTGATAAAAGGCATGTCAGAATCTGGAGGAAATCTTCTACACCTTTGATCGCTATCAACACTATCCGAGTCGAGAATCGAGACGGATCGACAAAAATCGTAGGGGCTCAATTCATTGCGCCCGATATGAGGGCCTGATGAATCACGCCGCAACAGCGTCAATCCCATAGGGGGTTGGCTCGGCAATCTTCCCAGAATTCCGCCGCCGAGGACCATATTCGATGTATTTCTGTAAAAAAAGGGTCATGTGACTGCCCTTCCCTGAACCACAGGGATGAATCAGTCACATGCCCATGAAGCAATTAAGCGCTAACCGTACCGGTTACTGTTATCGGCGGTGGCCTCCCATATGCGGGGATTGCTGGAACTGGTGTTGCTGAAACTCCGGCCGCCTGAACTCGTGTTCCTCAAACTCGCGCCGCTGGAAGTGCTCGATCTTGTGCTCAAACCCCGGCTGCTCGAACTGCTTGAACTTGCGAGTGGTCTGCCGTGTCGGGTGACGTGTAGCTGTGCCTTTACCCGTCGGCACAAGCGTCGGGTGAAACGTTGGGATCCTAGTGGGGATACCGGTGGGGTGAAATGTCGGGTGGAATGTCGGGTGGAATGTAGATGTGCCTGTACCCGTACCGGTGGGGCGGAATGTCGGGTGAAACGTTGGGATGATAGTGGGTAAATGGGTACGCGTGGATGTGCCTGTACCCGTACCGGTGAAGTGCAATGTCGGGATGCCAGTGGGGAAATGGGTATGCGTGGATGTGCCCGTGCCTGTTCCAGTACCCGTTCCGGTTCCCGTACCAGTACCCGTACCAGTTCCCGTCCCAGTCCCAGTGCCAGTGAAGGTTGGTGGCGGAGGTGGAATCGGAATAAATCCTACTCCTGTCCCCGGATCATAATAGTCTCCTCCATAGGGCATAATTAGCCCTTCGTCCGGGAGGTAATCGGGGTACCACGGTCCGGGCGGGGGAGTTGGAATCTGTGTGCAACTGGCCACTCTGTCGGGCAAAGTGCCACGAATCGTTGTTCGCGCTATCAACTGCCGCAGAACGTCAGCAGATACTGCCATAACCCCGGAGGGCTCTCGGTCGCGTTCAACAACAACTGTTTGGCACGACGTCACAACTTGCTGCTGAGGGATTTGGTCGTTGACGTTCTTGACCATGACAGCGCCGAAGTTCACGGTAATCTGCGTCTTGTCGGGATCCAGGACCTCGACGAAGAAATCCGCTGTGTCATCAGTAGGGATAACTGCTGCCAGGGCCGTGGGGCTAAAAATCGCAAATGACGATGGAGGAGTGGTTTGACGCAGTCTTTTTCTAAACCTGGATATCCCCTGCGAAACCATGCCGGCGAATTGAGTTGACCCTCGCTCACGCGAGAACCCCACAAACTGTAAAGCCGTGGCCGTCCCCAGGGAGGCGTCAGCCTGAACCGCTTGAGTGCCCTTCCACCATAGTCTAGTGTCCGGGTTTGGATCCGTGCCGATCAGATCCTGGAGGAAGACTGGGTCCCTCTCCGCAAGCGCATGGAACTCCGCCGTCCCGGCGCTCTGTATCATACCCGCGCCCTGGATACGTTGTACCGGTCCGAGCATAGCGCCGGCTTCCGGCCTGGGTGTTTGAGCCCCGGAGATCGTCGCTAGTCCGAGGCAAAAGATAAAAATCGCGCCAAAGAGAACTCCTGGTGTGCAGTTCACTTTCCAAATCATTTGCATACCCCCTCAAATTTGACGCCCGATTTTCGGGTCCGGGACGCAATTTGCGCCAGTGGTTTAATATTCAGATTCTCGTATCATTGTGCAAATAGCGTTACAGATGTTGTGATGATGTAATCTCCAACTGAAAGACGTCTATAGGAACTTCAAATCACCCGAATAACAATTTATTGAAAATCCATGTAACACCTAATTTGCGTAATTACGGCAAGAAGACACGCTGGTGTTCTGTCCTCGAATTACCTGGTCCTTCTCTCTCCTATTATTACAGGCGCATATATGCAACCAGGCATTTCATCCGTTTCGTTATGTGATTATTTTCGAAACTTGCTGAAAACGTAGTCGGCGTCTTTTTGGCTTTCGTGGCACTGGAAACAAGCCTTCGCATCAGTAGTACCCTTCCGTTCTTTTGTGCCGTCAGCGAACAAATCAAACGCCCATCCGCCTGTATCCGCTGCTTCTTTGGACTCTTTTTGCATGACAGCAATGAATTTTCGTGGGCCCTCGGTAAGAACGTGGTTGTGTTCGGTCGCCGTGAGCACATCGCTGACAAAGACCGACCCGTCCGGATATGGCTTGCCTGCTATCAGCGCGTCGAACGCTTTCTCGTTGGCGTAGACATGATGAAATCCTCCGCCCGTTTCGAAGTCTTTATTGCCTTTCTCGATGACCAGTGATTGAACGTGGCGCCATTGTCGGTAACCCTCAGGATAATTCACGGTTTGTTTGACGGCCTCGGCAGCCAGAGCCAAAGTGATGAGTGCGCATGCACAACATAGGGCCAGAGTAACAATTGTCTGTTTCTTCATCTCAGTCTTCTTCCCCCTTTTCATAATTTAGGTTGTTTTTACTGTTGCTTGAGATTGCCCACTATCAGTTCTTGACTCGAAACCCATTTCCAGGATTAACGAAAGACACGAGTTTGTCAAGGGCAAGTGCTATGGTCAGGAAATATGCTGCTGTCTTGCCATTTCGAGGGTCTTGGGACCGGTGCCCGGTCGCCGGACGGTGCCGCTGACTCCCCCAAAGCCCCCGTATGGTCACCCACAAGACCCGACAGACACAAAACCGTCGTCATGTTGATGAAAAAGCCTGTTTGTTCCAGTTCTTGAGCGTACCTTACCACTTTCTGTCTGGTCAAGCACAATTTTCAACGTGGGACCGCTCTGGAAACGAGGTAGGTAGCACATCAATAAGCGTCCCTTTAGCGCAAGAGTGGGGCGGTATCTAAAGCATCAAACCTCCCGCTTCCTTGGACAATCACCGAACACAAACAGCCCACCTCGAAATCAGGCTTCCCCGACGCTGATTTCTGTCTATGCGCCTCCAACGACCTCCTCATCGTGGCAGGGGCTCTTACTAGCCCAATTGTCCAGTTGACTGGACTATTAGGATTGCGAAGAGGCGTCCAGCCTAACGTAAACACACCTTGTCCTACGACTGAAAGCGCAGTTTGCCTTGCTTAATTCTCTGATCTCCTGAAGTGTCTCGACCTCCGATATCCTTCAATGTTGGCAGAATGAATAACTACCCAATATTACAATACTAACCTTTCAAGTCGTGTCTTTACAAAAAATTACAAAAAAGTCGCTTTTCTACTGGGACAAGATCCTGCCAAATATCCCATTAGAAAAAAGGAGAATACGAAATGGGCAGCTTGCGTTCGTTAATGAGAAGACAGGTTAAGCCGGTAATATTACCCAAACCATCGGATGAGGAACTTATCCAAACCATTCAATTCGGGACAGTCGAGCAGGTAGAAATCCTGCTGAAACAAGGAGCGAATCCGAACGCAGTGGATGACGACCTTGACAGTGCTCTGACAATCGCCGCTTTCATCCATGATATTAAATTAGTCAAGCTTCTGACAAGCCACGGGGCCGATGTGAATTATCGCAATCACAACGGGCTCACTCCGTTACATGACGCTGCATTCGCCAGTTTGAAAGCGGCGCAGGAGATCGGCCGCATATTGCTGGACCAGGGGGCCGATGTTAACGCCTTCGACAGCCTCGGACGGACACCACTAATGTGCGCAGTCGATAAGAGGAATGTCGATTTAGTGAAGATCCTGTTGGAGAGAGGTGCAGATGCAACTCGCAGGAATAGTAATGGCGAAAGGGCTTTGGACCTGATCGGACGCAATAAGCATGCGGCCGCACTGAAAGCCATCCTGGAGCCTGTTTCGTAAGGACGGGACAGCCAAGAGATAGGTCGGTATGCGGTATTACCGCCCTAGACCTATCTCAACCGACCAATATGTCTTTCTCAGTAAGCAGGAAAATTATCCTGCGGAATCCATCAAATTTCATTGCAGTAGAGGAGAAAGAAAATGATTGAAGTTGAGAATTTACCATTACCAGATGATTGGAGTCTCTTTAAGACTTCTGGAAAACATAGCCCTAAAGAAATTGACTGCATAAAAACCCTCTTTGCTGATGATCCACGGTTGGAAGAGTTCGGTGTCGCTTTCTGGATTGAGATTTATCGGGCTCAAAAGAAAAAGCGTAGGAAATCTGGGTTCCGCGTAATTGAAGCGACTGTCACCAAGACTGGCATGATACGGCCATAGTGACATCCCCCCAGAAAGACGACCGCAGAGCGGTGAGACTTCTCAACCTATCTCAACTGCAAAAATGGTCTTTCTATTAAAATCCCAGGAGGCTTGAAAATGGCTAGCATAAACACCAACACCTTGACCGAACCCATCTACGTTAGGCTGACGTTAGAAATCGCAGAAGAAATCCGAAAAGAGGCAATTAAGCAGGAACGTACTCAAAGCTCGCAGATCAGGTGGTTGCTTCAGAAAGCCCTCCAGATGCAGGAGCAGGATGAGAGCAAAGAAACGAATGAATAAAAGCCCAAGTATTGAAAAGCCGCCCAGGATGGCATCACAGGACGGCGGCGGAAAGGAGAACAGCAATTGCAAGGAGAATTCAAATGCTACAGGAAAAACAATATTCAGAAAGTAAATGCGAAATCAATGATGCGGAACTTTTTATTTCATCTATCGCTGGTAGCCGGGACGCAAAGGTTAGTTTTCAGTATTTTGACGACAAAAAACAAGGCCGCGTAAAATCTGGTCATTGTCACGGGACACTTGCCGAGAATTTCGACTTCCTTTCATCCATAAATTTCCGTGGCGCAGGCATTTACATGATGGTGAACGAGGGCGACCTTAACGGCCGTAGTGAAGAAAATGTAACTGCGGTGAGATGCGTATTCGTTGATCTCGATGGGAGTGATATTGAGCCTGCTCGCCAAGCATTCCTGAAACCCCACCTGATCACGAAAACGAGCACCGATGACTCTGGTCGCGAGCACTACCAAGTCTTCTGGAGAATCAACCCTATTGCGGTTAATGACGCAAATCGTCTGAAAATCAAGGCCGGGTACTCTCTGATTCAAAATACTCTCGCTGAACAGTCTGGTGGAGATAAGAAAATCACTGAAGACTTATGTAGAGTGATGAGGTTGCCCGGGTTCTACCATATGAAGGGCCACCCACAACTTTGTTCAATTATCGAGGCAAACGACCACCCTTCATTTGATTACACCGATGTAATAAAAGCTTTTGATATAAAACCACCCCAGGCCGCCGAACCTCATCTCGCGCAGGAGAACGACTTCACCGAGGGGCAGATTACGGAGGGAGACAGGAACGCTCATTGCTTCACCTATGCCTGCCAAAAAGTGAAACAAGGGCTCAATGAAGATGAGGTTTATGCTTGTCTGATAACGGAAAATGCTATGCGCTGCGTCCCTCCTCTGGAGGACGACGAGGTCGAATCCATTGTCAAGAGTGCGATGAAATACCGCAGAAAGCACTCTTTGTCGGGCAAGCGATTCGAGCCCTCCGTGTATGTGTCTGAAATTCTATTGAGAAACCATGTCATCAGCCTCTATGGGGAATACTACAAATACCAGGATGGCGTGTACAAACCGTGGAACGATACTGAAATTAAAGGACTCATCTGGAACTGGTCGAATCGGACAGCATCCGTGGCCCAGATCGAGAGTACGGTGAAGCTTCTTGGTATTGAAACGTATATCAATCCTGACGCTGTGAATCCGCTGGGTTGCCTTAACCTTCGGAGCGGCATCTTAAACACCGAAACAGGAGAGTTAGCTGCCCATGATCCCAAGCGTATATTTACTATCCAGATTCCAGTTTCCTGTCCGCATCCACCGTCCAAAGGCAATACCAAGAAACTCAAGTGTCCCCAATTCCAAGCGTATCTCAATCGAGTTCTTCCCGACCGAGACCAGCAAGCTTTGGTCTGGGAAATGCTCGGCTACTTCCTCACAACAGATTGCAGGTACGAAAAGGCGTTTCTCATGCTTGGCCCAGGGCATAATGGCAAAACAGTCCTGTTAGATATCGTTCGGGCCTTGCTCCGCGGTTATGTGAGCGAACTAAGGCTCGCTGACCTTGGACACTCGTACCGACCTGCCCTGCTCCAAAACAAGTTGCTGAACATAACAGCAGAGGGGGAATCGTCAGAGTACGTGGACGATGTGGCGATCAAAAGCCTCATCTCCGGCGAAGATATGACGATTGAACGGAAATATTGTGATCCAGTTTCTATCAAGCCATACGCAAAATTGATTGTGGCGGCTAATTCCCTGCCGAGGACTAAAGACAAATCGTATGGCTACTTCCGAAGGTGGATTCCCATTGCCTTCGACGTGGAGATCCCTCTTGAGGAACGTGATGAAGAGTTAGCCAAGAAAATTGTATCCGAAGAGCTTGATGAGATTTTTTATGGTGCATTGCTCGGCCTGCGACGCCTCCGCAAGAACCGCCACTTCACTATTCCAGTCAGTTCCAACGAACTGCTCGATGAATACGAGAAACAGACCAATCCGGTCATAACTTTCTTGGAAGAATGTATTAGTGATAAGGCCCCGTACGCGATGGTAAGTCTAGCGAGTCTCTATGCCCGCTACAAGGACTGGTGCCTTGTCAATGGTCATCATCCGATGGCCCGTCCTAACCTTAGGCGTGAGGTGGAACGGAAGTTCAAGATCAAATGCGACAGGCTTACCAGTGGGGATGAAAGAGGCAAATATGGCTTTGTTGGGCTTCAGATTGATAGGCCATAGTGATGAAGCACCCGCGGAACTTCACTCTACTTCACTAAACTTCACTCATTAAATTGTTGATATGATTGAGGAGTGAAGTAAGTGAAGGTAGTGAAGTAGAAAAACTTTTTTTTTCTTTCGAAATTGGGAAAGGGAAGAGGAAGAAGAGAAAAAGTGAAATATAAAAAGTTTTGGAAATTTACTTCACTTACTTCACTCTGCCCTTTTTCTCTAGTGATATCACCACATCCCTGGTGAAGTAGGGGGTCAAAAAACTTCACTAAAACTTCACTCAACTTCACTCGATGAAGAGGGGTATGCGGTGAAAGCGACCATTGGCACGGATTGCAACTACTGTGACGTGACAGGAGTAGGATTTTAGATCATCAAATAGCCGGTATTTACCGGCAATTCACACTACAGAGGTATTTTACTATGGGATACATGTCAGAATTAGCTGCTTTTGAACCTGATGACGAGGTGGAAGGACAGGCATATTTGGAAAGGGAAAAGGAACGTGAAGCTTCTTTTTGGGAAGTTGAGTGCGAGCCTTGCCCTATCGATCAAAAAGAAAAAGAGTTGTTAGTAAAAGAAAAGTGCGCCCGCGCTGCGGAGGAATTGCGGGCCAAGAAAGGCAATGCGTCCCGCTAAGGCATTATAAACCACAATAAATAAGTGGGGGTGAGATGAACCGCGCATTTTGACAAATTGATAAGGAGAACAAACCAATGGAAGACATTTACGAAAGATGGTTACGGGAGCGCAACGAAGCGGTCGGAGCATCCGTAAAAGACTGCTACGAAGAATGTAAGAGGATGTTGGAGATCGGCGATACCAGCGAAGAGGACTTCTGCGCTTGGCAGCAGAGATGTATCCACGCTCTCTCACCTGATCCGCTTAAGAGATATTTCTGGGAGTTTTCTGTCAGTTGGTTCACAAAGGACAATCTTCGATCTGCACTCAATCTGCTGAGCCTAGCACTGGAACATGTCAACCGTCCCAGTTTTGCTCTGCCGAACCTCAAGATTGATTGCTACCCTGCTTTCGAGATACCAGCGCCAGAAATCTTGCTAGGGCTGGAATAACCACACAATTGCTAAGCCCTTAATTGATTAATTCGGGCATTCCCCAAATTAATAGGAGAAATCAAAATGAAATTCGATCAAGATGGACCTTCAGTTGAGCCCGCACTAGTCTTACGATTCCTCATTAACAAATGCGAATTGGGTAAACGTTATGTGTTTTCCGCTCCCCTACTAGGTCTGGCCTTTGCTGTATTGAGTAGCAACGAGGAGCTCAGCCGCGAATTTAAGAAGATCGTCTCTTCGTCTTCTCAGTCACTCGAAGAGCACCTTGCAGCATCGGCACAAATTTTCCGGTCAGCTTTGGAAACGATTCAAGATGACGACGTCGATTTTGAAGCATCAACCGATGAAATGTCATCTCTGGAACCAAAAATTTTGAAGCGAATATTGATGGCCGCTTACCGTGAAGGAAAAGAAATGCTCAATTCGAAATCCTTTGAATTCATTTCTATATGGCAGGCATTTACGTGGATGGGACTACATATTGATCCTGCGCTCCTCAAAAACTTCGAGCAGAGCTGTCTTCTTGCGGACGTGGAGCCAAGGGAAAAGGTCGAAGAATGGCTGGAAATTATTAGAGATGCGATATTCGGGCGCAGAGCAGAGGGCCAAGTCCAGCCCTTGCCTAATTAAGAGGAGGACTGCCATGTCTAGATTGAACCCAGATATCATCTACGTCCAAGAAGCTGAGGAGGTGTTGGAAGCCACCATTCAAAGAGGAGAATCACTGTTGCAGAACGGCGTCGATCACTTTTCCGATGTTATGAGTTGGCTGAATCTGGCCGGGGTGAGCCTGGAATTTGTACCTTCGTGCCAGAGAAGTTTTAATTTATTGTGTTTGGATGAGCGTAGCACCAACAGGCAGATTGTGGAAACCGGCCTGTCCATACTGCGTGACGCTCTAACAAAGATCCACAGTCTCGTTTATTTCAACTTCAACAGCCCTTCGGAAGAATATCAGGCTCTGGTTCGGTTCTATTCTGGTGAAGGATTGATGTCTGATGGATTTTACGTTTGGTGAACTCCTACATGTTTTTCTTACAGATTTCTTTTTGGAGGAAACAGGCATGAAAGCAAGAATTGTTAAGAGCTTAATTGATACCGGCGGCGCTGCTAGGGATTTCATCCGGCTTGTCCGTGGACGCAAGCAGTCCTGTGTGAAATCGTCCGCTGAAAATAAAAAGGGGAATGGAGCCTCTGGAGTTCTTGAGGCTTTCAGGATCCACAGCAAGGCCGACGAGCCGCAATATATCCTGACCGGCAAAAACGTCCTTCGGGCAATGGATGAGCAAATGACGGAGCTGTGCGTTCCTTTTGAGTACAGCGTTGCAGCGAGAGAGGTAGGAAGAGGCATAATTAAAGGCAGTTTGGTTATGATCCCCGGTGATGACAGGGTTTTTGAGGTCGTAAAAGTCTGGTACGAGTATGAGAGCATTAGAATCGGCGACCCAGAGGATCCAAACGGAGTTCAATACGTCCTTCCGTGGAACATGGTCAGATTACTTGATCAGAATGGAGTCTCATGATGAAGCGCATCGGGCCACATACTTTCAACATGACCGGTGAAGAAGCTGCGGACCTTATTCTATCAGGGGTTTATGTCAGAAGGGTTGGGGTTGTTCCAGAGGATTCCAATTTATACTTGACCGTCCGGCACTTATACGACTGCGAAAGCAGTGTATTGAGGAATGTGAGGACAGGCAAACAGCGAGTTGAAGTCTGGGATCGGATCGAATTCGCTTAAGGATACTGTTTTTCTTCAGGACAAACGGTTCCTCATGTTCTGTCCATTTGTGCTGGTCGTGAATAAGCCGGGGCATTTCTCGGATGGATTCTCCTTATCTCGTCGCTTTCATTGGACTTCCTTTTGGGCCCGGGGCTTTTGTTCGTGCCTTGCTTCGGACCTATATTTTTTGGCTTATATCTCGGTTTTTGCGATTCAGCTGAATCTGACATGTGCCTAACTTCTCTCCGTATGCCTCTGAAAAATATAGCGATCTATCCCGAAAAAACTCAGAAGAGAAAGGGCCAGAACAAGGCAAGAAGATGTGGATTCACCTGAGTATCGAATTGATCGTCGATGGGGGACTTCACGCCGCTAAGCGTACCGCCGCTTATATAGAACTCCATCACGAGGCCAATAATGAGGGGAGTGATGCGAGCCTACATATAGCGGCTATCGCCAGGCTCTGCAACCGGGTTCGTTGACGATCTTTTTCATAGGCTATAACCAGTACGAGCAGTGTGAATCACACAATGCCACTCATCCAAACAAACGGTCCTCTTGGCGCAAATGCCGCTAAAACTGCCGCAAGGGTAGCTCCGGCAAGTGCAGCTGCATCGATACTCTGATTACCCATCACCTTTTACCCACTCATCAGGAATTGATCGTATGCTCGAAGGTCATGAACAAAGTCAAAGTTGCACCTTGTTCTCAGACCCTTCTTCGGCTTAGCGAATATGCTGATTCCGATTAGCACCGTCACAGTTGAGCATAAGTCCGCGCCAATACGTCTGCGGCCAATCGTGTGTCAAGAAGCTTTATCAATTTCGGCTTACACTACACCTCAGCCGAAACGACTTACCAGCACCTTTGATTTTTGCATTTCTTTTTTGGAGATAATTCCTTTGGGGAATTTGCCATTGACGGCTAGCCAGTACTTGAACCGATCAATTCTTCCGGTATAGACAAATCTGTATTCCGGCCCGAAACTAACATTACTAAATAATTTAGTCTTTTCATCGGAATGGACGCGTTCTCTTGATACAAAACCATACATCAATAAATCATCTACCATACCTAGGCTAGAGACAAGATCGAATCTGACACTCTTCTGATCATCCTTCCGCCCTCTCTTGATATGAATTCTTAACAGTTCATTTAACAAGTCGCGGAGGACATAATCTTTGTATTCTGAGTTAACTGAATCTGAAATAAACGGGATGATACTCCCAATATTCACGTAAAATGTGTGCCTCTCAATTACCTGCCATTCCTTTTCTTCACGCTTCTGCTCGTCGAAAGTGACAAGTTCAAAGCGATCCAACTGTTTCTGGATGTATTCAAAATCTCTGTTTTCAGACTCGGTAAATATACCGCCTTGAGCAGAATGTTTCATTTTTTCTAGCTGTAGTTCAGATTCAACACGACGGAGTTTCTCAGCTCTTACAGCATCTGATACGGTTCTTTCCAAGAAACTACGCCAGATTTCTGCCACTACCCGCGGAAGCAGAGAGGAATAATTCTTACCATTCCAGACTGGCGCTTGAAGAGCCTGGATGTCCGGCCTCAGCTTCTGACGTATTTCTGCGCTGCTGACATATGGGAGAAAAGCCACATGGCTTTCCTTGAGTTGCGCCAGGATCCCTACGTCAATCTCTTTCTTGACCATTGCGGAATCCAATGATGTTTCAGAGAAGTACACTATGACGCAATCGCAAGTGGGAATTCCTTCCTCGAAAATCGCATCAAGCCAAGGTTTGCCATGACGAATATCCTCGCTGTCGAGCCAGGGCTCAATCTGGCATTTCTTCAAATCCGCATAAAGTCGTCTGATAAATTTTTCATCGGCTTTCGAGTGGGAGAGAAACACCCTTGGTTTGTTGAAACGAGTGTCCATCTATCACCTTCACTGGAATTGCCTCAGGTATCACCGTATCTTACAGTAACCTGCCCTACAGAATCAAATCGGAACAATTTTTTTGAGAAAGGAATGTCTAACAGTGACGACAATCCGAAGACAGACCCGCGGCTTGACCGGTTTCGGTGGACCTATTGTGACTCCTTGTTGGTGCCTTCTTCCGTTGCTTGCTGTTCTTTCGCCTTTTGCTGCACGTAATTATGTATCCAAGCGAATTGCTGGGCAACCCTTTCTTCTGAGAGAGTGCCGTCGCTATATGGAAAGTCTTGAACCATTAGCGAAGCACCGTAAATCGAGTATAAAGCCTGAAATATGAAATCCGGGCTGACGACTTGCGCAACGGCGTCATAGTGTCTTCTCTCGAAATCTCCTTTGGAGGAGAGGCCATTTTGCATTCCCCATCGGGTAGGCACATAGCATTTCAAGAAAGAAACAGCCAGCGCGGTGTTCGCGTCTATAATTTTCCTTGTGTATTCGTCAGTTTCCGCTGGTGATCCCCATGACGCCCAAATTTCCATAAGAATCGGGATGTCATCTGAAAACTGAGTGATAAATGAACTGTCTTGTGTGGCTATTTCCTTAATTCTTGCTGCTAGGACTCTGTCAAGCTCTGCCTGCTGCTCGGCGGAAAAAGCTTTGGATTGGTCCTTTCGCCCAGCCCTGATCCATCGGTGGATTTCCACTGCAAACGTTATTGGTTCAGCCTCGTACAAAAGGTTCCTTGCGAAGTGCAACCGGCTGGTGGTGTCGGGGATATTCTCAACCAAATCGCTGGCGAGCATAGCGGCTTGAGAAAACGCCCCTTGATATGAGAAAAGCGACCGGCTGACCGGAAACAAGGATCCGTTTCTAGCGATAGCTGACGCGAGCTTCTCGGAGTCTCCACTTGGAATTCTCCCGACTCTTGAACGTAGTTTACCCGTCACCGTATCCGCGGTTTGTGGACTGATGAGTTGCATCAGGCCATCCGAAATCTTATCGGAGCTAACTTCTGGAAGATTGGCAATGAACGACTCCAAATCCCTATCGGAAAAGTCTCCCTCCGGGATTGAATAGGAAAAATACCTTGAGAAGTAATACCGAGATGCGATTCGTTGTTCTTTTCCCCATTGGACATCCCATTCTCCGCCATAAACCTGGTTGCCGAACACACCATGCAACCTGGGGAACAAACCCATGAGCAAGCCCGTGGCCGCTTCGCGTTCTTCTGCCTTAAGGCCGACCAGGCCGGTCTCCATTACGTCAATAATCACTTTTTTTTGCTGCTCTGATGCCCCCTGACCGGCAAACTTCTCGCCTGTGAATGGTTCAGGATGGTCCTTGAGCACGTCATAGAGTTCGGGATAAAATATTCGGATGCCTTCAACAAGCATGAAATCCACAGTGTTTACTTCGCCCTTCATTATCGGGAGAGCGAACGCAAGTATATTCCCGTAGCGTTTAGCCATCCGCGGTGTCTTCAGCCTGATCTCAAGGCCATTGACAAATTGTCTCACAAGAGAGTCAACATCGTCCTCGCTTAGCTGGATTCCTGCTTCGTTTAAGGCTTGATCTACACTCTGAAAGCACAAGCGTCGAAGAGCTAACGTGGAAACAGATGGCAGCCTCAGTGGCACCTGTACAATTTTCTCAAGAAAGTTTCTTCCGGCATTTGTATCCTTCTCACCGTATCTTTCCTGCAACGCGGCAGCGACCATCTCGTTGTCAAATGCAAGCACATACGCTGTATAGTCAAAGTCAACAGTCAGTTTTATGAGCCGAAAAACTGCTTGGATTTCAACCTTGTCGAGCCTGTCGATGTCGTCCATTAGAACAACCACGCGTTTTCCTTCCTCTTTCAAAATAGCTTCCACGCGGTTGCGCAAATCCTCCAACTCAACTGAGGCAAGAAGATGTCCCAATGCTTTCGCAACTTCTCCTCGGCCCAGAATTGCTGCGGGGGCTGCGCCGTATTTACTGAACAGGTCTCCAAGCTTCTCTTTCTTGGTAGATAGCGACTTGCCCAAAGCCTTTATGAGATCTCTGAAAAAATTGCTGAGAAGCCTTGCCTCTTCTGGGAATCGCCAAGGATTAAAGCGAAGGCATACTACGTTGGGGTTCTTTCTCAGCTCTTCTTCTATAAAATATAAGACTGTGGTCTTACCTTCTCCCCAAGCCCCATGTATGCCTATGACGAGGCTACCCGGATCTCGGCGACCAGCAATAGTTTGAGCTACCCTTTGAGCGAAGGGCCATCGTCTGAAGAGATCCCCTTTAGAATCCCTTATCGGAGCATCTCCAATGTATGTGTCTGTCATCTTTTCACCCCCTCATACCGTGAATCACAGACCTTGCCATCAGTTCGATAGGTTTGGTCGGCTCTGCGAAGCGATCTAACCGCCGCGAGTCCAAATCATGATGCCACAAACTCTCAGCCGGTTCAGTTCAGGTCAACGTCAAACCGCCACGTTTGGGTCCCTGATAGGACGTCCTGCGATGCCTATGCCTGTTACATCGATTTCCGCTGAATCAAGCAACCATGTCACCTCTGCGATAAGTTGGCTTCCGGTCTTGATTGCCGTCTCCACGTCCTAGAGGCTCAGTGACTTCTGGATCGTCAGGATTGAAGAGTCCGCGGTTCCGACAGTATCGCTAGGCCACTTATCGGGTCAACTGTTTTTGACCACAAGCATTCTTTCATGTCCGGTTCGGACCCCTTTGCGAAAATCTCGCGTCGCTCTCTACCCATATTATTTGAACCTTCTGAAAGTTCTTGACACTGACTTAATTCCTCTGTTATTTTGAATTATCAGAAAGTTCCAAAACTTCAATGACCACTCCGTCTTTCAAAAGGAAACCGAAATGTCTGAGGCCAAAAAGGAAGAATTGATCCGATACGTATCTGACCTGAAGCAGCAGATACCTGAGATGACATGGGCAGACATCGCTGAGCGCGTTAAGGAGCGATTTCCCAAGGCCGAGGGCGTGTCTCTCACTAAAAACGCGATCCGAAAGAGATACCACGTTTGGCTCAAAGAGTCAGAAAGTTCACCGACATCAGATAGCAAGAAACAAGGAGCAGAAATTACTATGTCCCAAAAGGCCCAGAAACAACTTCCGCCGGAATTGCTGGCGTACATTGAAGATTATATCGAGGAATATGTGAGACCGGTGATCGAGCGAGTTAGCATGGAAGCTGCCCAGAGAGTATTTGAATTGAAGTTTTCTCAGATTCAGAAAGTTCCAATTAGCACAAGTGAGGGATACCTTCCCGCTCCCCCGATGCCCGACACTGTTCCGGGCACTAGACGGCACACGGTACAAAGGGGGAAACTTGCTGGGACTGTCGACTCGTCACTTTTGGAACTTTTTGAAAGTGAGAGAAAAGAGCGCGGGTTCACCGTGTCTCGGATGTTGGATGTTGTGATTTGGAATTACTTTGGTATTGGAAAGATCGCACCACCGAAGCTGTCTTTTGAACTTTCCGAAGGCTCTGCGGAACAAGAGTAATTTCAAAAGAAGAATTCTTCATCATCTGTTTTCGATCCTAAAGGTTTGGAGCAGACACTATGGCCCAAGGCCCTGCCGAGCTTACAGAGATCTCGCCGCCCCCTCAGATTTCTCCGTTCAATAGCCGCATTGACCCTGAACGCCTTGTCAAAATCTTCCTTTCCAATAAATCCGAGCGCACCATCGCAGCATACCGCAAAGACCTTTCTGACTTTGCTCGATTCCTGGGGGTTGAGGGTGGCGATCTCGATTACGCGGCCCGAAGGTTTCTGTCCGTGGGTAGAGGTGGGGCCAACGCGTTGGCCGCCGAATATCGGGAGCACCTAGAGAAGCGTAAATTATCCCCCGCAACCATAAACAGACGACTCTCCGCTCTCAGGTCTATGGTGGAACAGGCCGCAACACTCGGCATTGTAAGCTGGGAGTTGAAAATTAAAGGTCCGAAGGGTCGCTCGTATCGTGATACCACCGGACCCGGCACGGGAAACGTACGGAGGATGTTGGGACTTGTCCACGGTAGGCGAGACGCGAAAGGTGTCCGGGATTTTGCAATTCTGCGGCTGCTCTATGACTTAGCTCTCCGACGAGGGGAAGTCGTCTCCTTGGATTTTGAAGACGTTGATATTGAGCCCGGTATCGTGAGGATTCTAGGCAAGGGTAGAACAGAGAGGGAAATGCTGACGCTCCCTCAACCGACCATAGATGCGTTGCGCTCTTGGCTTGAGGTAAGAGGTAGCGATGCAGGCCCTCTCTTCACGAACTTCGACCGAGCAGGCAAAGGGGAACGTCTCACAGGCACTGCGGTGTATCAGATAGTGCGGAAACTGGGCCAGGATTTGGGCATCAAAACGAGACCTCACGGCATCAGGCATTCTTCAATCTCAGCCTGCGTTGCTCAATTTCCCCTGACTGACGTGCAAAGGTTCAGCCGCCATAAGAAATTGGAGACTGTCGCGATCTACGTTGACCAGCTCGATGGCGGGGTTCAATCGAAGATCGCTGATTTCGTTTCCAGGACGGCGTAAGTTTAAGGAAACTCCTATTATCGTAAACATAGGCGCACCTAAAAATGCCGTTCATAAGACAATCCAACAAATTCAAGGTCCCTATCATCAAAGGCACCCTCGGCCTGTTTGTCAGTCCGCAAGGAGAAACCTTGTTCTTGGAGCAGAGCCATATCAATACGGTGATCCTCAATCCCCGCAGATTCGGCCTCACCAGCCAAGAAATCGAATCCGAGTATTCTCAATACAGTGAACCATTGGGAGTGGAAGGAACAGCCAGAGAAAAAATCCTCCGAGCAATCATCGTTCGGGGGTGGATTCGCCTGAGGCGATATGTCCGTCCACAAGAGAAATGGTCGGCCACCGTGCATAAGTTGGATGAATAGACGCGAATCTTGTTAGGTGAATGGGCTGGGGCGATGCTCGCCGGGACACCGGGGGTTAAGATGAACCTTTTGAGCCAGTAGAAATGACAGAATTAGCAATAGAGAGGCTTGCCTCCATGTGTGTGTCATGCAAATCTCTGAAGACTTACCCGTAATTACCAAGCTCATTAGCAAGCTCCGCTTCTCTGGACAGCACCCAACGGGCATGTCCCCCGTTGGGACGTTAGATGAGAAGTCATCCATTTAGAGCTTCTTCAAAACGATGTACGACTGCAGCCACGTTGGGATCCCGGCGGAAACGGTATCCAGCCTCAGCGCTATAGTTAGTCAGCTTTGTTCGTTGGTGGGACTTGAGTGTCCCCCCAAGCTCCATATAGAGCGCCGCTCCGTTGAAAAGCGTTACAAAGGGATGCACGGTGATGCGGGAATGCCAAGTCTCAAGCTCAATCGCTTTAACCAGCCGTTCGTACGCCTGGTCGAAAAGTCTATCACGATCCTGAGCCGTGATCTCCATCTCCCTCAATAGCAGTTTGCCGAGCGTGGTCAGGGGGAATGGATGCTCCTCGATCGAGACAGCGTGGCGCGCATAACGGAGAGCAGTTTCTAAATCTGCGTCCGCAATCAGTAGCGCACGCTGCTCCCAATATCGGGAGTTCCATTCCCACTTTTCTTGGATCTCAAGGTAGAAAGGTTCTGCGGCCGTTCCGAGCATGGGTCGTACAATTTTATCTGCGTCAAACAGACGGCGTGCGAGTCGAGCCTCGGGAGAGCGGAGTTTTATTGCTGTGCGATTGACGTGAGGTGCCAGAGCGAACGCGAGACCCGAGAAGGCTTTCTGGAGCACGAGCGGCTCCCTGCGGCTTACTCTCTGAAGAACTCGTTCAGCCACGACTCCATTTATGGCCACGACAAAGTCATCCTCTCCGGGCCGTTGTGCAATTCTCAGGGGAGCACTTCTTTCAAAAAGTGGGGCTATCGGGGTGTGTGGGCCTTGTATCGTCTGGAGAATACTGTACCGAACGCCAGAAGGGTAACAGTGCTGAGCCAGAGCGACAGAGAGATAGGCGAAACGATCCTCTGGGGCTGCAGCTTGCCATAGGGAATCCACAATCGCTTCAAGCGGCCTGAAGTCGTTCAGAATTCGACATACAGCAACTGCGACCGGATCGCTCCGGAGTTTCATAGCGAAATCATTGGGATTTCTTAGAGCCCTGGGATCTCCAATTAGCCCATACTGCCTATATCGCTCTACGAGCTGTATAAGTTCCGGTCGAATCAGCGGCGACATCTCAAAATATTGGTACTGACCTGCCCCAAACACGATATCGAGATATTCCTTTCGATACATACGTTCACAAGCAAGCACAACAATGGGAGTGGACGCTTGTGTGAAGGTGAGCAGCCCCGCAAGCTGCTCCGCATGGTCAGCCAATCCGTCAACGACAAGCAGCAAGGGATTTTTGGCGTGGGCCAGACATTTGGCGGCATTCGTTGTATCAATTCGTGAAAGTGTGCGGACTGTCAGCACTGGCTTGCCAGCACTTGCTACAGAGTGGGCCACCCTCTTGATAGTCGTTGTTTTGCCAGTACCCGCGTCGTCAAGAGCCACAATCAAATTTGCAGGTGGTTCTTCCTGCACCGCAAATTGTTTTTCAACCAGAGTGAGAAGAGATGTATTGTCTCGCCGTTCAATATCGACGTGCTGGTGGAGATCGTTCCAATCTGGCTCTCGGCCATAAAGAAAGGGGCTCGGTCTGGGAGACAGATCTTCGTCACCCGCTGTTACGAGTTCGAAATCTGAGAAGAAACGCACCAACTGAAGGTTCGTGAGGCCCTCAGAGAAAAGGGTCGAGATATCTGGTACAAGAAGGTCTGCGACGCTTGGCGGTGATGGGAACGTTTGGATAAGCCAGTCGAGAAATTGGCCGAAAGTGGCTTGAATTAAGAGCAATTGATGACGTTCACAGTCAGATTTAGTGACAACATCAGGGTCCGGCTCGATAAGCAGAGACGGTCCTCGGTCGCGGCGAGGTGTAGCCGGGCTTCTACGGCTGAGGTAGTACTCTAGATCAACCTCAGTAAGTGAGGTTCCAGCAATGATAAACGGCTCTGTTGCGAGGATTTCACCAAGGAGGTGCATCCACGGGTTAAGATTCTGCATTACACGGACATACTCCGTTGCGGAAAAAACGAATCCTGATTCGGGATGCCGAACCCAGCCATGCAGGTGAATTGCATAGAGTTCGTTTCGTTCTGGAGTAGGCTCGAACGGGGAATCGAAATTCAGTGGTATCAGACTTTGTTTGGCAGTCTCCTCAGAAGAATACAGATTTTCGAGTACGTCATCAATGTTGAAAGTGAAAACGCGACGCCACAGAAACCTAGAAAGATCCTTTATAGAAGGACCTGGGGTGCACTGGGAGAATCCCTCAACGAGTTCCGACTGGCGCTGAGCATCATTAAGTAGAGGGTAAACCCGCGAGAGTGATGTAGATTCTCGGGCACCCGTGAGCGTGCAAAGATCTCGGCGCAGCTGATCGGCGCTGCGTAGGTTTAGACCTTTGCCGTTGAAGCTGTCGAGGCAAATTCCGGATCCGAGAAGGAGATTGTAACCCCCTCGCAGCAACGTTTGTCGAAAAGAAGGAAATAGAGCCTCAGGAATCATTTTATGCCCCTAACGCTTGATTTAGTCTTGGACTATAACATCGCCACGAATCATTGCAACAAGACTCGGCACGATCTCGTCTCCGGAAATCCCAATCATTATAGATTATAGGACAAGCAGAATCCGGTTATTTTCCATCAGGGACACATGAACTTTTTTAGTCGATTCACTCGTTAGCCCCGCAATCATGGCAGGCAGACCCTTCTGGGCGATGTCATATCAGCGGAACACCCTCCTGTACCCTGCTACCAACGCGCACTCGTCTGGATGTACTCAAGCCTAGCCGCTCCACGACGTCATCGCTCAATATCAAAACCTCTTTGGATTTCTTTGATTTCGACATTCCATAGTTCCATGACAGGCCATCCTCAGTATCCACAAAATGATAGCCGCGATAAGCGTGCCTCACTTCAATGCATTCGTTATATGAGAGCATCCAATTACCGCGTGACCGAAGAATGTCGGCCAGCAGCTCGTGGTTAATCTCGTGCAGATCACCTCGGTTTCCGTATAACTTGCTCTCCACCATGTACGGAGGATCAAGAAAGACGAATGCGTCAGGATGCCGTAAAATGGATTCCTCAAAGGAAACATGTTCAACGCTGAGCATACCGTCAGGAACGTGAAAATTCCTCAGAAATTCAACGTTCCTCTCATTGAAGCGACCATTCCGACCTTTCCTATCAAGCGGCGAGAAACCTCCCGATTGGGTGCAGCCGGAAAACGAGGTTCGATTGATAACATAGGTGGCCGCTGAGCGCTCCCACCGGTCTTCGATTTGGTCAAAAGTCTTCTGCAACCGATAGAACTGCTCCCTGGTGACGACCGGTAAATAATTGGAAACAATGGCTGCAAGACGCTCAGGGTCTTCGAGAAGACAATTCCAAAAATTGGTTAGCGGTTCGAAAAGGTCATATCCGAAGACTTTGATGCCGCATGTCATAAGACAATACAGCTCTAATGACCCACCGCCAAAAAAAGGACTGCAGATGCTAGTAACATCCTTGGGAATGTATTTGATGAACTTCTTTACTGCACGACTCTTTCCGCCTGGATATCTTAAAAGGGAAATTGATGACATAATCTCACAGGGCTCCTTTCTTTACGGGTCGATACCGAAAGACACGGAGCCCTTCAGATATCTGAGAAGGAGGGTTAACTGAGTTAATTTAGTAGGTTATAAAATAGAGTTTTGGGCAGGGAGGGATGCGATGGCGATGAACTGATTGGTGAGACCAAGTCGGAAGAATAAGCAGCCACAGATGAGGTTGAAGCAGCGGACCAAAGTTCCGCTGCATTGGTGGCCTGTCGGAGGAATGAAAATGGCTATGACTCTCGGAGGACAATAGGATCAAATCCCTGTTCGTTGGTTCCGAAAAGAAACTTCCTACGACCACCCAATGTAGTATAGGGGATGTTCGGCACGCCGGGCTTAGCAAACGTGCGGCACTTTATTTCACCGTCTCCGTTTATCCAAACCGATTCCCGTCTTGAGAGCACAAGACACACTCGGAATCCTTTTTCTTTGGCATAGTCCCGTGCGTATTTCTCGGCTTCTTCTGGAGTCTCGATTTCCGGCGGCATCCGATGAAGAAGATTAACTGCTGGTATCGGTGTAAGGATCATCTGCATAGGCACCGGCTCATTGACCCATGCCTCCCATTCGGCCCGGTCCTTCTCTATGGCTTCAGTCATGCCTTCATGGTCAATTTCAAGGGCTTCGATTAGCTTTTGGAGCAGATCCTCAGTTATAATGCCCTCTCTCTCAAAATTGAGAATCAGTCTGGCCCCTTTGTTATGGTTCCTGAAACCTACCATTTCGGCGAGCGGTCCGAGACGAATTCCTTTGATTTCCCTCTGTCGTCTGAAGTAGTTGCGAAGGTGTTTGTTCACCACATCCCCCTGTGATTTCTGTGTTATGCAGTGGGTGTCTTGTGAAAATCCAATAACTTTCTTGCCTGAATGAATATCTTTCACCCTCTCTTCTTCCTTAAGGGCCTCGATCAAAGCCCCGTGTGAGATTTCGTGCTTCACCTTGAACTGAAACTGGTCCTTGACTACCCTGAAATCGCCCACAGTGAGACCCTGAATACCCTTCAATTCTGCTTCCAGCTTCTTTTCCAAATGAGACCCAACTAGGGGCTGAAGAATCTTTTTGTAGAAGATCAGAATCCCCTCGTCCTCAAGATAACCGAACTGCAGCTTAAAGTTGAACCTGCGCAGCGTAGCGGGATCAATGTGGGTGACCAAATTGGTGGTGTAAATCTGGATTCCGCGGAAGTATTCCATAGCGGTCAGGAACTCATTGACCTGGCTGATTTCCCACGAATGTGCCGCTCTCTCACGGTTCCCGAGGAGAAAATCAGCTTCATCAAAAACTAATACTGCCTCTTTTGCTTCGGCCTCCTCGAAAGCTTCGCGGATATTATGCTCCGTCGCGCCCACCCAGGCGCTCAGCAAATCACTGCCTCGCTTGACAATGATTTCTCGGTCGAGGCGATGCGCAATATATCGAGCAAGGAAACTTTTCCCGGAACCTGAAACGCCGTGGAACAGTAGAGACTGGCTGATCGGCTTATCGCTGCCAGCATGCTTGAGATAATGGTTGAAGGCTTCAAGTTCCTTCATCAGACTGGGAAGAACGGCTCCGGAAACGTTCAGACCATCAAGACTAAAATCGTGAGAGTCTATTTTACCGATGCCGATGGGTTTGCGTCCGCCATTGATCAGGCTCTGGTGTGCTTCCAACGAAAGAATAATGGCCTTATGGATCTCCTCCTTGGAGTTCGATCCTATCTCCGTTGCCTTCTTAACAGCCTGGTCTATAACGCCGGCACTTACTTCAAACTTGCCGGCTAAATTCTCCATCTCAGTGTTGTTGAAAAAAGAATCCAAACGATAATCCGTGAGGATGATCTGCCATGTGCGCTTACGTTGCAGTCGGTTGAAAGGTTTGAAACTCAAACTATAAGAGAAGCGACGTGCGACGGATGGCTCGATTTCAGCAATGGAATTAACTGTCCAAATCATCCGAACACCTGGGGTCTCAAGAATGTCATGAAGCCATCGTTTGTCGGAAGGCTGACCAAAGAAGGGCCAGGAGTGACGTGTACCAAGCACATTGTCTGAGTCATCTGCAATAACGAGTGCGCCTTCACCCTGACTTGCCATATTTACACACGCAGTAAATGCCGCCTGCCGTTTCCAAGTCTTTTCTTTCCCACCATGTTCCACGACATAAATCGGGAGTCCAAGTTCTTTGCCGATGCCATAGGCAAGGCTTGTCTTGCCTGTGCCAGGCGGGCCGTAGAGTATGACGTGCGTGGAACTCAACGGCCTTGCCTTAAACAAATGAAGGATATGCTCGATAACCTGCGGGGCCACCGTATGGGCATCCAGAGGAACTGGGTCAGGATTCACCTGACGGAAGAATTCGGTTCTCATGTCGCTACCAGACGGGTTTTGCAGCAGGTTGACAAAACTGGAATCCATATAAATAGAACTGCCGCGATCAGGCTCTATTATTCCGATTTTGGAGAGCTTCCCTGAAAGGGCCTCGGCTATTGCCGAGTTGTTGGAAGCTAGAATAATTGCTAGATAATTCCTGCCGGAAAAACGGTCGCATTGGAGATGGTATTGAAAAAGGCTCTGAACCTCGTCAAATATTGACAGCGCGAAAAGGAAGAGACAAATCTCTTTTTCCAGCTCATTCAAATCGAACATCTCCTGAAGTGTGTGCAGATTCTTCTCAATATCGGACGTGCCTGAGTATTGAAGTTGATTCATCCTCTTGTTGAGCAGGTCCCTGAGAAGGTCGACAATGGCAAGCTGTTCACTTCTGCGACTTTTGCGTAAAACCTGATCCATTACATAGGCAAAATCGTGGGGGTTATGAATCTCTTCTTCTATATCTGATTCAAAACGTCGTCTTATTACTGCGCCATTCATCATGGAAACAAGGGGCAGCACATCTTCTTCGACAATCTCAGAGCCGAGTAACCAGTGGATAGTCTCCAGAATCTCATGGTCCGGTTTCGGGTAACGAGTCAAAAGGCGATGCATATAGAGCAGGACACGGCTCAACATAAAGCATTGAGACCTGTCTTGTGTAGATAAAGAGCCAGCATAATTCCTGACGCGCATTCAACCTCCGGGTTTTCCCTGAAGAGAAAAAAGTGTCTCAGTGATTTACATCACGTCTCCGGTATGGGACTCGACGGCGGAACCCCAGCTGATTCACATCGTTAAGGCTTGTTTCAGTTTGCGTCTATGGAGTGAGGCGCCCCCGACCCTCAAGAGACCCCTATCCAAGAACCAGAAAACCCGCCGCAGCAAAGCCGGACGGGACAAAAGAGAGATTTACTTTTCCGTTCCGCTTTAGCTGTATTTGTTCACGCCCGCAAGCTGGGGATCAAATCGGCGCATTTATAAGTTGGCCATAAAACTGGGGATTTGTCAAGAGGTTGGTGCCCAGAAACAAAGATAAGGGGTGCAGAATATGCACCCCTTATTTAGGATAAGACCGGGAAGCCATTCGCCACATAAGCGAGCAAATCCGACGCTCCTCCTCGCCTAGGCTTGCAGTTGAGCCGTCTTTGCCCACTGACTAGTCAAAACCCTGCACAAATTTATCACAGGGTTTATTCTCTACTGCTCGCCAGTGAACCCTGTCTGTTCCTCACCGTTTTACCGGTTTTGTCCCAATCGACATCTCGGGTATCGCGCTTGCTCCAGCGGAACTTTTCTCAGTGCGCTCCTTGGTGATGCCCCGGAGAGAAATCGAATCTATCTGGTAGTTATTATTGTGGTATCTACTTCTACGGCGCGGTAGATGTTCATTCAGAATTCATATTACTCGCCTTCCATAAAGTACACTTCCAATTGGGAATACATGAGTTCAAAAGACACCTAATGCTGTCTCCTAGAGCCTCATCCTTTTTTGGCAATAATCATAATATCCTCTTACTATTACGATATTTTTAGTACGAGATAAAATTTCATAGACAATATTTGGATAGATATGATAATATAATCATATGATACATTAGGTAAATGTCATAAGTGGCTTTTGTTGTTGAGCTGATAACCGGTTGGTGGCCTTCAGGGACACTGCCAAGGCCGACAGGTGCCCTTTCTGTCTTGGGAGACGCATGTTTCGTCGCAGCGCATCGTTTTTAGCCATTGCTTGCTGCCTGATTTGCATGGTCGGAGCGCCAACCTACGCTGCAGACGACGGAGCCGCTGATAATAAGGATGCCGCTGATAATAAGGCTTCGGATGACTCGACCTCTACCTTGAAGCTGGTTCCGGGCTGGTCTTGCAGCCAGCCACTCGGTGTCGCAGGCGGCCCATCAAAGAGCGACGACATCACGAAAAGCGACGCGACATCGAAGAGCAACACGGTGTCGAAGGACCCCAAACCAAAGACTCTTGACTTGTCTGGTGCTGAAAATAATTATTTTTATGGATCGTACGGACAGCTCGGTCCTCGCGGGTTCTTCGGCGATTACGATGTGGATCGGAGTTCAACGGGCCTCTTTGCAAATCTTAACGGATGGGTAGGCAATCCGCGGCTGCAGACGACGAGCGTGCCGGGAAGCGCGGCGGGGACCGCGGGGACGACTCCCCCGCAGCCGGATATCGCGAACGACCTGGTGAGCGGCACCGGAGCCAGTGTTTCAAATGTTGTTCTGAACATCACACCTCACTATGGAAACGACTGGGTGGATCTCAAGGCCCGGTATACGATAAATGCTTACAGTACCTCCGCTGCTCCGGGAGCGGCAGTGCCGATCGCGCAACCGCAACTGACATTGTGGTCCGCAAAGGTCTCGACACCAATTGCCGATATCGCACTGGGCAAGTATATCTTTCAGCGCGGCTGTAGTCTGCAGTTTTCGTGGAACCGTACGGCAGAGTACCTTATGCTGGAAAAGTCTTACTGTGTACCAAACATTCTGGGTTGCCTCGTGAGCGCTGGAGTATTGCCGCCGCGAGTGATGTCATGGTTCAATCCTGAGCTTTGGCCTCGCTACAGCCGGGCCCACCAGACAAAGACCGCGAAAGACCTGGGAGAGCCGGACTATCAATTTTATGGCGGAGATTCCAAAACCAAAAAGAGCATTTTTACTTTGATGGATGAGTGTCGTCAGAAGGAGGAGAAGGAGAAGAAGCAGGGGAAAGACCAAGAGAAGGGGCAGGTGAAACCATCTCCGCAGTCCGCCACTACCCCCAAAACGACCACCGACATCATCTGCACCGACACTAAAGAGGTCAATACTGGCACAACGAAAGGATCCATCAAAGCTACAATAAAAGAAGTCACCACAACTCCACCTCCTGGTGAAGACTGGCCTTCGGATAAGGACCCATACGCATGGAACTACCTGACCCCGGGTTGTTTGCGGGTCGGTTTTGGATTCATAGGCTGGCAAGTGCCTACCGCGTTTCCTAGTGGCGCTGCGCTCGCTGCAACTTCGGTGACGCCTTTCAACCTGAATCCTCTGAAGACGCCCTTCAACACCATTCTGTGGAACCAAAATGACTTCGGGGTCGATGCACTGAACAATATCATAGGGGCTATTACTTATTCTTCGAGCGATCTCGAATTTGACGTCGGATGTCTGCGCTCCACCTACCATCAAGGCCCCGAAGTGCAACCGACGTTTCAGACCACTTCCCCACCAATAGTACCACCGTTCCCCCCAGCGGTCCCTCCACCGGTCCAGCTCAGTGTCTCCTCGCCGACATTCGAGCGCTACGTAACGGAGGGATGGGCGTATCTCAAATATAACAATGGACGCTTCTTTTTTGATACGGAGCTGGACTGGTTTAACAGGGTTTACCGTTTTCAGCGATCCCAAGACGGGACGTTTTTCGGTCAAGCGGACCACACTGACGGCAGCGGAAGCCTGTTCGCTTCAAAGTACTGGGAGAGCTGGCGCTATATGGCCGAGGCCGGAGCCCGGTTCGGGCCGCTTGCCGGAAGGTTGTTCTATTCCTTCATGCCCGGTCCCGATAGACGTCACGGAGTTCTCATCGATAGGCAGCCTCTTATTCAAGAATTTCCTCAGCAGGCCTTCGGGCTATTTGATCCGTATTCGACTCTTCTTTCGTTCAGATTCGGTTCAGGGGTGAATGCCCCCAGCCACATTTCCGATGCCTCCGTGTTCGCTTTCAAGTTGGACTACCTTCTGGCCTGTAATCTAATGGTCTCGGGCTCTTTCCTGAAGGCCATTCGGAATTCCAATGGCTACGCCATTGGTTACATTCAACCCAACACCTCCTCCCCCACGAACTTCGGGCAGGTGCTATACGGTGAGCCGCCTGGCTCCACGTTCACCAATCCGGCCCCGTCCGTGCCTGATAGAGACCTCGGCTGGGAGGCGATGGTAGATATGTTCTGGGAACTTATGGACGGTTGGTCTATAAAGGGGCAAATAGCTTACTGGCAGCCGGGGAAGTGGTTCAACTACGCCTGCATTGACAGGGGAGTCCCGAAATGGGATACTCCTTCGGCCGCCAATAACTGGGGCGTTAGGCCCGACAGGAAAATTGATCCTATTCTTGCTTGGGAAATATACTTGGGAGCGACTTATTGAGAGGAGATGACGCAGCGCAGATCGTACCTATTCATGGCTCCGTCGGCTGTTCTGGTTAGATCCGACGGAGAATCGCAGAGTTTGTTCGGGTGCACTCTCGGTTTCAACGAACTAATCGAGGCAACCTGAAACCGGAGACTGCCTTCGGCGATCTGACCATCGCTGCATTCCGCTGAACACGGCAGGAGTTTCACAGAAGAAACAGTATTGTGGAGGAGGTGATGATGACGAGTTTTTGTTTGAACCTAGAGCGTCTCAAACGGAGGCAATGGAACTGGGGTGTTGTCTTGACGCTCATCTTCCTCGGAGTTGCGTTGGCTCCGACCGATTGCCAAGCGCAGGCGGTACCCTCACGCAATCAGTCCGTGATCATGACTAGGCCGATCGTGCGGCCTCCCGAACCGCCGATGCAGAAGGAAATCAGGGAGCTTGGACAGGAGGTGAGGGATAATAAAGTAGTGTTGGAAAGGAAGATAGCAGCCCAGCAGCTCTTTGTTAACTACAGCGAAGAGAGAGACCGAAGTAAGCGCCTAGTGGACCGTCGCATGCGTGTTCTAAGGGATTGGTCTGCCAAATTAACTCCGGCAACGCCAGAGTCCATTCTGTGCCCCAAAGACAAAGAGGTCACCTTCTGCGAAGAGTGTCGGAGATGCGATGCAGATCCAAATGAAGCCAAGGTGACGGGTTTGGCGGACTGCATACAGCGGACAAAGTCCAACTGGGATGATTTTATGCGTAATGACGATGCGATTTCAACTATGCAGAGAGGAGGGAGAAAATAAATGATAGACTCGATCTCAATTTCAAAGCTGCGGCAACTGGTTTGCGGGATGCTG
>JBKQRG010000060.1:0-2737 GCA_052144015.1 Desulfomonilaceae bacterium
CCGAGGTGATGGGTCTAAAGATGAATTGTGATGTAGCTGCACTTACTGCATGCCAAACAGGGTTGGGGAGGCACATTTCTGGTGAAGGCACTATGGGAATGGGGAGAGCATTTCAGTATGCAGGAGCCAAAAGTGTGTTGATGAGCTTGTGGAGTGTTGCGGAGAAGTCTTCAGTTGAAATGGTAGAGAGTTTCTTCAAATACATGAAGGAAGGAAAGGACAGGCTGGAGGCTTTAAGACTTGCCAGAGACGAGATACGGAAGTCTGGATACGACCACCCCTTCTTCTGGGCTCCTTTTATACTGGTTGGGGAAGTTGACTGAGACTTGTTATTTCTTTGACAGCATAGCTTTGATCGTGTCATCTTTCAGTTGAATTCTCTACTAAAAGAATGTGAATCCTTCATGTGTCTTGGGGTTAGTTCGTAAATTCGGGATTCTGGACTCTTCCAACTTCATTTGGTCAAAATATAGGGGGTTTTCTCATGAAAAGAATAAGCGCCCTGATCGCCGTCTTATGGGTGGTGTTTGTTTTTCTTCCTTCGAGTGGGCTTACATCTGAGCCAGCTCAAGGACAGAAGGAAGGAATTACGGTATTCAAGGAAGCCCAGGTATTGATGATCAACGCAGGTTCCAAGGCGGACCTGGAAAAAGCACTGGTGAAATATCAGCAAGCTTTGGAAATCTTCAAGAAAGCCAAGTCTTATAACTCGCAGGGGGTTACCCTAAACGAAATCGGCGTAATCTATGAAAAGTGGGGTCAAAATCAAAAGGCGCTGGAGTATTGTGAGAAAGCTCTGGGGATCCTTAGAAAGACCGGCAATGTTCGGGACGAGGGGGCTACCCTCGGCAACATTGGCAAGGTCTATTACAATCTGGGTCAATATCAAAAGGCGCTGGAAAATTATAAGAAAGCCCTGGTGATCCAGAGGAAGATTGGCCATGTACCGGCAGAGGGAGTCACCCTGAACAACATCGGCTTAGTTTATAGCAATCTGGCTCAATATCAAGAAGCGCTGGAATGCTACGAAAAGTCATTAGAAATCAAAAGAAGAATTGGGGATGTCCGGGGCGAGGGAGCTACCCTGAGTAACATCGGTTTGGTTCATGAGCATTTGTGTCATTATCAAGAGGCGCTGGAATACTATGAGAAGGCCCTGGTGACTCGGAGAAAAGTCAGCGATGTGTACGGCGAGGGGACTATTCTGGGCAATATCGCCTCCGTTTATCACGCACTGGGTCAATATCAAAAGGCGCTGGAATACTATGAGAAGGCCCTGGTGATCCACGAGAAGATTGCGGACGCGAACGGTGAAGGGAGGACTCTGACCAACATCGGTTATATTTATGGAGATCTGGGCCAACATCAAAAGGCACTGGAACACTATGAGCAGTCTTTGGTGATCCGAAGGAAGATTGGGGATGTAAACGGTGAGGCGGGGACCCTGCAGGGTATCGGACAAACCTACGCTCAGATGAACAAATATGATGAAGCCCTCGCAAGTTTGCAAAAAGGACTCGAAATAGCCACCAAAATCGGAGTTCCTACAACTTCGTCAAGAGATCTTATAGGGAATCTCTATTTAGATAAAGGCGAACTGGACAAAGCGGAAGCTTTCATAAAAGGGGCAAACGCCTGGTCCTCCGGCAGACTCCACCTTCTACAATCTGACTATGCCACAGCCAAGAAGAGCTACGAATGGTGGCTGAATCTGGCTGAAAAGATGAAGAGCGCGGATGCGCTCTTCACTGCCTACACCGGGCTTGGCTTTGCTTGTGAGGGTATGGGCGATGACAATAAGGCTGAGGAGAATTTCGCCAAAGCCATCTCCTTGACTGAAGATTTGAGAGATAGCCTTCCCAGAGAGCAGCGAGAGGCATTCTTCGATGTTAGAGTAAGCGGCTTCCTAAGAACAGCCCCTTATGATGGTCTCGCACGAGTCCTAATGAAACTCAATAAACCTCTCGATGCGCTGGAGAAATCTGAATTTACCAAGGCTCGTGTGTTTGCCGAAGCACTGTCAAAGCGAGTGGAAGGCTCTGTACCTCAGATTCCGAAAGAGCTAATGGATAAAGACTCCCAGCTTCATGATCAGCTCGCAGCGCTAACTAAACATCTTCAGAATGCGTATGAAAAGTGGAATAAGGAAGCAATACCTAATCTTGAACCCCAAGTGAAACAAGCTAAGGAGAAACTAGCAACTCATGTGAATATGCTGCGGAAGGAGTACCCTCTCTTTGCCGCGACAAAGTATCCCCAACCAATGAGCCTGGAGCAGACTGCTCTTAAAGATAATGAGTGGGTGTTGGCTTTTCACGTCACTGATCCAGGAATCATCGTATATCTGACGAGGGGCAAAAATCTCATAAAGTCTTTATTTAAGCCCGTTCCTAGGAAAGACATTGACGATCTCGTTCGGAAGTTCCGGGAACCGATGGAAATAGCATCTGACGATTCACCGGCACAAAAACTTGGTCATTTTGATTTTGTTTCGGGCAAAAAGCTATCCGACGTACTTCTTAATGATATTCTCCCTGATCTCTCCAAGAATACGCCGGTGATAATAATTCCTGATGGTTCTCTCGGAGTAGTACCGTTTGAAATGCTTGTCCTGAATGACGGCGGAAAAATAATAACGGACAATAAAGTGCCTCAAACTTCAGGAGTTGAATTCTTTGGTGACCGGAACCCCATATCCTATTATCAATCCGTAACCGCCCTTACTCTTGCCAGGACC
>JBKQRG010000061.1:0-11948 GCA_052144015.1 Desulfomonilaceae bacterium
GTCTCCGACCACGAGCAAGAACATGTTTTCGGGGATGTACCACTTTTTGCGAAAATCCATTATGTTCTTACGGGTGACCTTTCCGACGATGTCTTTTTGGCCTATGACAGGAAATCGATACGGGCTGTTTACGTACGCGGTTTTGAAAAGCATTTCAGATGCGACGTCCTCCGGTCGATCCTTTTCTTCGAGGATTTCTTCAATTACTACCTGCTTTTCTTTTTTCAGCTCATTGGGATCGATACTCGGTCTGAAGACAGCGTCTGTCACAATATCCAGCCCTTGAGATATTGCCGATGAAGGCACCACGATGTGGAACACCGTTTCGTCCCAACTGGTATAGGCATTTATCTCTCCACCGATCTCCTCAACTTCTTGTGCAATCCGGCCTACGGTACGCCTTTTAGTCCCTTTGAAAGCCATATGTTCGATGACATGGCTTATCCCGCGTTCTGCGTCGGTCTCGTAGGCACTCCCTACCATCACCCATAATTGGATTGCCGCCACCTTGCGGGCATGATCTTCCTTGACGAAAAGATCCAGCCCGTTTTGGAGTTGAAAATGCTTCAATTCCGCTACGCGTTTAAATACCAGTATAAGTCCGGTCAGGCATTTTTCTTTCCGGCTCATCCCCCAATAACGTGCGTTTCCTGGGCTTGATAGTCGCTCTGCCGCTAGAATTTCTAGGCTCTTTTATCTCATGCTATTGGACGGTCTTGATGGGCGAGATGCTAAGGACGTGGGCGCGAACTTGAACCGGGTCAGATTGTCTGTACTCAAGACATGGAACGGAATGTGCTACAGCAGTTCACTTTGATGGAGAAATAGTGTTATGGTCACCGGTCTGCTTAGCCATCATTCAAATATAGAATATTTTGAAATTTTCGGAGCAGCTACAGTTGTAGCGCTCCTGGCCGGTTTATTAGTAGCTTATGTTCGCAGGATATTTGAGGATCGCCGCCGGAAGGCTGGAATCTAGGAATCTCAGGCCGGTCTGAACTCGGCCCGGCTTGTTCGGTAAAGACGTGACGTTCTGGTGTTTAGCATGAAAAAGTTATCCCGGGGGTCATTTCAGGAGTACTCGGAGGCCTTCGTTGCGGCCCTGGTTATGGCAATCCTCATAAGAGGATTTTTCTTTCAGGCTTTCGAGATTCCTTCCGGTTCAATGGAGCCGACATTGCTCATAGGTGACCACATTTTGGTTAACAAGTTTGTATATGGAATTCGAATCCCGTTTACCAATAAAAGATGGCCCGAGTTTCGCGAGCCCAGCCGCGGGGACGTCGTTGTATTTGTTTACCCGGTGGACCGGTCGAAGGATTTCATCAAACGAGTGATTGCAGTAGGCGGAGACACCGTTGAAATTAGAGATAAGAAAGTCCTGATCAACGGTGAGGTTACGAAGGATCCTCATGCCTCCTTTCAGAGCGACATGTTCTATCCCGGACATGTGCACGCAGGAGATAACATGAAACCGATAGAGGTCCTCAAAGGGTCCTTATTTGTAATGGGTGACAATAGAGATAATAGCTATGACAGCAGATTTTGGGGATTCGTTCCGCTTCGGGACGTCCTCGGGGAAGCCTCAATCATATATTGGTCCTCTCATAACATCATCGATGTGCATCGCTTTCTCAAAGTTATTCAATAGAATTTCTGCTGTCGGAATTGCTTCGAGAGGGGCGGTGGATCTGAAATACTCTGCGGGATTCTAACTGAGGATGCGCTTCGCAGGAGCCGAACCTAAAAAAACCAAGCACGTTAGTCGCCTTTGCTGAAAATTCTGATACCAACCTGAATCACGGTGCGGATTTCCTTTGCCGAACGAAGAACAAGATCGCAAGACCGGCGATTACTGCCGCAGCGAGCCAAATCTCCGCATATAGGTGTTTCGATACTAGCGTCCAGTGATCTCCCAAAAAATATCCGAGTGAAACAAAGGTAAGGGTCCACAAGAATGCTCCTGTGTAAGCAAACAGGGCGAAAACGGGTAATCTCAACCGAGTAGTTCCGGCCGTGAAAGCAGTTAAATGCCTTACCCCAGCTATGAAATAACCAAACAAAAGAAGCCATTTCCCAAACCGCTCGTACCAGCTATGAACCCGATCTATCTTTTCAGGCGTTACATGAGCCAGATGACCGTACTTAGAAAGAATAGGCATGCCCACGAAAAACGACCCAACCCATAGCTCAAACTAATGCCGCACACGCTGCCCATGAACGCACAGCCCACTGTGAGTTCCGGTAACAGATAACCTTTGAATATCAGGAACCCCGAACAGGTTAAAACAACTTCATCAGGAACCGGTACCCCGGCTATTCCCAGCATCAGCAAAAAGAAAATCCCGATGTATCCGTACCGAGTTATCCAATTCAGAATTTCCGCCGAGGTCATTTCCATCGTGAAAACATGCCTGCCGGAAAAAGCGGAACAGCGCCGGAGCAGCGGCCGACCATTTCAACTTTCGATTCCGGTCGCTAAGCTTGCAACCGCATAACTTATCGAAGATACTTCTAAGATGTCGTATTCAGACAAGCAAAGCGCGACCCGAGACTCCGGTTAAGGCATGGCGCCAGGCGAATCGCTAAAAAGCCGGTCCTGGATTCGCCTGGCGCTCTGCTATGTTTCTTTTGCTTCAGCTAAAAACCTTCCGCCAAGTAAAGGGTCGCTGAACCCCGTCGGATCAGAAAACGTATAATCCCGGCTTTCTTTGCTTGCTGCACTTCTTTATTGAATTCCGAGACATCTGAGACCGGCTTACCATCCACTTCAAGGATTATATCTCCCTTGATCAGCCCCATTGAGGCGCCCTGGCCGCTGGGATCAATTTCTTCGATAACTAGACCGATACCCTCTTTCAAACCGAGTTTTGATGCTACTGCCGGAGGGACTTTATCGACAGCGATGCCCAATTCGGCCGAAGTCTCGGCCTTAGGTTCGGGTGATGCCAATGATTTCGCTGTGCGTTCTGCTATTGTGACATCCAGTGTGATGGTTTTCTTGTCTCTCCATATTTTCAATTTGGCTGCGGCGCCCGGTGCGGTTTGCCCTACCATGTTCTTGATCTGCGATGCTCCACCAACAGTCTGCCCGTTAAATTCCAGAATGATGTCGCCGGGCTTTACTCCCGCCTTTTCAGAGGGACTTCCCGCTACGACCTGGGAAACGAGCGCCCCACTGGTATCAGGCCGCCCGAATGACTTGGCTAAAGATTCCGTGACATCCTGGATATTCACTCCTAGCAACCCGCGCTCCACTTTGCCGTGCTTGATAAGTTGATCCATAACCATCTTCGCGGAATTTGAGGGTATGGTGAATCCTACGCCCATATATCCGCCGCTCTGGGTCGCTATGGCTGTGTTTATTCCGATTACGTGACCGTTAATATTCACCAAGGGCCCACCTGAGTTACCTGGATTGATTGGTGCGTCCGTCTGAATAAAATCCTCGTAGCCTATAATTCCGACGTTGGTGCGACCTGTTGCGCTTACAATACCGTTTGTAACAGTGCCGCTCAAACCGAACGGATTGCCGACGGCAACGACTATCTCGCCGACACGCACTTTTGAGGAGTCACCCCATTCCACTGCGGTCAAGTTTTTGGCATCGATTTTTATTACGGCAATATCGCTGTCCGCGTCGGCTCCAATCAGCTTTGCCGTATACTCCTTGTTCCCGGGAAGTGTCACCTTGATATCCTTCATGTCTTTGACGACATGATTGTTTGTCATAATCATACCGTCAGGCGCCACGATAAACCCCGAGCCCATCAGCATCTCTTGTGGCCGCCGCTGCTGTTGCTTGAACTCTTTAGGCATTTCTTCATCAAACGGAAAAAATGGAAATTGCTTCAGAAAATCTCTGAGTCCTTCACCGCCTGCAACCGGGGCAGCTTTAATCGAGCTTACCCGCACTACTGATGGAGTGACCTTCTCCGCGATTTGAACGTACGCCTGGTCCAAATCCTTTATCGTGCTCAATGGATCGGCTCCAGCAGATATGGCCCAACCGGTAACGAGTAGAGTCACCACCAAACAAAAAACGACGAGAGACTCTTTGGATAAATTTTTGGTCATTACATTTCCCCCTGATATTGTTGAGAATAAGCTTCAAAAAACGATTCTGAGGTAGTTCCTGGATTTCCTATTTTGGTCCTGAAACAAGCCCGGGAGCTTCACTTTGCTCGCGGCTCTGTGCGGAGTTCCTAATCAGTGTACTAAGTAGTTTCCTGGTCGGAATGCGCTCTTTTTGGCCCAAAATCTCGCTTCAATTGCCCAAAAAAAAACAATTTTCCCAGGCGTGAACAGACCGATCGATTGCGATTCAATGGCCATCCAGCTCCCTACTCCCTCATATAACGAGTTTTATTTAGGTTATTATTCTCCCCCGGGCAATTTATTCATTCTGACTCAAAGACTGAAAATCCGTTCCATGCTGTCTTGAAAAGTCAAATAAAATGTGTCGACACCTGTCTCCGGATTTCGTCTGTAAGTCCACGCTTGATTGAGCTTGGCACATTCCATGCCGACCCCGAGACTGACACAACTGAGTTATCTACGCTCGATCAAAACTTACCTCGGGAAATAATTCATGGCTTTTTTATGGCATGGGAGTAACCATGAGACGTTATTGTTCAACATCAGTGTATTATCCTCAATTGTGTTATAGCCCAATATATTTTAAGAAGCGTGCGCCTTGAGGTGACGTGTCCAACCTAGCTGACTACAAGGAGACCGTTCTCATGCTCAAAAAGATTCTCATTAGTGTCATCGGTATTCTCATCGTGGCAGTGGTCGGCCTTTGGATTTATGCCGAACGCTCGCTCAAGAAAGCTCCTGCTCCGATCGCAGTGGGCGCAAACAAATCACTGGCGGAGCACAGTAAAATCTTCAAGAAAGGCGTGGAACAGGTCCGCGACAACATCTACGTGGCTATCGGCTATGGGATCGCCAACTGTATTATGATCGAGGGGCGGGATGGAGTGATCATAGTTGACACCATGAACACTGTCGAAGAAGCCGCCGAAGTCCTCGCCGAATTCAGGAAGATCACGTCCAAGCCCGTGAAAGCGATCATCTATACCCATTCGCATCCCGACCATGTCTTCGGCGCTGAGGTTTTTACCGCCGGCGCAACCCCCGAAATTTACGCTCACGAAACTACCGAATTCCACGTCAAGAGACTTTTTACTGAGATCGGGCCGATCATCGGTTCTAGGTCGATGCGAATGTACGGCGCGTTTCTGCCATCCGACCAACTGCTCAACGTGGGCATCGGCCCTTTTGTCGGAATGAAGCCTGACAGCAAGCTCGGGTTTGTCCGGCCCACCAAGACTTTTGCGGATACACTGGAGGTCGAAGCGGCTGGAATCAAATTCAAACTGATCTTTGCGCCAGGTGAAACCGATGACCAGATTATAGTCTGGCTTCCAGAGCAAGAGACATTGATACCGTCAGACAATTTCTACTGGGCACTCCCAAATCTATACACAATTCGCGGCACGAGCTTCCGTAATCTGAAACAGTGGTATCAAAGCTTGGATAAGATGCGGGATCTGAATCCCGAATACCTTGTGCCGTGCCATACCCGCCCGATCATCGGCGCCCAAAAAATTCAGGAAATCCTCACGAATTACCGAGACGCGATTCAATACATCCATGATCAATCGATACGAGGTATCAACGCGGGCCTTACTCCGGATGAGTTGGCTGAATATATCAAGCTGCCGGCTCATCTGGCTGAAGCGCCATATCTACAGCCCTTCTACGGCAAGGTCTCCTGGTCTGCTCGTTCCATGTTTACCGGAAATTTGGGCTGGTTTGACGGAGATTCCTCTAATCTTCAGCCTTTGACGCGCAAAGAGCAGGCGAAATTGATGGCCAGGATAGCAGGAGGAGAGAAGGAACTGCTCCGGCATGCTCAAGAACTGTTCGATACTAAAGAGTATCAGGCTGCATTGCAGCTCACGGGCCACTTGATTCAACTTAATCCCGAGAACAGGGAAGCCAAGGACATCCGGATTAAGGCGCTCGCAGCACTCGGCGGAAGCGAACAAAACCCTAATGCCCGGAACTATTATTTAACCGAGGCAATGGAAATTCGGGATGGCTTCGTGTCCTCCTCCACGGCTAAACCTTCAACTGAAGCGGTTCGCCGGATCCCTGTGCAGGGTTTTATGGAATCGCTGGCGGTGAACTTGGATGCTAAAGCCGCGGCTGACGTTAATCAGAAAGTCGGTATAGTCTTTCCGGATGCCAAAGAAGCCTTCACCATCCATGTACGCTATGGAGTGGCGGAAATACGGCCGCGCTCCGTGCAAGAACTGGATGGGCTCAAACTGGACCTCAAGGTGACGGCCGATTCTGCAGCCTGGAAGGAAATGCTGGCCAAAATTCGCAATCCGGTGGCGACCCTGGCCGGTTTTGAGTACAACCCCGGCAATGCCATTGCTTTCGGAAAATTTCTCAGGCTGTTCGATCCTCCCAAGATGAAGCGACCCTTCGAGCCTGTCATGCTGCCTTAAAAGCAAGCCCAGAAGGGTGGGACTTGGACCAGGTGTTATTCAGTCAGCACACTCGGCACATCGACTTTTGCTTGGTGCCATGCCAGATCATAAGATTGAGTTACGCGTGGAGAGGGTGATATTGCCAGTGCAGAGAAGTAAACCCTTTGCTTAGAATATTGCTTCGTCGTTTGACTCCTCGCAAATGACACATCAGACTAGCGCTCTACCTGAATATAACCAAAAGGTAACCCAGACAACAGTTTTCGCTTGACATTGCGACTGGTTAAGACGTACTGCACGATGGAGTTCGCGGGTGGGACATAGGGGTCCTAAGTCAGTACGAGCATGGGGGTGGATATCGTGGAAAAGAAAAAGATCAGCGCAAAGGACGCACTCGCCGACATACGCTCGGGCATGAGTGATGCGGATCTCATGAGCAAATATCTACTCTCCAATGCCGGATTGCAAAGCTTATTCGACAAACTGGTCACTGCCGGTTACATAGATCTGGGAGAAATCCTGGCGAGGACGCCAACATTTTTGGGAACGGTGGATATACCCGAGTCGTTCCCGCCGGCGGAAGCGATCAAAACTGAAGATGGCCGGCAACTGTCCAAATCCAGAGCTGCGACGCGAGTAAATGCTCAAGAGGCCGCCCGAGACATTAGATCGGGGATGGATGATTTCGCGCTGATGCAGAAATATCGGCTCTCTTATAAGAACCTTCCAAGCCTATTCAAGAAATTGATGGACGTAGGCTTACTTCAACAGACTGATATTGACCACAGAAACTTGGGGTTTGAGAACACGGTGGCTTTGAGCGAAGATATGCTAAGCATCAGCGCAGCGTTCGCGGTTCTGGGTTCACCTCGACCGGCAGCTGCCGCTGAGAAGGGCAGGCACCGACCGACTGTCACATACAATAAGGCCACTTTGGTTCAGGGGCAAGAGCTCACCGCCCCTACAATTGAAGAGAAAATCAAAAGTGCAATTTTGCCCCGCGAAAAAACCTACACAGGGGTCATGCCTACAAAGCCGGATGATAGGTCTTTCGCTCTCCCTTGGTATGAAAATCCCTCAATTGTAATGCTTCTGTTGGTACTATTCTTTCCCCTGGGCCTTTACGCTTGTTACAGGAACTCCAGCCTTTCCACCGGAGTAAAAACCTTCGCAATCTTGGCATGTCTCTTTTTGCTAATTAGTTTAATCGTGATTTCTCTGATGCCTGATTGGCTGTTCTCGCGATTCCTGTAAAATGTGATGCTCACCAGCAGATAGGTCCACGTTCCGCGCGGAATTATCGAGAACACAGAGGAAGATGTGCCCATCGCAGGGCGGCTCGTGGCAAATCACTCCATTCACTTTACTAATGGGAATTAAGCGATTTCGGCGGGCATGGCCTGCCCCAACTGACTGCGAATGTCTACGTGTTCTGTGTGGTGAGCTATTGCCATTTTAATTTTTCGTTGAAGTACGGTAATAGGCGAAGAACCGATAATTCTGTATCAGGGGATTCACTATGCCCGATGAGACTGCCGGCACACAAACCCTTAACATTCTGGTCGTCGATGACGAGGCGAATATCCGTCGAACATTGTCTGTGTGCCTCGAAGCTGAAGGACATCGGGTACTTGCTGTAAGCAATTTTCAGGATGCATTGTCCGAGGCATCACAAAAATCTTTTGATGTCGCTTTCGTAGACCTTAGACTCGGCGCCGCGGACGGAATGGATTTGATACCACGTTTATTGATTTCAACTCCGTGGCTCAAAATCATTATTATCACAGCTTATTCGTCCATCGAAACCGCTGTCGAGGCTATGCGTCGCGGAGCGGCCGATTACATCCCTAAACCTTTTACCCCAGGCCAGGTGAAGATCGCAGTCAGCAAGGTTGCCGAAGTCCTCTCTCTGGAAAGACGTGTGGCGCACTTGCAGGAAGAGCTTGGAAGATCGGAGCCCGAGATGGTTTTTTCCAGTGGGAACCCGGCCATGCAAAAAGTGGCGCATCTGGCAAGGGATGTGGCATCTACTGATGCAACGGTGCTCCTGCGTGGAGAAAGCGGCACAGGGAAAACCGTTCTTGCACGCCAGATACACCGTTGGAGTATAAGGGCTTCAAAATCGTTGGGGATTATTTCCTGTCCAACTCTTTCGCCGGAATTGCTCGAAAGTGAGCTATTCGGCCATGTTAAAGGCGCTTTTACTGGAGCTATACGCGATTATCCCGGGCGCATCGCTGCCTGTGAAAGTGGAACACTGCTGTTGGACGAGATCAGCGAACTGGCTCCGAACGTTCAGCCCAAACTGTTGAGATTTCTTCAGGATCGCGAATACGAGCGCATGGGCGATAACAAAACCCGAAAAGCCGACATCCGTGTAATTTCCGCTACTAACGCGGATCTGGAAGACGCTGTTAAACAAGGGAAATTTAGGGAAGATCTGCTCTATCGTTTAAATGTAATTCAAATCGAAATCCCACCTTTGCGTGCCCGTCCGGAGGATGTGGGGACGCTTGCCGAACTCCTCCTGGCATTTTTTGGCCGTAAATATCACAATCGCCTCATCGGTTTTTCCAAAGAAGCTTTAATCGCCCTGAAGCAACATCTCTGGCCCGGCAACATCAGGGAGCTGAGAAATACCGTCGAACGCGCGGCTATTCTGTGCAAGTCGGACCGAATCGGAATCGAGCATTTACCCGGCAATATTGTTTTGACGCCCGCGGTCCCAAGAATTGGTGATTCTCTAAGTTTGGCAAAAATCGAGGAAGAACATATTCGGCGAATCCTTGCAACAAGCAAATCGATACAGGAAGCTGCCGACACACTCGGCATAGATCAAGCCACCCTTTGGCGTCGGCGAAAGCAGTACGGAATCTGAAAAAAACGTGCACTCGGAGGTGCCGTCCCGGCTTGCTCCAGTAAGAAATAATGTGCAGTGAACATTTGGCAGAATGCTTTGAGGCTGTCGGTAGACGGAGCGAGAACAGCGAATATTGAACGCGGAAGACTCTAGCCTCCGGGAATCACCATTTCGTTGCTTTAGTGTTGACGATTAGGCCCAAACGCGAATATGCTCAGGTGTCCCGACCGGAGCTTATTTGGTCTGATGTTTGCTGCCTAAACGTGAGAGCACGTGGAGCGAATGGTTCGTGAAGCTTACGATCTTATTATTTATTAATATAGGTCTGCTGGCGTTTTTTGTTTCCCTCCTGCGCAAACCGGGATTACTCACTTCTTTTCTTAATGGTCGCTTTTGGCTCACATGGCTGGGTGTTGGCGTCATAACCCTGATGGATGAGTTAACGTCAGTATTTTACGCCCCGGCTGAGGCTTATCGATTCATAGGACCGGCTGCGATATTTTTTATAGCGCTCACATCTATACTTATCCGCTTTTTCAGTTCTCGGTTAGTGGAAATCTCAGAAATCCTGGAGCATCATAAATTCTTTGGGGGTGGAGTTTACTCCTTTTCTTATTTGGTTTTAGGTCCGGTGATTTCATTCGTGGCAGTGTCCTCGATCATGGTGGACTATATCCTCACTGCCTGCATATCGGCCATAAGTGCCATTGAAAATGCCACTTCTTTTTCTTCGGTCTCGCAGCTTTGGAAGATGACTACTGCAATGGTGATTATCTGGTGTATCGCCGGACTGAACATTTTAGGAATCCGGGAAAACGTACGGTTCACCTTTGGAGTCTTCATTCTTGCAGGATTCGTTTTTCTCAACCTGATAGCATCGGGAATTTTGGGGTTGGATCAGGATTCATTGATTCGGATGAAGGATTCGGTTGCCGGAGCGGCAAAAACTCTGGAAAGTGGATCTTTGACTCAAGGTTACGGCGTTTTCATTGCTTCGGTGGCCAGTTGCGTCTTGGCTTATTCGGGTGTGGAGTCTGTCCTGCAAACTGCGGGATTCGTTCGGTCTTGGAGGGACATCTCTAAAGCTTATTGGTTCCTGGCTCTTACGGTAGGCATTGTAACCCCTTTAGTGGCAGCTTTGGCTCTATCCGCACCGATTGATTTCGCTGCTCATGAAGGCGACCTTATTACGCATTATGCTACCAAGCTTAATGGGGTTCCGTTCGGAATTGCCGTGGCCATGTTAGCCAGTATTACACTGATAATGGCCGTCAATACCGCTTTTGTCGCATCAAGCGAACTGATGGAAAGGGTAGCGGAACGATATGGATTCGCCTGGTTCATAGCGACCAACAGGCGACAATCGTTGTACCGCATACATTTGACAAATGCCTTTGCTTTTTCGGGGATAGTCCTGATCACAGGCGGGAGTCAGATGGTGCTCGCAGATATGTACGCGATCGGGCTGCTAGCCTGCTTTTCTATAAATTTGGCGTCGCTGCTGATTTATCGGTATTTCATGGGGACCAAAGAGGTCATCCCGTATTTCACCAGCCGTACAGGCACCGTAGTTCTTTTCCTGATTTTCTTGAGCTGTTTTTTATTCTTGGCCTGGATGAAGCCTCACGGAACCGAATTGTGGGCCTCAGTGACCGGTATTGTGCTGGTAGGTGGATTGTTGGTGGCAAGAAAGAGAGCCCCCGAAATACAAGCGATGGCGGAGACGGATGCTCACATGGAGATGGTGCTGGCTCTTGCCGAAGCACATACTGAAGATATTCACATAATTTTTCGCAGGCCCAGAGAAGAAGGATTAGACCAAATCAAACAAAATGAGGCATATGTTACTTTCTACAATCCTCGACAAGGCGTCCCGAAAAAGCTCTCACCCAACCATTTCAGATTTGCCACCGCCAAAAGGACTCTCTATCAGCATATCGTTGGATTATTGAAAGTGATAGACTACGAATTACCGGATCGCAAGATCGTCATCCACTTCGGTTGGCCTCTCTCCTCTTGGTTGGATCGCATGGCTATAGGTGTGATGGTGTTCAATATCATGCGGCTGCCCAGGAAATTCCCACGGTTTGATTTTCACATCGACTATTGGGGTCCCGGATCAGATCAAAGGGGAGGGACGCATCGATGAAGCTCTTGGTTCGAGACAATTTCATGGCGCCCCGTCGAGTTGTCACATTGAGAAAACACACAATGATAACAGCTAGGTATGTTGCGACAAGGTTAGTAAATTTAAAAAACCATGCGCGAATTATGTCAGAATCAATAATAAGTCAGAATGATGATAACGCTGTGGCAGGACATGTCCGGTCAAGCAGATGGTCTACCGAAATGGATGAGGATTCAATAACAAGGACCCACAGAAAATATCCTAAGAAATAACAGTTAGTGACCCGGAATCCAACAAGAGGATGAATTATGCTGGGAATTAGGCAAAAATTGTCTCTGGGCTTCGGCGGTTTACTTGTCATTATATTGATAATCGGATTTCAAAGCATTGTACTGCTGACAGAATTGGGGGGCTCGATAGATGTGATCCTGCGCGAGAACTACCGTAGCGTTGT
>JBKQRG010000062.1:0-10828 GCA_052144015.1 Desulfomonilaceae bacterium
TAAAGTCTCCAAGAAAGAGTTCGATCAAATAAATATCACAAGGGACAACTTCCACGGAGAATGGAACTACATCATCCGACCCAGAAGTCCCCAAATATGACAGGTTTATTTCGTGGCAGGCCCTTAGCAGAATCGCATTACAGAGACGTTTAATGCCGAGATGAGATAATGGATACGTATGCGTAAACTGCCCTGGAAAACGACAATCCAGACAATCCAGAGCTACCTTGTCGCCTCAAGTGAAAAAAGCGGCTCTCCGAGACTCCTAACGCGGTGGTGAGGAGTGTGGGTACAAATCGTGCATAGTCCCGGAGCGATCCCCGACATGATAGGACAATCTTTTCCGCGCGTTTATATTTGATAAAAGAAGCGTGAGACATTAGCTTTTTACGTGGTCACCTCCCCATCGAAAAGTCGCGTTCTTTCCGCGATTATTTTCGGGAACCACTATAGATAAGGTCGTCCACCTCAAGGTTGTAGCGAACCGGACTTTTGAGTTTTGATGGGAGACAGTGACGGCGTGAAGGCCGTCAGAGACTTCCAAGCACACTCCTCCTTGTCCATTCTCGCTTCGAGGCAAGGCATAACTTCTGGATTCCTGTAAATTGCGGCACGACTGAATTCTTCCCAAAGGTCTTTTTCTTGTTTTCTGTCAACAGGTGGTGTAAATCCCAGTTTCTGGCAGAGATCTGGAATGTAGAGATCAAACGCTGACTTGACCCAATTACCCCATGTGATGGCTGCTCTTTTGGCCACCTGGTAGGCACCATAATAGATCACAATTGTTATACACGGAACGCCGAGTGTATTTATGATATCCCGAAGAGACCATCCAGGGATTTTAAAGAGATGGGTATAGGTTCCGAAAGCGACGTACTCAATTAAGACAAAAAGACTGAGAAATCGTATGTTAACCCAAAAATCCACCGTTGCTCTGGCAGCATTTATTGATTCTTGATATTTGTCTGGAATCAGGGCTAAAAGCCTATACCAACCCGGTATGGCGTCAAGACCGTACATCACCCGCGAATAAACCTCGAATGACCTAATTATGTTTCCAAAAGACATCGGAAGTATCAAACTTTCGTTATCCGGAAACCGTTGCGCCTCTGTAAGCCTGAGTTCCATGCCTTTTCTTAGAAGGTTTTCCGGCAATTTCCTTCCAGGAGCGTTATAGAGTTTCCGATCTTCCTCCAACTTCATCAACTCGTTACGAAGTTTTCGGTAACGCCTCTTCTCAATCCAGTTAAGGCCATGCACGAGGCCGAATGGCCAATATCCCTCCATGAGTCTCACCAGCCATCGGTTTAAAATGGACAGTATCACGGCGCCAAACAGTGAAAATAAACCAAAGGCCGCAAGGTTCATGCCGGACATTGTCTGGGGCAATAAATGAAAGAAAGCGGGATAAAGACCTAACGAAGATGCCAGCCAATCAGACACTGCAACGAAAGCAGCAGATGGCAGGAAATAAGCTATGAAAAAGTTTCTATCGAAAAGCTTAACAACTTCTCCAAACATTGAAAGTCCCCTTTATTTGCAAACACGCTGTGGAAAGTCTTTTTTGTCAACCTTTGGTTCTCTCATTTTTTTGATTTCCAAGGAGGTGTGGAAATATTTCCGGGGAGGTCGAAGCTAATCATCTTTGGGAGCTCCCACACCAACATCGGTGCCTGTCGCCAAGGAGGTGTGACTACATCTCCAGGAAGGTCACATCTTAAAATCCGAAAAGTGCCCAGACCCTGGATCGCGGTATGGCCATCCTCTTCGAGACCAGAGAGGATTGAGCCGACCAATGTGTCGATATCTACCTGAGGCATTTGCGGAAGCAGGACATTTACAGCCTGATCGCCAACTGTCACAGATTCTCGCACCAACACTGTTCCAGCATAATTGATGGGCGCATCACACTTAAGCTCAAATTCCTCCTGGACAGCCACAAAAGTGCCGAGACCCTGGATCGAAACTCTTGGATTGTTTTCGAGGCTGTCACGAATCGAGAAGGCCAATTTGTCAATTGCCGATTCGAGTTCTGTTTTCTCGATACCGGCGTTTCTTGCAAGAATACTAATAAGATCTTTCATTGTAACCCCCTTAGATTCTTGAAAGATTCTTAATCAGGAAATATGTGTTGCCAGCCGCATTCCCTACGTCAAACAAATCCTGCCGGGACCTGGATGGGGGAGGCACGCGGCTACGCCGAGTCCTGTTCTTGCGAAAACGAAAGACGTCATGACAGCTTTATAATTTAGGAGGTCGCGTTAATGCGACCTTCCCCCACGATCCATCTCCTGGCACCTTTTAGAGCAGATTACGTGCCAAATCGTGTGGGATGGGGGCGGAAGTCTTTGCCTATTAAAACCAAGGAGTTCTCAACTTGGGTTCAATTAGTGTCGAAGCAGAGTTAGGTTAACATAGTTGCAAATAGGTGTAATACGCCTACGTTGACGCCACTGAAATGTAAGAATTTAATTTTCAACGTGGTTTGCATCGGTGATTTTCACAGATCCTCATTCAATGATAAGTGATTTTCACATGTGGATATGCAGCCGCCATTGCTACCTTTGGCAGGCAGAAAATTGATCCATGGCTCAGCGGCTTGGACATTAAAAACCGATTACGGAGACTGGCTGTTTCGTTTTTTCTCAGCAAGCTTTCGCTCATACAGCCGGTCGAGGACTTCTGGCGACGCCGTTAGCCGACACTGCATTTTCATGTGAGTTCTGTAGGTGGAGTGTTTTCTGCCGGGGTTTTCTGTCCACAGCCTATGCGAACACATATTCACGAATGCGCCTCTCCATGGGATCTTCAATTCCCTGATGTTCGAGCAATGCGCCTGTTTGTGGTCGAACCAGGTTCAAGTCTTCTGAATGTTGTCAATCTTGTCGTGCAATATCTCGATGGATGAAAGACTATCTTCTGCCTCTCCTTTTGCACTTGCCGCCTCATCTATCGCTTCCCCGATTCCACGCTCAACTTCCTCAATATACCTATAAAAGCTTCGCAGCGCATCTTCAAGGCTGTTCTTGGGTTCAAACAAATCACGCTCAAGTTCTTCCGTGGCTTGAGTGAACCGGTTAATAAATTGACTCCCCTCCCGCTCGAGAAACATTTTGAGCAGGTCCGGGGGCTTGATGCCCGTATTGCTACCGTCGCATCGAACCTTGTACGTTCCTCCACTCGTGCAGTAAGGCTTGAACTCACCGCTGGGAACCTCTATCCGCACGAAGCGTCCTGACTTAACCTTCTCCTCAAACATGTCTACTGTTATAGGCGGAGAACAAGAATTAGCTTTACCCAATATCTTGTTCTTCAGTTCGTCGGTCAGTGAGGTGTCCTTGATCACTAACGTCTTATCATTGATTCCAATGAGGATAGCCCCTCCATTGAGGGAATTGGCGAACGCCACGAAGTCGCTGGGATCCAGACCGGCCACGCTCTCCTTCCATTCAGCATCGAGGCATTCAACCTCGCGTTTGATCAGAAGATTTTTCGCTCTGCGGGAAACACCTTTGAGATCCTGGCTGTTGAAAACCGCCATGGGCCACCTCCAATAAAGAATTCTATGAAATTCGCCTTTGGTATTCCGTTTTAGCCCAGGTCTTGCTCTACACCAACTCAAAAACTGGTCCAGACAATTATGAAGGTCCTGGTAGCCGCGAAAACTGCCACTCTAACGACCCGGTTCAACTCGTGGCTCAGTCGAAAAATGCAGTTCTCGGTTCTGTGGACCCCGCCGCTCTCGGGATTGTAGCGAGAACTTCGCTGGAAAGGCCGAGGGTACAAATGGTGCATAATCCCAGAGCGGCCCACGAGATGGTAAAATAATTTTTCCCGAACTCCTATATTTGATAAATAGCCTCGCCAAGGCTAACTTCTTACCCGGTCACCACCATTCCGGGGCGGATCTTGGCTCTATGCCGGGCCGTTAGCCTACCTCAAGACATACCTGTCAGGTAGAGCGCACCAGTAGTGAAAAATTATGGCACCCTCACGAGTGCTGCCGAAAACCAGGATTTCACGCCGATGAAGGGGAACTGCCACTCTCGCAAGAATCTCTGACAACATCCCGCGGAATTCAGGCTCACTTTTTTCATAATTCATGTACCTGAATTTGATATGCCTGCGAGTTCCTGGAGGCCGGAATTTTGGATTTCCGCATGACGATAGAGAAAGAGGCTAAGGGCAGACCGAAACGCTAAAATTTGACGGAAATGCATGGCCTTTCCCGTGCCCGCACATTGCCGGGCTTTGTTCGGATAAGCAGCCAGGCGCAAGATTTGCTTGACCGCGAGCAGGTGGGAGAGGTATGTATCAGGATACCGATAAAATAGGCTTTTTCATCAACATTACGACGGTTGTGCCTGCGCTGTGTTTCAAGGCAGGCCATACGCCGACCTTTTCGGGCTCAAGGTAGCCATAGATTTATTTGTCACCGACCCAAGGACCCCCTAAATGGCTAGGTCGTCGCGTGATAACGAGGGCAAGCGTCTGTGATGTAAGATCAGCCTCAGCCGCTTGGCCTTTTTTGCTCCCCAGAGAATCCGATTATCGGGCCTTGTCCGGAGCTTGTCATCGCTAGTTCTCACCAGACAGGCACCGACGTTAAACTAATATCATTTGGCATTTGTCGGCTGATCGGGTGCCCCGCCCTTCCAAACGAATGAATGGAACAACCCCACTGACTTTGAGTCCAAAAGTCATTCACCGACTTAACCTGATTTTTCAGGAGAAAGACTGGCCCGTGGAAGGCGATTTTGTCGGTCAAAAAACGAGTCTGTACGACAGATTCTGTGATATGCTGGCACAGTTGTCAGTAGACGAGCAGGAACTGGTCTGCACCTTGACCAGCGACTTCTTCCGCTGTAGGCCCTACACCCCGCCATATCTGCAATTGACCTGGGCCCTCCTTTCCTCTATAAATCCAACCAGAGTGTCCAATGCGAAAGCGGTGTTCCTGATTCCAATTACGTCACCAGAGGACAGTGAGAGAAGGAAGACAAAGAGCGGACCTACACTGACATACTGTGCCTGGAACGATGTCATGCCGAGTCACCCACGTTATGAACGGAAGATACTATCAGGATGTGTACGCGCCATTGACAGCCTCACGCCGCTATACGAAACCCAGAATCAGCGCCAGGACAGTCTGTTAATATTTATGGATGATTTCGTCGGCAGCGGAGAAACAGCCGCAAGAGTCCTGACAGAGTACGCACAACGATGCCGCTCTGCCACCGATTCGCTTGTTTTGGCCCCACTTGTTGCACAACGAATGGGGATTTCTCACGTAAGAAGAAAATGCGACGCGTTGAGTCTGGATGTCGAGATTGTGGTGGGCCTAGAAAGAGGTCGGGGCATATCCGATTCAGACAGATTCCCAGACATCGATCATGCACTGGAGATCATGGAGGGGATCGAAAAAAAGTTGAAAGTCAGGTCAAAATTCTGGCGGGGCTATCGGGAAGCGCAGGCGCTGGTACAAATAATGCGCACGCCCAACTGTACATTCCCGATCTATTGGTGTACTTGGGCAGCCGACGGCACCCGTTGGCCAGCTCCTTTTTGGAGGCCCCATGGCTGATGCTAACCTAGTATTGCTGCTCCAGCTTGTTTCCCAAGGGGCGGATATGGGTCCGCTTTTGCAACTTGGCCTGCGATATTCTCAAATCTCCCGGCTCATCAGGGTCGCGGTCGAAAAAGGCTTTCTCAAAGCTACAGAGGAGAGATTGGATTTGACTCCAGAAGGCCAAGCTGAAATGCGGATTAGTCCCCTGACAGGTCGCCCGAGGAAAGATGGGGGATGGGTGAGCCCGGACGAAAAAAGTCGTGTTGCTCAGCCGCCCTCGAATCAGGTATACTTGCCCAGGCGAAGCAAGCATCTTTCCGAGGAATGACGGACCCACTAGCCCTAGGTGGTCTCTACCACAGGGACGGCGAGTCGCCGCCCCAGGAAGAACATGCCTTCGAGCCCATCGCGTTGGAGATGACGCCTCCAGAGTCGCCGTCATCTCCAACGCGAACTCCGGCTTCGCCTCCGTGGCCGGTGGTCTTTGCTACGCAAGCCCACCGGCGGATAAACATCGATGCGTAGTGGGTCCGACGTTCCTCAATTCCTAGCCAGGTCCGCATGCGCTGGTCAACTTACGAATGGCGGTTTCGACAAGCTGCAAGGCAGAAGGGTTTCAGCAAGCTATACGTGAAGCAGTGCCTCTGCTACGCTAAGCCGCTTCACGAAAAAAATCTCCCCATTATATATGACCAACAACATTTGGCATTACTCGTAGGTTATTCTCTAGATTTTTTGCTTAGAGCATCGAACGGAGCAGATCGCTTCTATCGTTCCTTCAGTGTCCGGAAATTCTCCGGCGGTTGGAGAAAAATTTCTGAACCTTTACCGAGCCTCAAAGAAATCCAGCGGTGGATTTTGGACAATATTCTGTATCGGTCCAAACCAAGCGCGTTTGCCAAGGCGTTTGTACCGCTCTCTTCCATCCGCCACAATGCCCGCTTCCATAGGGCCCAAGATAGCCTTCTTTCACTAGACGTGAAGGATTTTTTCCCCAGCATAAAGAGCCCAAGGGTCTATGGTGTTTTCAGAAGAATGGGCTACTGCAGAGAAGTAGCTGCAATGCTGGCCCACCTGTGCACGTTGGATGACTCTCTCCCGCAAGGCGCGCCGACTAGCCCTGCACTTTCCAACCTGATTGCTGTGAGGTTGGACAGACGTCTCGGAGGATACGCGAAGAAAAATGGTTTTCGGTACACGCGATATGCTGACGATATCGCTTTCTCAGGGAGCAATTTGAATGCTGGTGAGGTGATCCAGTTCGTGAAGACGGTTCTGCAGGATGAGGGGATGGTGCTCAACGAAAACAAGACAAGGCTGATGGCCCCTCACCAGCGCCAGGAGGTGACTGGCATAGTAGTCAACACAAAAAAAATGCAGGCACCGCGTGAAACTCGACGAAGACTGAGACAGATCATTTATTACATTGAAAAGTACGGGATCGATTCACACATGGGGTTTCTGAAAAAAGAGCGCGCCAATTATGAAAAACACGTTTTGGGTATTGCCAACTTCATTCTGTTTGTGAACCCCAGGGATCGAGATGCTAGAAAAGCTGTGGAATTGCTTTTCCCTATGGTGCGATTACCCGAATCATCCCAGGAAGAGTCCCGTGAAACTTCGGGAACTCCCCCTGAGTAAGCAGTCGTGCGCAGACCGAGTAGTTTGTGGGCTTGGAGGGATCGGTACACTGTCCGTTTCCTGGCACGGTTTGGAAGGAAGATATCCGAGGATGTGTGGCGCAAATTGTCACTTTTGGCAGAAATATTCCAATACGGCGATCACGATGCTATGGGAAATTTACGAAAGGCAAGAGCCTTACTGTGCCCCCCCCCGGGTATTGGAACTATTCCGCTCAGAACCAAATTTTGGAATCAGGGTTGATTGCCGTACAAAAATCTGTGACATCAAATTCTCGAGAAATTAACTAGGCAGACTAAGATTTGAATCTGCGCAAACTCGCTTTATAGGCTCTCTCGCGCGTGGAAGGGGTCAGGTCTTGCTTCTTGCTTTCTCCCTTTCTCGCTGAACAATCCTGCTCACCGTAGAATAGTGGAGTCCGACATGCGCTGCAATTTCCGCTTGGAAAAAAGGGGACATTCTTCTTTGTTGTTACTGTTTACCGGCTTCCAGACCGGCTTTTATGGTAACATGGTGGTATGCCAAGGACCGCACGAGCTTCCATCCGAGGGATTTGCTACCACGTTTTGAACCGCGGCAGCGCGCGACAGGATGTGTTTCACGAGGATGACGACCGCTCGCCGCATGGGCCTGGAATTCACGCTGCGACTCCGCCGCGGACGCCCGCGAACCGAGGCAAAAAAGTAGAATGTCCCCTTTTTCTCCATGAATTGGAAAGTGCGATAGCTGCGGCCCATACGGTTTGCGGCAATGAGTCCCGCAAAACTCCCGCACTGACGATTTTGCGGAAAAGAGTAACGTGAAATGATTTTTTGTAATCTTAATGATTTTATGAAAGGTTTGGCGGAGAGAGAGGGATTCGAACCCCCGGTACGAACGAGCGTACAGTTGATTTCGAGTCAACCCCCTTCGACCACTCGGGCATCTCTCCGCAATCGGCCGACAATTATTTAGGATCCGCGCGCAGCGCTTTGTAAAATTCCTGGAGCAGCTCAGCAGCTTCTTGCTTCATGACGTCTGAAAGCACTTCAAGTTCATGATTTATCCTCGGGTCATGAGAAAAATCGAAAAGGCTACCTACTCCGCCCCATCGTTCATCCCGGGCGCCATAGACCAGGCGCTTCACCCGGGCGTGGATCAGTGCGGCTGCACACATTATGCACGGCTCCAATGTAACATAAATGGTGGCCCCCGACAATCGCCAGTCACCTGAGGTTCGGGCTGCTTCGCGCAAGGCGAGTATTTCCGCATGCGCTGTGGGATCTCCATCGATTTCGACCCGATTGTAACCTCTTCCGATGATTTTCCCGTTTTGGACCACGATAGCGCCTACCGGGGTTTCTCTCATTTCGGCAGCGATTTGCGCCAGTTCTAATGCGGCCGTCATGAATTCTCTGTCGAGGGACAATGCCTTGTTGGGAAAACCTTGTTCTGGCAACATTATATCTGGGTTTCGGTAGGTTATATGCTTTTGTTAAAGTAATTTATAAATAAATATTGACAACAGCTGAATTGTATGCGATAAGAATATCAGGAAGCAAAAACAACCATACCCTATTTTGCCCGGCTTGACCGGGCTTTTTTTTGCCCAATCAAGTTCACAGCGGAGAATGCGGACAGGGCAGAGAAGAGTTCAAACAATCCGGCTCACAATGCACACCACGCCTCCTCGTTCGTGAAAAGTCTCTGCCGCCTTCAATGTTTCAAATATGCTCTCACAGCGTTAACAACGAATTCGGAAAATCTTGTGTCACCCCTGTTCATATCTATTTCTTCGAGCAGACTTACCGGAAAATCCAGAGCCACCAAGCGCCTGATCTCTTTTGCTTCATCGCTTACAGTCACCGATTCTGCATCACGCCCCTTGTCTCTGACGCGAACCCCAAATTCCACCGGCTCTTTTGGTTCGTCTATAAGATTTCGCTGAAGAACGGCAAATTCCACATCCGTCAATGAAAGATGGTCGAGTCCCATAAGCATCTGGCCTGTTTCGGGTTTGGGTTCAAACCACGCTATCTTTCCGTGACAGGTCATTTTCTTTTTTCCGTTGTCAAGTACCAGTCTTAATTTGATGTTTCTACCCACCTCCGGTCCGCTGAACTGCCCCGGCTCCCCAAGCCATGGAACTTTGATGCCGCACTCGGATGCTTTCGCAGAGTTGACAATTGGAGGAGTTAAAGCATAGCGGCAGTAGACTTGGCCGTCCACGTTCATGTACAACATTTTTCAGCTCCTTTCTTGAAAACAAACCCGTAGACTGAAATATCGCCGGGATCCCGGCCGGCGTGCGCCACTCTCCAATGAACATTGTTGAACATGCCAGTGCGGCACAAAACCTGAGGCGCTATTCTTGAGCTTTAATCTGCTATTCAAATCGCATAGCAGTGACTGAATCCATGCGACTTGCCTTAACGGAAGGATACATTCCCGAAACGACGCCCAGCACGACCGTGAATACAACACCCTGGAATATGCTCGTCATCAAATCCATTTGAGAGATGTCTACGTCCAGCGCGATCTTGAGCATTTGAACCGAGAAAACGCCGGAAATGACTCCAATGGAACCGGCAAAAAGACTAATGAAGATGGCTTCGAGAAGGAATTGAAGTAGAATAAACCGCTCACCTGCTCCTAGTGCCTTTCTGAGTCCGATTTCTCTGGTTCTGTCCTGTATCGCGGCAAGCATGACATTTGTGATACCCAACCCACCAAGGACGATTGTGACCGTAATTGCCGCATAGATGAAAAGCTTCACCATATAGATAGTGTCACTCACTTTCTGAATTCGATGTGGATAATGAAGGACTCGGATGCCGGCTTCATAGCCTCTATGCGCGGTCTTAAGCGAGTTAAAAGTTTGTTCGCGCACACCATGCACCTTGTTCCAATCATCAACACGAAGGTATATTTCTTTCACCCAATAAAGCCCTTGGAACAGACTCTGGGCCGTAGTAATCGGTATGAAAATTGATCGCTTAGCATCAGATCCTTGAAGACCTCCGAGGGTCCCGATTACTTCAAAACTCAGGTTTCCGACCCCCATGACTCGCCCTACCGGATCGGAATTATTGAAGAGATACTTGGCCGCATCTTCTCCGAGAACACAGACGTTTTTTCTGCCGACTACATCCGAGGGGCCGATTAGGCGCCCAGTTTTTAGCTGAGGAGTCTGCGTAAGCCAGTAGGCTTGATCGATTCCAAATAAACCAGGCGCCCACTTAGTGGTATGAAAATAGGCCTCAATTCGAGGTAATGAGACTACGGGGGCCACGGCCATTACATGAGGAATGGCCTTAAGTTGGGCGACATCGCGCATATAATATTGACCCGGATGGTAATTGCTGGTGTTCTCCCAATAGGCCTTCATGACGGTGGCTTCGCCTAAAAGTTCGAGATATCCCCCCATTTTTTTTTCTACGGAACCACCCATAGTCTGAATGACAATAAATCCCGCGGTACCTACAGCTATACCAGCAATAACAGCCTTGTAACGGCGCCTATTCCGTAAGACCAAAAACCAGCACATGGTTACGAGATCATCTAATTTCACGAATTACAGCTCCCGATTTCGCTCTAGAAATTAACTTAGAGTGCAAACAGCAATTTCACAACCCAGTA
>JBKQRG010000063.1:0-7582 GCA_052144015.1 Desulfomonilaceae bacterium
GTTTTCCCGATCTAATCCTCCGTGATTCGATCTGCGAAGGCGCAGCTTCAACGATTAGTCGCCGGGCCGTCATGCCACGATGAATTGGTCTGCCCTTCCCGTGCCGCGCATAAGTGAATGCTTACCGAAGATTCTTTATTTTTCTTGCATCATGCCGAGATTCGATATAAATATGGTCAATACAGGTTCGTAGCCCAGGGACAGTAAAGGCGGACAACAATGAAATGCCCTGTCTGTGGCCACATCGACGATCGGGTGATTGATTCTCGACTCGGTAAAGAGAATACTGTAATTCGCCGGCGCCGTGAATGCCTCCAATGTAACAAAAGATTCACTACTTATGAGCGGATAGAAGATGTTCTTCCGTTAGTAATTAAAAAGGATGAACGTAGGGAACCTTTTGACAGAAGAAAAATTATTGAAGGAATGCGGAGAGCGTGTCAAAAAAGACCCATTCGCACCGAGGATATCGAAGCTGTGGCGGAGTCGATCGAACAGGAGCTGATGGAAAGCCCGGAGAAAGAAATCGAATCTTCGAAAATCGGTAGGCGGGTGATGAATGCGCTCCAAGATATGGACCACGTTGCATATGTAAGATTTGCGTCGGTTTATCGTTCTTTTGCGACCATCGAGGAATTTATTAAGGAAATAGATGAATTGCAGGCAAGCAAAGAAGATCGAGATGAACAGCGTCCTCAAGATGGACCTCTGAATGAACAAAGTCAAGGATTCCAAGATTCCCCCTGAAGCGGAAAAATTTATGTCTCTGGCCCTCGAGCTTGCTCGACGTCGACTGGGGCGCACTGCGCCAAACCCAGTCGTTGGGGCGGTGCTAGTGAAAAACGGTCAGGTGGTCGGTCAAGGCTATCACCGCGCGGCCGGCGAGCCGCACGCGGAAGTAGAGGCTATTAGATCCGCCGGATCTCATGCTAAAGGGGCTGAGCTGTTCGTGACACTGGAGCCGTGCAATCATCACGGGAGAACTCCTCCATGTACAGACGCAATTCGCGAGGCAGGCATAAGAAAGGTGTGGTACGGTGTGGATGATCCTAATCCAGGTGTCCGAGGTGGCGGAGCTAAGACACTCAGAGATGCCGGAATCGAGGTTATCGGGCATGTCACTGAAAATCGTTGCCGCCGTATTAATGAAATTTATCTTACAAATGTAACTCTCCGCCGGCCATTTCTCATTTTGAAATTGGCCATGAGCCTTGATGGACGGATCGCCACTAGAACCGGTGATTCCAAATGGATCACCTCAGAAGCTTCTCGTCGAAAAGTGCATCGATTGAGGGATCAAGTTTCAGGAATTGCCGTTGGGATCGGAACAATTCTGGCTGATAATCCATCCCTCACGACGCGTTTGCCTCGCGGCCGAGGACATGATCCGGTTAGAATCGTAATGGATTCGAAGCTCAGGACGCCCACCAATGCTAATATATTCAATCCGGAATCACCCGCACAGATCATCATAGCCACCAGCAAGAATCCACCTGCCAAGCGCCGGATTGAATTGGAAAAAAAAGGCGCCAAAATTATACCCACTACAAGTGAAACTTGTGTAGATTTGAAGGAGTTGTTCTCTCGCCTTTACCGTAATGGAATCACATCTGTTTTGTTGGAAGGGGGAAGCGGAATTGCTTGGGCGGCGCTCCAGGCACGAGTGGTCGATAGATGTCTGTTCTTTTATGCACCTATTATGATTGGAGGGTCAGATGCGCCTCCGGGAATAGGAGGACTGGGCGTAAATACATTGGATGAAGCGCCCAAACTTACAGACCTGCGATTCTCCCGTTTAGGACCGGACATCCTGTTGAATGGACGAGTTCAATATTCTAAATAGAAATCCGGCAATCGGGAATTACCCGGAATCAAACCCAAACCGGGTCCTCGGACAGAGGCATGATTTTACAAATTAATCCGATTCATCCTCAGCCCAGATATGTAGCCAAAATTGTGGAAATACTCAGGAGCGACGGTGTAATTGTTTACCCGACTGACACGGTATATGGACTCGGGTGCGATATCCAAAGCAAGAAGGCTCTGGATAGAGTTCGGCGGATAAAAAAGATAGATAACCGGCGGCACCTTTCGTTCGTTTTTGCGGATCTTAAGGCCATCGCCGAATATGCTCAGGTGAACGATCCAACGTATAAGATTCTTCGACGCTATTTGCCCGGCCCATACACATTTGTGCTTCAGGCCACCAGACTGGTCCCCCGAATTGTACTCACAAAACGTCACGAGGTCGGAATCCGTATCCCCGATAATCGTATTTGCCAGGCACTGGTCGCCGAACTCGGAAATCCCATTCTGAGTTCATCTGTCCGGATGCCTGACGAGCAGCTTCTGGATGATCCGAGAGAAATCGAAAAGCTGTACAGAGGGCAAGTCGATCTTGTCGTGGACGGCGGGGTTATCATGCCACAGCCCTCATCCATCATAAGTTTATTGGAAGACGTTCCTCAGGTGTTACGAGCAGGAAAGGGCGATGTCACGCCATTTTTGTAGAAATCCGAGGAATTTACAGTCAGAGCAATCCGAGAAGTTTCAATTTGGCCGGTTTTTTATTGCGGACCAAAAATGCCCGGATTCAACCACCTGTCTCACTTGTGGAAATTCGCTCAACCAAATATCTGGTTAGAATTTCAGCGTTTTTAGCAGCACTTCCGGAGTGTTTGAGGATTTCTTCTTGGCCCTTTCTGCCCCTTTCCTCAGCCCACTTCGGGTCTAAGAGAATCTGCTCGATTCTGTATACAAGATCCTTTGCATCTTTGATTTCAACTCCCGCTCCTACGTTTACGAGGATGTTCCGCGCGTCTCTGAAATCCTCCATTGACGGCCCAAAAAGAACTATTTTGCCCCAAGAGGCTGGCTCCAGTATATTTTGTCCACCTTTGGGCACCAGTGAGCCACCCATAAAGACCACCGTGGCGAGAGAAAAGATCTGAAATAGTTCTCCGGTCTTGTCTACTATGATTATTTTGCGGCCGTCTCTTTTCTCACCTTGATCCGCAGAGCTGCTTAAGAATGGTGGAGTCAGGCCGAGGTTCTCCACAGCATTAACAATTGAACCGCTTGTTTCCACATGCCTGGGCACTATTATCAAAACTAGTTCCGGGAATTTGGCAGATAATTCTTTATAAGCATCTAAAATAATGTCGTGTTCACCGGGGTGGGTACTGCCAGCTACCCACACCGTCTCATTTTCATTCAGTTGTAGAATGCCGCGCAATCTTTCTGTGGTCCCCGGAATAGACTCTCTCAAGCAAGCGTCGAGCTTAGTATTACCGGTTACGCTGACGCGGTCGGCTGGAGCCCCCATTTCGGCAATTCGTGATGCATCAATTTGCGATGACATGAGGAAAAGATCGACGGATTTCAGAGTCGACGACAAGAATCTCCGTAGTTTCCTGTATCGCGGAAACGATCTATCGGAGATACGCCCATTAACGAGTGCTATTAGAGAGCCATGTTTTTTGAGTCTATGTATTAGATTCGGCCAGAGTTCAGTTTCCATAAGTACAAACAAATCAGGCGCTATACGTTGCACAACTCGGTTTATGAATAGGGGAAAATCCAAAGGAAGATAAAGGAAGGCATCAGCTTCCGGGATCATCGACCGTGCTTTGTCCTGGCCGGTCTCAGTTCCGGTGGAAACAAATATACTAGCGTCAGGATACAGTCGTTTTATGTTTTGCAATAAAGGGCTCAACGCAACGACTTCCCCTACCGAGACTGCGTGGAACCAGACGCGTGGCCGTCGTAATCTTTCCGGAGAAAAATCATTTGGCATATAGCCGAATTTACTGCTGAGAGATCTTCGATATTTTTTTTCGAAGATGATTTGAGGCAAATAATAAACCGCAAGGGCGGGCGCGGCTACGGTGTGAAGAAGAATATTGTAAAGCAAGCGGCTCATAAATATACCGGAATTATGGTAAATTGCTGAACTTTATTGGCAAGCTTCTGTTTTGGCGGAAAACGTCATCTCAAGCTTAAAATTCTTTTCGATGAGGAAAGGGTTACGTTCCAGCTTGTTTATATGAACGGAAGTTCGCCAGGCGCCTGCTGGAGACTGGAGATCGAACCGTCTCGGCAGCCAAGCGTCTTCTCCTGTCTTAAAATCTGAGAAATCCGCGGTGAGTTCGACATCTCCTTTGGGGCTGAGTCTGACAAGCCGTTTCAGGTAAAGTGTTTGAGGATCGAAGGTCGCGCCCCACACTTTTCCTTGAAAAGAGACCCTGATGACGGTCTTCTCAGCATCTTTGGCGAGCACTCGATCGAATCGGACGTCCTTCCATTGGAGCAAAATTAAAGGTATCAAACTCTCAATTTCGGCCACATCCGGAAATTTCCTGCTGAAGCAATCCTTTCCGCCTTGGATGATCTTTCCTTCTGTAGGGACGTACAATTCAAAATTGTTTGACTTAATTATTAATTCGAATAGAGAATTGCCTCCAGCTGCGAGTCCTTGGAATCGAAAATCATTCGGCCGGCGATACAGGAGAAAACCTTTAACATCCTGCCGTGATTTACCCGCATCGTAAATACTTGTAATGTTCATTACCGCTTTCAGCGCGGAAAGGCTTTTCCCTTTTTGGGTGAGGAAATCCGGGATTTCCTGAGGTTTGACGTTCGGGTCCGCTCCGGCAAAACAGGGGGGAAGTAATAAGCTTAGGATGGCAATTCCTATCAAAAAACGTGAAGCGGCACCAGTCTTGCAAAAATGCTGCAAATTGCTCATATTTGTGAGATTAAGTATTAGTCTCATGGCCTGATCTTTCTATCAGAGCGACACCTTGGATGCAATGGGTAAAAACTTGTCACCCGACTCAGCTGATTCAAAATTAAGTGCGCCGGATCATGTGAATATAACGAGGATAAACAATGAACTGGGTTACTATCGACAATATATCAGGATATGAAGGGCAGACGGTAGAACTTAGGGGCTGGGTCGCTAATCGTCGTTCATCCGGCAAGATTCGTTTCCTGCTGATCCGGGATGGCCATGGCGTAATTCAATGTGTGGTTACACCGGATCAGGTCTCTCAAGAAGTTTTCGAACTCGTTGACAAGCTTCCTTACGAATCGTCCGTAATTGTTTCCGGGCAAGTGAAACGGGACGCCCGGTCTCCTGTAGGATATGAAATCAGTTTGAATGATCTGAAGCTGATTTCAGAAGCTCAACCTTATCCAATAACCAAAAAAGAGCATGGGGTCGGGTTTCTCATGGACCACCGGCATCTCTGGATTAGATCGTCGCAACAAACAGCTCTGTTAAGAATTCGTTCAGTGGTCTCCGGCTCAGCACGACGATATTTTGATGAACTAGGATTCGTTTCAGTGGAGGCGCCGATTTTAACACCGACAGCCTGCGAAGGGACTACTTCACTGTTCGAAGTGGAATATTTCGACCGTTCAGCTTACCTGACTCAATCGGGCCAGCTCTACGGTGAGGCCGCGGCTATGGCGCTCGGCAGAATCTACGTGCACGGTCCCACATTTAGGGCAGAAAAATCAAAGACTCGCAGACACCTGACGGAATTCTGGATGATTGAACCCGAGATGGCTTTTTATGACCTCGATCAGACGATTGAATTAGCAGAAGGACTGATTTGCAGAATCGCCGAAGAAGTGCTCGAGAAATGCTCGTTCGAACTTTTATCGCTTGAACGAGACCGCGGGGCTCTGGAAAGAATCAAGCCGCCATTTCCCCGAATCACTTATTCACAGGCAGTGGAAATCCTAAAGGAACAAAAAGTCGAGTTCAACTGGGGAGATGATTTTGGGGGTGATGAAGAGACGGTATTGTCAAGTGCTTTTGATAAACCAGTTTTTGTTACGCATTACCCGTCTTCCATTAAGGCCTTTTACATGAAAAAAGATCCTAAAGACCCGCGGCTGGCCCTTGCTGTGGATCTGTTGGCCACGGAAGGACATGGGGAAATCATTGGGGGAGGTCAGCGAGAGGACAGCTTGGATATTCTAGAATCCAACATTGCAGAAGCCGGCCTGGACCGAGATCCCTTGGAGTGGTATCTGGATTTGAGGCGATACGGATCTGTCCCGCACGCAGGATTTGGTATTGGTATTGAGAGGGCAGTGGCTTGGATGGCAGGTATTCACCACATTCGAGAGGCTATAGCGTTTCCGAGACTTATGGACAGGCTGTACCCGTAATTTGTGCGATTCACAGACACGGTTTCACTTTATTCAATTTTAGATCGAGCCTGTAGTCCTGATGTCTGAGACGCTCCTTACTAGGGTCGTACAGGAGTTCAACGTCATCCCATACGGGGGTCCGGTCGGATAGTTCCAGAAATCGTTCAATGGGAGTCCTGCCGTGAAGGCCTCCATGAGCTCTCTCCCAGTTATAGAAATGCTGCTATTCCTGAAGTTGTTCAGTTAAGTCGGGACCATCCAAGGGAACCGCGGCGTAGAATTCGTCAAAGTCAGTCCTTTGGGACCTCTCCACCTTGCCATTCAGATGCGGTGACCGGGGCTTCACTGGGCGGAATTTGATGCCCCAGCGCATAAGACATTCCTGGACCTTGTAGGCAAAAAACTCTCTGCCCCTATCGGTCTGAATCCTTTGGATGGGAAAAGGTGTTTCTTCAATCACTTTGTCCAAGAATTTGATTGTGTTTTCGGCGGTCCTGCGAGGATACAATGCCATGACCTTGTACCGAGTACAATGGCTTTTCCGCAGCCGTGGGAGAGCTTCCACTCGACCCGGCATGGGAAAAGCTCTACTTGAAAAGACCGCTGGCTATAAATCCTGAAGCATTCGTATTCACCCGGAAGGGCAAACCGTTTTCGGAAAGTTGGGCTTGAAAGAGATGGAATGAGGCTCGGGAAAAGGCCGAACTTGCCCATATCACGCTGTACGCCGGACCACGCCGCAGCATTGCATCTCAGGCTGCGAACCGCGGGGAGAGTCTCTATCTCATTGGAAAACTGCTCGGACATTCTGACCCGCGGTAGACCACGAGGTATTCCCATTTGAACACCGAGAGTACGAAGCAAGTTCAGCGGAAGGGCCGCGCGAAATACTTGTCGGATGCAAATCAGATGCAGTCGGCAAAAAAAGCGGTATAAGTCATTGCAATCATTGCATTTCGGTTTTCAAAAATCGGGTTCGATGCTCGCCGCCTCTACCAGTTAAATAACTGACATTATTAAGAACAACCCTCGAAAAACGCGTCGGTAAATCGTCAGTAAAATTTTCGGGGGTTTTCTGTTTTTCCCGTGACCTCCACACAAAACTAGCCCAACTTGCGCGTGCAACAACTTTGCCAAGTGATTTTTTGAGGTGATTTTAGGTTAAATGTTCGAGAGAATCTTAGTGATATCAAGGGGGCCGTGTTCGGCCACGCCAGCGTAGTGCCAAAATCAGGCAACTTATGCTTGACTCCATAGTAGTGGCATGCAATAAGAAGTGCCATGTTTCTCAGACGGATCTTTGACGAGAAGTTGGTGGAGAATGTTCGGATAACATATTGTTTTAGTTTAACAATAACATTGATTGGTATCAAGCGGCTTCTGCCGACAATTTGTGGGAGGTCTTGTTTTTCGGGGG
>JBKQRG010000064.1:0-10495 GCA_052144015.1 Desulfomonilaceae bacterium
AGGTTCTCTCCCCGGACTTCTTATGACGAAAGAACATGGTGCCCTCCATCAAGACACCATGAATAATAATAACCGGCCTCATCATGTCAAGCATTATGTGCTAATTACGTGGCACCATGTTTTCAACCTCGGACAAGACCGGCCATAGTCTTTTCAAATACATAACCCCACCCAATCCTAAAAAAACCCCACGAACTGTAGAAGATAGGTTACAACTAAGGGGTGGTAGAAAACTTTGCGGAATTTAGACGAACGAGCATGCGTGATGCTGGGGAACTGGGTTGTTGGACAGAAGTCTTGGTGAACACCGCTGAATAGATCCTTCGTATGCAATCTGCGTGTGCGAGGACCGGTAAAGCCGGTTGTTTGTAGTATTGAGATGCCTATGGCTGATTTTCAGGAGCATACTCGGTCTAGCGGATGCGTTAAAAAAAGAACTCGAGGGTTGAGAGCCGCAGGCATTTTGTAAGAGGACGATTTCAGCAGTCATACCTGCTGAAAGAGGATCAAATGAGTCAGCACGAAGAAGCAATGGAAAATCCCAATAAAGAAACATTAGAACGCCTTGCCGAAGCGTCCCACATCGTCTGGATGGAAGGCAAGATTCTCGACGGCTGGAAATACGGCACGGTCACTGAAAAACAAAAGAAGATCCACAGCTGCCTCCTGCCGTACAACCAGCTGAGCGAAGCCGACAAAGAATCAGATCGCGATCTCGTGCGAGACATCCCGAAGATACTGGCTGCAGCCGGTTACAAGATCATTGAAATTGACAACGCAGAAGCAAATACGTTTCGGTTTACGAACTGCAATTCCTTCTGAAGCGGAAACCGATCTATTTAATCATAGTTCTGCTGCCTCTGTTCATAGCCGCTCTTACATGGGCCATATTGATGAAAGCAGATCGTCATCCTCGTATTTCCAAGGTCATTCCGGGTATAGCCATAATCGCCCTTGTTGCCGTGTATGGTTTTCTAGTTTTTCCGTACAAGGTCCCACTTCTTTCGCTTGTAAATGGTTGTTTCCTTGGGGCCGGTCTTACAGTTGTAGCGGCCTTATCCAAGTCTTGGATTCAAACAATCACACCATGGTTGCGTGGGGTTGCTCTACTGCTGATGGCGGCGTACGTGGTGGCTGTTGCCGTTTTCTGGATACAATGGATGAGTGCTTCGTGTCAGTGACCTAGTCTCCATAGCCGACTCTCGGCACCCGGTGGATCTTGTGGCCAAAGCCGGGTAACCGTCTAACAACTTGAATGAAATATTACTTGCAGCGGACCATGGACGGTCTTTATAATCTCTTAGAGGAGCCGTCAACGGAGACGTTGACCAGTCACTGATGAACGATGCCGCACCGAAATCTAGAGCGCCTGGATCAGAAAGAGAAACGGCTCTTTCCAGGGAGTGGACACTTCCGGTGAGGCTTGGAAGCAGGGGTTTAGGTGTGGTCAAAAGCAGGAGAAGACAGGTCGTTTGGTACACACGACGATTTTGGTTTTATCGGGTTTTGTTCGAGGCTGCGCTGCGGGTTTTACGGGTGCCCAGGGGAAGTATGCTCGAACCGGCCAGGTCCCCCTAAAAACTCCGAAATAGCAAGGGCGGCGCACATTTGCGGTTTAAATCGTCCCGTAGCCAAAGTGATCGTTCATTGATAAGGCAGTACTCCGGCGTTTGAAAGATCAGGTCTATCATAACAAAGATTACAAAGGAGACCGAACATGACCAAGATCCAGATAGCCGTGATCAGTGAAAGCGATTTCGTCAAGCCTGAGGAAATCAAACGAGATTTGCCGGCGCTTCAGAAGCAGATTCACGAGGACTTTGCGCCAGTGTGGGGAATAGATGCTGAGTTGCGCATCGTCCCGAAAGAAAAAAAAGAGGATGCCAGGGACGCGTGGTGGCTTGTCATCACGGATGAGCCAAACCCGGATGCCGTTGGTCATCATTACTCGAACGGTGCCCCTCAAAATAATCCCTCGGCAAAGGTTTTTGCCAAAAAGCTTACAGATGAAGGATCCGGTTGGACGACCTGTGCTAGCCACGAATTGCTGGAGATGTTGGTCAACCCTCGCGATAACCGTGTGGTCGAGCAGTGTGAGAACGGTCTTTACAGATTTTGGTATCAAGAAATCTGCGATCCCTGCGAAACGGACCCTTATCTTATAATATTGGACGACGATCCTAATCATGAAGTCTACGTATCGAACTTTGTCTATCCGTCATGGTTTGGGCTGTTTTACAATCCAAACGACCACAGATTTTACAGACGAGGAAAGGGCATCCTATACGATCACAAAGGCAATATAAACAAACCATTCCAAATCGTGCCGGGGGGACACGCCAAAATGTATACCATCGGAGGATGGGGAGATCAGCGGCAGCCGGTTGCGGCAGGCTAAAGATGGTCCGGGCGATCACCCCAGAAAGTCCTTTGTTTCAGAGACCTCCCGGCCGACAAAATTCCGGACGCCATACCCACGTCCTGGAAGTGCACCTTAAATCTTTAAGATGGCTTTCGGCGCAGAATAGATTTGCACGAGCGCTTCGCGCTCCAAAAGCGAATGGCAATCTATTAAGTATGCCGTCGCCAGAACTATGTCCGCAGAACTGGACAGTATGGCATCTCAAGAACCGGGCAGAATGCTTGTTTCCGGAACTGGACGATGTGGTATCCCGAGAAATGGACAGTGTAATGTCCTTGAAACTGGACAGTCGTAATACTTCGTATGAAGACGTCGAAATCCGGAAAACCCTTTTTGCAGGTACTCCGAACGACGCGAGCTTTGCTGTTGTGCAGTGTAAGGAGCACACTGAAAGCCCGTGCCTTGAAGACGCATAGTGGTTCCACACGGAAAGGGACGGAACTTTCCCCAACAACTCCTAGATGTTTTTCTATTAACCGATGCCACGGTACTTGCATTCACCTCTGATATACCGCTAGCTACTTGGAGTTTTCACCGGAGGGCCGGGCCCACTGGGCGTGGAGTCAACATGCATGTTGTGGCTGACTGTCCTTGGTACACCCCGATTTCACGATGTCTCATCCGTCCACGAAAAACCGCTAGCCATTTAAAGTTTTGCCGGAAAGACCGGGAACCGGCTTTTTTGCTAAAAAGCGGGTTCCCGGTCTTTCTTCCCTTCCTTCCGGATCCCAGGCGATGCGTGCTACTGGTTTTGGGTCGTAAAGGCCCATTGCGGATCAAAGTGGGTCAATTCACCTGAGCATTTGGTACTTGTCATGGACATCAACGATAGCCCTGTTCCACAAAGGAATTCCCGCTGAGGCACACGCTTATCGGACGCGATAATCAACATGCCGGCCATATTCCAATCCTTCGCTGCGCAATCTGCGATCTCCTTAAAAAAAGAGCTATCCGCCCAAAATCGATCAGGTTCGGCGTGCTTTCGTTTGCATGTACATAATAATAATGGTACATGTTTTGCTATTTAAGGAGACAAGTCACCGGGGGGGACGGATACTTCTACTCCAGAGGATATTCCATATGATTGTACCAGGGAGAAGCGCATGGTGAGAAAAAGGGTGGTGCCGAGAAAGATAATTCCCGAAACTGAGGATCGTCCGAGCTCGGAGGTCGTTCGCACGGAGCCCAAAACGCCCCCCTCAGCGGTGAGAAGTCCTGCCGTCGTGAGCAAGAGTCCTGTCGGTGTGGACAGGAGCCTGGTTAACGAGGCGGTCAAATTCATCAACGAGAAAGCCAACGAAACGCTGTACCGTGGCTCCGAAGAGATTGGTGCATACCTTTTGAAGAAGTTCTTTCATGACGATATCAAGTTGGCATCGTCCAGGAAGCCGCATAAATCAGCCAGTTACACAGCCCTCTGTCAAAGGGAAGATCTGGCGGTGCATCCGGCTACACTATCGCTGATGGTACGAGTAGCGGCTCAGGAGATCTTCTTCAAAAAGAGCAATTTCAATTCCGCCGGACTTTCCTATACCCACAAGGCTGAATTGGTGAAATTACCCAACACAGCCGATAAAATCCGATTGGCCCAAAAGGCCCTGCAGGGTAACATCAGCACGCGACTGCTATCGGAAGAGGTCAGGAAAGCTCAGGCAAAATTGGGCCACAAAGAGGAAGTTCCATCAGTGGAAAGGTACGTGATGGACCCAGTTCGGCTGTTTGAGAATCCGCGCTCGCGTGATTTCATCTCCAGTGCCGAGAATCTGAAGAAGATGGGCGCGGCAACCCGCCGAAAGCTCCATGAGAAAGCCCTGAAGATGGTAGATAAGACCAAGGATTGGGTCAAGAGATATCAGCTGCTCGCGGATGAACTCAAGAAACTCTTTTAAGGTGAAGCCCCGGCAAGTGTTGTGGCGCCACAAGACGGGTGCCGGGGTGCTATTAAGCCTCATAAAAACAGGGTATTCTCAATCAGCTTCACTATTTTTCGTGTCTAGTCCATTGTTTCTCTTGCTCCGCAGGCGTCCGCGGGGCTTTTCCAGCAAGAAACCGCCCCCCGGCCCCCGCAAAGAATTCTAAATATTTCTCTTGAGCTCGTGTCCGAGCAAATGACCTGTCGCTAAGCCGGGATTCTCCGGAAAGATGCGGGAGTTCACATGAAAGTCGTCCATCGATCTTGTAGGGAATTAACTTTATGAGTTTACATGATATTCTCCCGTGCTCTCGGCCGACTTTCATCGTTGATTGTGCCGTCAAGACATGACCGTTTTTCGGAGAACGGGAGGGGGAAGACCATTTCTGCAAAAGACTTTTCCCCCTGGCATTCCGCTTTGTATTAATAACATTTTGATCGACAGAGACCATTCTCCTGGTTGACGATGATGACCGAATTCGCGAGATCGGAAGGCAATCGATCGAAATGGGAGGATACCATATAATCACTGCTCGCAGCGGAGAAGATGCCTTATCTATTTACACTTCGCACAAGAAACAAATTTCTCTGATTATCCTGGACCTCATCATGCCGGGAATGGGAGGCAAACGTTGCCTCGAAGAACTGACTCGTATCGACCCGGATGTAAGAGTCCTGATCTCGAGTGGATACTCCGAGGACGGGCTTACTGCAGGCGAAAACTATAGCGGCGCCAGAGGATTCATGAGCAAACCTTATGACGCTAAGGAAATTCTCATAGCCATCAGGAAGGTCCTGGATACGGGTTATCTTTAGTTGAGCACTCGGAAAAGGAGGCAGTCCGCGAGACGCGGGATTTTGCAGGAAAGCGTACCCCCTGATGATCCCCTTTCTGAAAGTCATCTCTCCTCCCATAATCGAGGCAAATGCAATAATCCATTATGCAGAAAAGGGGTTCCCGTAAGACTCTCTTCTTCACACTTTAGATTATCCAAAACGAGATGGTGATGGCTTTTGGGGGGATCGCCGTCTGCTTATCCCTGTTGATTCGGTATCTTAAATCCTATATATGTTCCACCGCTTATCCCCATCAAAGCTAACACTGTTGCATCAAAATCCGGCATTGCCAGTTCATGCCACACGGTTATAACGAAAATGCCCGTAAGCGCAATCGTCCATGCAAATATCTGAAAGCGATGAAAGCTGACGCCATCGTCATCGCTCAGTATGTCACAGAGAATATTCGTTGATGGCTTGGGGGCCAACTTTCCTTTGAGTTGATCAATTTTGGACGATGGCTGTTCTTCCGAATCCGACGGAGCAGAGGTTGCGGGATTTTTAGGTTTCTTTAGCTCGGCATCAACTTTATTCTTGTTTTCCTCTTCCTCCAGAGCACTGAGTTTCTTTTCTTGTTCGGTCCTTCTGCTCGAATCCACGATAGCAGACCCCAAACCGGTGCCCACACTAATCCCGATAAGTACAACAGCCGAAGATGTCAAAACCGTCAAGTCACGAGTCAGCCACCAGATGAAACAATAGGAAAAGAGTACGATCAGGGACCACCAGGCCATCTGAGTTCGGGCGAGACTATAACGTTTCCGTCCCTCTTTCGGTTGGCTGCCGGGTTCTCGTATAATATCAGTATAATAAGACAGGAATGCGAATCCGGCGATTGCGATTATGATTCCCACCAGAAATGCTACCAATGTAGAATAATTGGGAGCAATGCGCCCTGTTGCGTTACCTGCCACTCTGGTGCCGTTATAGAGCACTGTAAAGATCGCTTTTGAATCCTTTTTGTCCAAGAATGCGGTTACGCAGTTTTTCCACATGCGTTTGAACTCGGAAGACGAGTCGGTTTGAAATCCCAGCCAATCATCCTTTCCGAGAATCGGAGCAAAGTCCTTATACGCAACTCCGTTTATGCAGACGACGAATTTAGAAATATCGTCTCGATGCTGCTCAGCCCATTTTCCAATATTCCTGACTTCTATCCAGATGGGCAGTCTTTTGTCAATCGAGACCAGCCATGCCTGTACCACTTTGAGAGAAGATTCAGGTTGTTGGTCCTGAGCGCTCACCGAGGTCACCGCAAACAGGAACCCGACTAGCAGCAGGAGCCATAAATATTTTTTGCGCAAAATTCTAATCAAGGTACCCCACCTATAAGACATGTTTTCCTGATCGAGATGTAAACGGCTCTGCAAATTGAGTTATCTGATGGATGCAAAACCGCGGCCCTATAATTTCCGAACACTTAACTATCGCATCGCTGATCCGATATCCAGCGCGTACGATCTGTGGTTTGGCATCCTGCTTTGAGGCGTTTCCGATCGCTGGAGAGAACGACACATTATTTTTGTCAATTCTTCCCTCTAATTCGCATTGCGGCAGGCTTGGTGTATGACTCCCCCCCACGAATCTTGATCGTGCTATGAAACCTAAAACAAACTTCTTTTTAACGAATTAATGTTAAATAATATGGTCTTGAGTTCATTGGTCCCCAATTGATGAAGAGGACCACCCTAGTTATGAGGAAAGGTTTCTCACCCGTCTGCTGTTTGCAAGTTGTTCACTGACGTTTATTTTCTAATACCACGGTGTCACACCGTACGGAAGATGTCAAGAGTAATTATCATCGCCGAACGATTTTGGTCTGTTTCGCAAGCTCCGTTCTACGAGGAGAATGAATTGAACAGAATTCCACCAGTAAAATCTTCTTTGCAAAGAGTGCTGCGCGCACTGCAAGCAATGCCTTTGTGCTGCCGTGGGTTTAACAGCCGGCAATGGAGATTGAAATATGTGTGCCGACGCCGAGCGGGTTCTTCCGAGAAAGGTCCCCTCGCCGAACTGCCTGCGAAACAAAAGAAACAATCCGTTTGCAAAACATCCTCCCCCGGTCACCCTTCCCTCCTTCCCTTAGCTTGCGGTTCATTACACGAGCCTCAGTTTTTTTGTTGTCCTTCAATTTTCTTTGGTATAAATCTTGATTGAACATTAAGCGGATTGATTCACCTTGTTCGCTAATAAGAAAGCGGAAGGATAACGACAGTGATGAAAAGCCCACCTGCAGACAATAAGCCGTCCGCAAGGATAGAGGGCAAAATTGAGAAAACCGATGTCCCATTTCCTTGGATGATTCAGGGCACAATGAGCCACAAATCAGACGGAACATGCAACGTGGTAGTGATAGTACCGCATGGTCACCCGCACAATGATTTAAATGCAGGGAAATTAGGCGCCCACGTTGCGGAGCACTTGGATTCATTCGCGGTAATTAACCGATTATACAGGAGACCCTCGAAAGGGAAGCAGTGGAGTCTGAAGGATCACCTGATGGACTTGAATGTTCCCAGTCAGGCAAGGGAATGTGAGAAGGACTATTGGAATCCAATTATAAACTTCATCAAGAAAATTAATAATGAACATGGCCGGAGAGCGCTCTTGTTCTTTATTCACGGCATGAGCGACAAAAAAGCGGATGCTCTGGATCCGGCGCCGGACATCGTAGTTGGCAGGGGTTTCATACCCCCAAAAGATGATCCCGATATCGGAAGGTATGATGCGAAGGACACATCGGCATCTGAGGCCTTTTTTGAAAAGCTGCTTAACGGTATGAAAACCATGTGCGTTGTTCGAGACGATGTGCCGGGATATTCGGGCAGAGAAAAACTCCCTCACCATCTTTACATGATAAGGAGCAGACTGGGAATTTATCTTGAAGCCGTCCAGCTTGAATATCGATATAGAGGTTTTCGTGACAACCCTGAGAATCAGAAAAGAAGAGGTCAAGAACTTGGGGCTGTCATTGAAAGCATGTCCCCATTATTTAAGTCGTGGAGGGGAGAAGAAATAGCTAAAGCCGAAGTGAAACTCATGCCTGCCGACAAGTTCCAGGCGCAGATTGAAGATTTGAAACGAGCGACAAGAATCGCCAATGACAACGGGCAGGAAGTCGATTTCAATGGCACAGCAAAGGAAACTTTCATTAGGTTGTTCCAGAGCGCCTATCCGGTAATGAACAGGATGACGACGGCACTGGACGAAGGTGGACGCCTGCTTTCCGAGGTGCGTCAGAAGCTAAAACCTCAAAAACTTTTCCTGACCTGGATGCGCTACATTGGTATACCTCGAAGCACCGCATACAATTATCTGCGAGTCTACGATCGGTTCGGTTCGCATCTGCCCGAACTGTCACATCTTGGAATAAAAAGGCTTTTGATTGCCTCTGGTGCCAGGAATTGCATTGAGTACGTGAAGAACAACGAGCAGACTATCGCCAAAGAACCACCCGAAGCGCTACTAAAGAAAATGCATGAACTGCGAGCAAAAAAGAGAATCAAAACAAAAGCCGGTCCGCCGGAGTCCTAGATTTTACTGGAATTCGGGGAACACCATACTTGATTCATGCCCATGCTTTGTCCTGAAGCTTGAACCCGCCTTTTCGACGTAACACACACAATTTAAGAATTTTTCGGGAAGTGTTCCAGGGAGGGCGTTCTTGTAAATGGATTACTGCATCAACTCGTTTTCGTGATGAGATAGATTTTCAAAACGCTGCCTTCGGCCGCAACCAAAATCAGGTTGGCACTATTTCACTTACAAAATTGGCAGCTTAGGGAGTTTCCCCATGCACTTCTTCTCCGGAAGACAAGAGTCACAAGATGCATTATGGCTCCACGCCCAGTGGGCCCGGCCCTTCCGGCAAGAACTTTCATATGGCTGGCGGTATATCAAAGATGAATCCACTTGCCGTGGCGCCGGTTAATTGAAAAACATTTAAGAGATTTGGGGAGGATGTTTTTGCAGGTAATTCCGCAGTTTGAGAAGGCGCGAGGAAATCAAGAAGGCTCGGCATTTTTGTTGGCAGTTGGAGGTAGCAGATCGCCAACCTTGACTTGGCGCACGGTCCCCGTCATTGTTATGACCTTTGTGCCGGGACGAGCTTGCCCGAATGATTGAGAAGTGTATAAGATTACAGGAAGGTCTGGATCCTGCCGTTTTTCATTCATGTACAATAGGAATTGCGCTCTCTCAATTGGCCCCAGCTCACGCGAGTACAAAGCGATTTCTGCCATGGCAAATGAGAACAGTTGTGGTTCACCGTCTACGGCTCGGTTATAATAATTTTCATAGTCAAGAGGGTCGGAAAGGACGAATAATGGTTCTGCAATTCGCTTGCGACCTACAACTGTGCCATCGACCCATAGCTCCAGAAGCGTCGATAAGTCCTCGTCGATTCTTATTGCGGTATGTATGTATCGGGGTTCATTCCAATTAATAAGCCGGTCGCAGTCCAGGCGTGCGGCCACTCCTTGAAGTCCTGAGACAAAGAGGCTCGGCATCAGACGTTTGTTGAGTGTCAGACTTATCCTCATAGCCGAACCCTCGTACTGCGAATCGAGCAGGAAGTTCACGTCGGAGATCTGGCTGGAATCTTGATGCGGCACCATGAGTAGCGCATGTGAGTCAAAATCGACAACACTCTTCAATAGCCTGAGGCCAGTTGCCAATGTAGCATCTCCGATTTGTACGATGACTTGTTTGAGTGGTAACACATTCATCGTCTTAAGTGCCAGCAGGTCTGCGAAATCCTCAGGAAGGTTGCGCGAATAGTGAGCTCCACCGGCTTTATTAGCGTACCACTCGATCAGCCTTCTTAGGCTGTAGTTATTACCGTGGAACGTGATCATCTCTCGATCCAAGATCTGAGGGAATGTCATTTCTAGTTGAGCCGCGTATTGTCGCTCGGCTGTAATCGGGAAGCCACGCATGTGAAAGACGAGACCTTCTCGAAGGCCAGTTGGAAATGTGGTATCGTGCACATCCGGCATGCAGTACACACGTAAATCCTGTTGCAGGACCTGAGCGAGGTGCAAGAGCAGCGGATCGGCTTGGTGGCTTCGCTCAGCGATAAGGGCTCGGAGTTGTCGGGATAAGGGAATTAGATACCTCACCTGTCCTCGGCGAATTTGTTTGAGGCAATCAGCGATTAATTGGAGCGCGTGGATCAGCTCGACAGTGCGAATAGCTAAGGAGTCGTCACGAAATAACCATTGCAGATGGCTTTGTTTTGGACTATAGCCGGGGGCATGATTGATGTTGCCACGGTTAAACGGCTTTTCGACATACTTTATCCGGTGCTGAATGAGCGGGATAGA
>JBKQRG010000065.1:0-4335 GCA_052144015.1 Desulfomonilaceae bacterium
ACAGACTGCTGTAAGAGCTTTATGACAGTTCTGCATACGATTAAAACCTGGTACCCTCCCAAGGGCCCTAACAAATTGTATTCCGTGCCGCCTTTTATAACGTTTCCAGTAGACAATTTCGCTAAGAAGACACGAGTGCCGAGAGTGAATCGATAATCGGACCAGTCAAACCACGCGGATGACCCCCACCACGACGGGATTTCTTGTGCTATTGCTATGTTGGGCGAGATTAACACCCCGGCAAGCACGAAAACAAAGCAGACGTGCACGGCCACCCTGGCAGCAGTATTCGGGCTTAATCCATACCTGCTTGAAATAACCACGGATAACTCCATATGATCACAAGTGAATATATAGCATCTGAAACCGCTGTGTCAAGGAATTACTGCCGCCACGGAGCATTCATTGGATTACGCGAGAAGACACCTCTTTGCTAACGCGAGCGACTGCAAAGTGCTTTACACCTCCTAGTCCTTAGTTGAATTGGGAAGAGAAGCATGAGCTTTAATTTGAGGATAATCTCGATGAGTGATCTCGCATTATCGTCGCCTTCCCCCCTGCCCGGTCTGTCAAAGTAGGTGGATTTAAACCTTACCGTAAACTGAATAACAGGCGGCCAAAGAATGTCAGTGCGACCCCGTTGAAAAAACGGGGGAAGCAATCTGCTAAAGCTTCGGAGATTGCTGGTGGGACCGTCCCGCGCAGAACGCGGGATTGCCGGTCATTTTAATGGACAGGCGAGACGCCTGTCGCAACATGGACTTCTCGCAATGACAAATCCACACCCGCCGTAACTGAGGGGTTCGAGGTGTCATTGCGAGCGGAGCGAAGCAATCTCGCTTTGGGGATTGCGTTCCCGCGGAATGCGGGACTTCACTCCTCGCAATGATAAATCCACGCCCCTCGTGGCCGAGGAGTTACAGAGTTCAATTGATGCGTTGAATCTATCAGTGAAATGTATTATGTTTCCCGTGTAACTCCTTTGTACAAAACGGATTGTGAATATAGGAGGCGTACGTGATTTCAAGACGTACTCCCAGGATTCTTCTGGCGAAACCCGGTCTGGATGGGCATGATCGCGGAGCAAAGGTGGTGGCGCATGCCCTGAAGGATGCAGGGTTTGAGGTAATTTATACCGGACTACATCAAACGGTGGAGATGATCGTCCTGGCCGCGATTCAAGAAGATGCGGATATCATAGGTCTTTCCGTAATGTCTGGGGCGCACATTCCCATCTGTCAGAAACTGATGAGCCTGTTGAAGGAAAAAGGCGCAGAAGATATCGTAGTTCTGATCGGCGGAGTTATTCCGGCGCGGGATGTACATGTCCTGAAGGAATTGGGAGTGGCCGAAGTCTTTCCGGGGGGGACCGATATCGACGCGCCTGCCGCTTTCATAAAAGAGTATTTCAAAGAAAAAGCAAATTAGCCTTTGGAGACTTTGGGGAGGTGAACCAGATGAATGAGCCCCCTGCTGTTTACAAACCGTCAAATCATATTCGGTTGGTTACAGCGGCCTCGCTCTTCGATGGACACGATGCGGCCATTAATATTATGCGCAGAATATTGCAAGCTTCAGGGGCCGAAGTGATTCATCTGGGACATAACCGGTCGGTGTCGGAGATTGTCACCGCGGCGATTCAGGAAGATGTCCAGGGCATTGGTGTGAGCTGCTATCAGGGCGGCCACATAGAATATTTCAAATACATAGTGGATTTGCTCAGAAAATATGACGCTGAACACATAAGAGTGTTTGGCGGCGGCGGTGGGGTTATTGTGCCGGAGGAAATCCGGGAATTGGAATCTTACGGCGTTTCCAGGATCTACAGCCCGGAAGATGGCCGAAAATATGGCCTCCAGGGAATTATCAATGATTTCATCCAGAGATGCGATTTTCCGACTTGGAACGGCGAGCTGGATGGAAACCTTGCCCGTCTGGAGACGCGGGATTGGAAATCAATTGCTGCCGCAATAACAGCCGTAGAAATTGCAACAGAATCCGGCGACGGCGACTTGCCTTTGATTCGCGCTCAATTGGAGCAGAAGATCGGCGATCGCAGAATCCCGGTTTTGGGTATCACCGGGCCGGGCGGAGCTGGCAAATCATCCCTTACCGACGAAATAGTCCTCAGATTCCTCCATGATCAGCGAGATAAGGCTATCGGCATAATCTCGGTCGATCCAACACGTCGGAAAAGCGGCGGGGCACTACTCGGCGATAGAATACGAATGAATTCCATACACGATCCGAGAGTCTATTACCGCTCCATGGCCACTCGAGGTTATGGAAAGGAGATCCCTCCACATCTGGAGGATGCCATCTCTGTTCTCAAAGCTGCCGGATTCGACTTCATCATTGTGGAGACAGCGGGTATTGGCCAAGGGGACGCGGCTGTAGTGCCTTTGGCCGACGTAAACCTGTATGTAATGACACGTGAATTCGGAGCGCAGAGTCAGCTCGAAAAGATTGACATGCTCGATTTCGCCGATGTGGTCGCGGTAAACAAATACGATCAAAAAGGCTCTGAAGATGCCATACACGATGTGCGTAAGCAGATACAGCGGAACCGTGTTGAATTCAATAAGAGAACAGAGGAATTTCCGGTTTACGGAACCATAGCCTCACGATTTAACGACGACGGCGTGACCACTCTTTATGCCGGAATATTAGAAGCGATCAACAAGAAGACCGGAACAAATTGGTCCACTGCTATGCCGGTGAGGCAAGACAAAAAGCCGTCTTCCAAAACAATCATTATTCCACCACAAAAATCTCGATATCTCTCCGAAATAGCGGACACTATCCGTCGGTACCACATATGGGGAGCCGAGCAGGTGCGGCTGGTCCGCAAAATATGGCAGCTGGATGCCGCTGCCAAGGCCCTACGAGAGGATGGACTTGCAGAATCTTCCGAACCCATGACGCACATACGCCATCTTCAGGAAGAGATCGAAAGAAAGCTCGATCCTCGATCTCTGCGGCTCTTGGGAGAATGGGACGATATTAGGGACGCGTACTCAGGACAGGAACTCGTGCACTATGTTCGTGGGTGTGAAATCCGTACCCCATTGACGACAAGAACTCTCAGCGGAACCGTGATTCCGCTGGTGGCATTGCCTCGTTTCGAGGATAGGGGCGAAATACTGAGATGGCTTCTGAGAGAAAACATCCCCGGATCGTTTCCTTACACGGGGAGTGTGTTTCCGTTCAAGCGGCAGGATGAGGACCCGACGCGAATGTTCGCTGGAGAAGGCGATCCCTTCAGGACAAACCGCCGGTTCAAGTATCTCTCGGCCAATAGTCCTGCCAAACGTCTATCTACCGCGTTTGATTCAGTTACTCTTTACGGGAGAGATCCAGAGGAAAGACCTGATATTTATGGAAAAGTCGGTACATCTGGTGTTTCGATATGTACCCTGGACGATGTCAAAGAGCTGTACTCAGGTTTCGATCTCTCCTCGCCCAACACTTCGGTCTCCATGACAATTAACGGTCCTGCTCCCATGATGCTGGCCATGTTCTTCAACGCCGCCATAGATCAGCAGATGGATAAATTTCGCGCGGAGAATGGAACGGAGCCATCCAAAGAGCAGGCGGCCAATATCAGAGCCGGTGTCTTGCAAGACATCCGTGGCACGGTGCAAGCTGATATACTCAAAGAAGATCAAGGTCAGAATACCTGCATCTTCTCCATTGATTTCGCTCTAAAAATGATGGCTGACATTCAGGAATATTTCATTAAGAATAATGTTCGGAATTTCTATTCGGTCTCGATTTCCGGCTACCACATAGCTGAAGCGGGCGCCAATCCAATAACTCAGTTGGCGTTCACACTGGCGAATGGGTTTACTTATGTTGAGTATTATTTATCGCGGGGAATGCACATTGACGATTTCGCTCCCAACCTATCCTTCTTCTTTTCCAGTGGGCTGGAACCGGAATACAGTGTAATCGGAAGAGTGGCGCGACGGATCTGGGCCGTTGCCATGCGCGAAAAATATGGCGCCCATGAACGATCGCAAAAACTGAAATATCATATCCAGACCAGCGGTCGCTCTCTTCATGCTCAAGAGATCCAATTTAATGATATTCGTACCACACTCCAGGCGTTGATTGCGGTTTATGACAATTGCAATTCGCTACATACCAACGCCTACGATGAGGCTATTACTACCCCTACGGAAGAATCGGTCCGGAGAGCGCTGGCGATACAATTAATCATCAATAAGGAATGGGGTCTGAGCAAAGTTGTTAACATGAACCAGGGCAGTTTTATTTTGGAGGAATTGACCGACTTGGTGGAAGAGGCCGTGCTCATGGAATTCGACCGCATCT
>JBKQRG010000066.1:0-5319 GCA_052144015.1 Desulfomonilaceae bacterium
GCTCCTGCATACTGAAATGCTCTCCCCATTCCCATAGTGCCTTCACCAGAAATGTGCCTCCCCAACCCTGTTTGGCATGCAGTAAGTGCAGCTACATCACAATTCATCTTTAGACCCATCACCTCGGTCATTCTCAGGAAGCCGTCCTGTCCTTCAGATTGACCGGGAAGTGTGAGAATCAATACCGGTTCCTGAATTCCGGGGAGGTCCTTCCCAAAATATCCGTGAGTGGCAAATACCACAGAATGATAAGGCTTGAGGTCTTTCTGGAGTAGCTCAGATTTTTGGGCTTTAACACCTTCGTAGAGATCAGTCTTTGCAGGGTCTGCTTTCTTCAAAGACTCGCCCAGCTGCGTAGTAAGGGGAAGCCTAGGTATTTCCAGTGCCAGCTCGGTTTTGAAAGACATGAGCTTTTCGCTGCTCAACTTGTCCAAGGCTGCTCGTCTCTTTTCCACAGCGGCTTTGACCAAGCGGGTATCCTCTGGGGAAAAAACGGGATCAACCATTGCGAGGGTCCTGTCACCAGCTTTCTGCTGTTTCCCCAAGGTCCTGGCAAGAGTAAGGGCGGTTACGGATTGATAATAGGATATGGGGTTCCGGTCGCCGAAGAAATCAGCGCCTGTAACATAAGGAATCGTCTTGTCGGTCTGGACCTTTCCACCATCATTCAAGACGAGCATTTCGAACGGGACAACTCCGAGTGGACCATCAGGGATGATGATCACAGGTGTATCTTTCGGGAGATCTGGGAGGATGTCGGCAAGAAGGAGGTCTGACAATTTCTTCCCGGATTCGAAGTCAAAGGCCGCGAGCTTCTTTGGGACAAAATCATTTTGTCCCAGTTCCATCGGTTCCCGGAACTTACGGACCAGGTTGTCGATCCCTTTGCGTTCAATCGCCTTGAATAGGCCCTTAATGATCTTTTTGCCTTTTATAAGAAATATTGCGACACCTGAATCGGTAACTTGGTATTCCAGCACCCATTCGTGGTCTTTGAGAGCGCTTTCCTCCAGGTTCATCGGCTGGGGATACTTCGTGGCAGCGAAGAGAGGATATTCTTTTCTAAGTGCAGATCGGTGGCGGTCCCTCTCCAAGAGTAATTCCTTGATCTGCTTCTCAAGGGATTTCGCCTTTTCCTCAGCATCCTTATATTGTTTTAGTTTCTCGAAGTCCAAAAGCCAGTGGGCGCTTTTCTCATAGGTTTTTGTGCGTTCCTGAATCTGCGCGGCGAGCCGATTATTTATATCGGAATCTTTTTCTAGCATATTCACGGGCACATCAAGGGCAACGTCCTTGGCTCTGCGGGAGAGTGATTCGGAGAAGATCCTTGCTTTTGTGCTCTCAGCCTGTTTGAACGCCTCATCCAGTCTTCCCATATGAAGCAATCCACGGCACAGGCCCTCGTAGGGGGTCAGCCTAGCAATGCCGTCGATCCTGGCATCGAAGAAATTCACTCTGTGGCCTTCTGTAAGACCATCCCTCATCTCTTCGGTAATTCCTATAGCTTGCGTGTAGTTTTCGGCAGCCGCTTCATATTGTCTTAGTCCCTCATAGGCAAGCCCGAGGCCGGAATATCCCGTGAAGATTCCATCAACCTTTCGGCTTTGCCGCGACACATTCAAGTGAAGTTTAAGTGGATCAACTGCCTTTTCGAAGTCCAATTTGGCTATCGCAATCCTAGCACCGGCGAAAATCTCAATCTGCCCAGAGTCTTTCTTCAGAAATGTCTCAGCTGTGGGAATGTCTCCCATGGCCAGGTATAAAAGACCTATTCTGTAATTTGTCTCTTTGCTTTTGCCAGATCCTTTAGCCGCCTCTACATAATGCGCCAGGGCTTTGTCATATTGGCCCAATGACTCATAAGCCGAGGCCATCTCGAACAAAGCATAAAACTGGTTCTTGGCATGGCCAAGTTTCTTGCCCATCTGAAGAGACTTTTCAAGGATTTCCAAAGCCTTCTGGTGCTGACCCAAGTCAGTATAAATCCCGGCCATGTTAACCAATGCGGCCGCCTCAGTTGCTGCATCCCTCGTCTTCTGAGCTGCCTCGATCACGTTTTGAAACTGCTCCAGTGCTGTCTGATATTGTCCCAGGTGTTTATATACCACTGCCATGTTATTCAGGGGAGCCAGTCGCCCTGTTTTCAAGCCGGTTTTTTTGTCAATCTCAAGCGATTTTTGGTAGCAGTCCAGAGCCTTGGCGAAATTGCCAGTGGTTCGATTTATCTCACCTATGTCGTTCAGGGCATCTGACTCACTTCGCTCATTGCCAACTTTTTGAGCAATGTGAAGTGCCTGTTCAAAAAATTCTAGTGCCTTCTTACCCTCACCCAAAGCAGCGTGTACTTGGCCCAAACGATGGAGAGCTTCCCCTTCGCCTTTGATTTCCCTGATTTTCCTGCTGATATCGAGCTGCTTCTCGTGAGCTTCTATGACTTTTTGATACTGACCTAAATTCCGCCAAAGGACTCCTACGTTTGATAAAATAGTCTGTTCGCTCTCCGTGTTACCGGCCTTTCGACATATGATCAGAGACTGTTCGAAGTAATCCACGGCCTTTTCATTCTGCCCCAGCCCCTGATAAACTAAGGCTATATTATTAAGGGCAATACCTTCGTGCTTGATGTTACGGGCCTTTCTACTCATGGCAAGCCCTTTCTCATAATACTCCAGTGCCCTCTGATGCTGACCCTGAGCAAAATAGATCTGACCGATGTAATCTAGGGTCACCCCCTCACCCTTGTGCTCGCCGGATTTCTTGAAGAGTGCTAGCGATTTTTCAAAGTACTCCAGGGCCTTTTGACTTTGTCCCGAGGCTTGATAAGCCCGTGCCATGTGGTGCAGAGCGACCCCTTGCCCCTTCTGGGATCTAACTTTTTCATAAATCGCCAGAGCTGATTGAAATTTCTGTAGTGCCAATTCCATGTCTGATTTTGATTTTGAATTGTCGCGTAGTGCCCGGCCCTGATCTATTAGCTTGCTCGCTTGTTCCATTGACTGAGCAGACCCAAGAGCGGGTAGCAAACAGACCGCTAGGACGACCACTGCAACACGTACGAGAAATCTGGTCATTGGTTTCCCTCTTGTTTGCGCTCGATGTCGCGTCACTCTTCCGCGTCGGGCATCAGGTGTAAAGATAGAAAAGCCTAAACTCCGACGACTCTAAACAAATGAGCATAAATCGTCTGAGGATGGCAGCCTCCTGAAAAGTCCTCATAATGATATCCTGCGAAAGTCAGGTTGCACGTTACCTTCGGATCATATGAGTCGGCGCCTAAAACTACTTAGTAGTGACTGCGACTGAAAAGTGACACCACTTGATGGCGGAAAGAATCCCCCATAGACAAAAGATGAGCGTTCGAGTCACCTTCATCTATTGTGACAGTGCCTACGTCCGATCATGAAGTCCCCCATATCGGGACCGCATTCATTGCTCTTTTTAGAGACAGAATAGCGCAACTGTAAGATTTGACGCTTGAATTGTAAACGATTTATTGCCGGGCGAGTGGCTCCTGGCAGAACACTCCGTATCTTTTCGGCCCCTGCTTGTACCCAGTCGACCTGAACAAGACAGGGCCATGCCAGCAGCCCGACGACTACGACAAAGTATGTCCTGGTCATAGCTTCTCCCTCTTCTCTGAAAGCTTGTACTCCTCCATCAGGGCGCTGTCAGCCATTCCGGCCTTGACGTCTGCCACGATTTCTTTTGCACTGACGGTTATTTTGGTCACAGGAAACCCCCTGTGAAGAGATCAGGACGACATGATATCACGAGGGGTTGTTAGAATAGGAGAGAATTCTTGACTCTGATGTCCAATTCACAATAGATCCGAAATGCTCTAAATCATAGTCACAATGAGATTATCCCGGGACAAAGCGGCCCTAACATCCATTTTCCGTGTTTAGGGTCAAAATATCGCGAATCGTACCATACAATTCCTGGAACGTAACCGCTATTCGGAAGCCTTGTCAATTTTTCGCTGATAGCCGCGCTTGTCAATGCCGGCAGGCTTCTGCTGAAACTGCTCCAAATCCGATTTCGTACGGGACAATCCTTCATCGACGCTGTATTCTCCACGATAAAGTAAATAGAAAACAGAGGAATGCAGGTCCATAAGAACGTCCGTATGAAGCAGTGAATCCAGGTGCTGAAAAATCGGGGCGCCCCCGACGTTCAGTGATCCGCCCACGAAAATGATTGCGAGTAACGCGAAGATCACAATTATTAACGCTCTCATCAGCTACTCCCATCCGTGACCGCTGTTGGTCAATTCTCTTCCGGAAGGCATTTCAACCGGAATTATGCGGCGGTCTTGCCAATTCTGGGGTGGTTTACCCCGAAATTCGGTCTCAACAGTACCCACGTGAGACAGGTAACGCCCCAGGATGGTCTTCCACAAGACCTGAGGAAAGACCGGTGCCATGTAACTGAAAAGGCTTCTCTTGTCCTGTTTTTGAGCGTACCTCACCCCAGACCACTCCGTCAAACATTTCTTTCACCGTAGTCCTCACCCGAACACAGCTTGATAGTACCGGGCCAAGGGAAACGCCGAGGCCACATGAACATGCCACCTCCGACCGTGATACGCTGATCTACTGAGATTGTTCTAGGCTTAGCCATTTGCACGGTACCCGATTCTTGGAATTAAACCGAGCGGAATGACACCAAGGCGGAAGCGGAATGAAAAAAGGATTTAGCTGTCAGCCAAATCCTTTTTGATTTCTGGGTGCTCGGAGCGAGAGTCGAACTCGCACACCCTTGCGGGCGGTGGATTTTGAGTCACAAAAAAATTTGACATAATCAATTAAAATAACCAGTTACCGAGACGCCCATTGCTTCAAAAGCTCCAAAAAGCACAAGTATTCCCGACAGGGTCACGCAAAATTCACGCACGAATTTTTTGAGAAAGGTACGTCAAGATCATCCTCAAAAAACTGGCCTCGTAAGAAACAACGTCCCTTGCGGCCTGAGGGGCTTTAACTCTCTTGTTCGACTCAAAAACCCAGGCGGCGCCAACCTTCACCGCCTAATCCACTTCCCCCACCAAAATAAATGGAGCCCAGAAGAAGGGATGATCGTATCCATTCTTACGGATCTCTTCCCGAGCCAATTTCAAGGCTTCAAGTTTGTTTTTTCCTTCTCGCAGATGTTTGAAGAAGTTTATCACAAGATCTACAGAAGATGATTCAGCTACACTCCATAGGCTCATCAATACACTTTTTGCTCCTGCATACTGAAATGCTCTCCCCATTCCCATAGTGCCTTCACCAGAAATGTGCCTCCCCAACCCTGTTTGGCATGCAGTAAGTGCAGCTACAT
>JBKQRG010000067.1:0-20312 GCA_052144015.1 Desulfomonilaceae bacterium
GGGCACGTCTCCTTATAGATATAGCGCTCCCGGACAGTTGACACTTCTATTTATCGTCTGAACGGCCGAATCCTTTTCTCCTCAGAGAAGGTGCGCAGAATGATCCTACAAAGAATCCGCTCAATTTATTGAAAGTCTGATCGGTCCAGGATTCCAGCTCAGCCGGATAGTCATCAGTCGCTTTTACCGATAGCCCCGAACATGTATGGTCTTTTCTGAGGATACGCGGCCGGTAGGTTTATGAATCAGTCGCACTCGATATGAGCCTGCCGGCAGATCTACGGCACCTGAATAGAATCCGGAGGAATTGGTGGCAATATCCGCCCAGTCCTGCCAAGGGCTTTGAGAAACTTGTACCGTTACTTTCGAATTGGGCAGACCAGGGAACCCACCACTCAAAAAAACCGTGTTATCAGAAACTGATGCGGCCAAGGTGACTCGATTTTCAGTACGGTCAGTGGGAACATCGTGCCTTCTCACTACCCTTTCGCTTAATCTTTCACCGATTTTTCTGTCATAGCGGTGTTGAGGGACTTTATACGGAGCTGAAAACGGCAATTCATTTTGAAGAAGGTCCTTCCAATCAAATGCCAGATTTATGGATCCCTCGACCCTGTACTGCTCGCCCTTCCGATTGTCACTCTCTCGTTCATATGAGGCCCTGAACATTCCATCTCGGCTGGCCACTGAGATTCCCGCTCGGTATCCCGTATCGTCGGTTCGAGTGCCTCGGAACGAATGAGCACGGGCATCGAGCCGTATATCCAACCAGTCCACCATGGCGGGTAATGTGAAGCTCAACCGAGCATCCATCCCAGTGCTCAGTGCTTCGCGTCTGAGAACTTCACCATCCTCCAGCCATGTGAGCTTTTCGTTGACAGGCAAGTACCCGTTCAAAGAAAAAACTAGATTTGAATGTTTGCCTGGCAACGCGGCTAACTCTATACCCGCTCCTGCTTGCTTCAAAAACGGACCGGCTTGTCGTCTCGTCCTCTCCCAATCGTGAAAGGCGTGAAATCCGATCATCACATCATGACCGAGGAGCTGCCGAAAACCGAGCCCCATCGAGAATGTCTCTTTGGTACCTGATAAAGAGCATCGAGGCATGACAAAGACATTCTTATCATTCCATGCCTTTATCGGAAGGAAATAGTCGAATTGCATTGTGGGCAAGCCCACTGTACGATCATAACTTGCTCCGAAATCCAGTCCCTTACGAAAGGCCTGCGGCAGTACTTCGTTCAGCCCTTGCCGCAGAGTAGTATCAATATAAAGTTCAGGCATTTCAGGCTCTATGGACTTCAAAGGATTTGGGGCGGGCAAGAAGGGATTTCGCTCAATTTGCGGCTGGTCTGCACTGATCTGTGGGATCTGATAAAAAGCTGCTGTAGAGGTACCGCAACAGTAGCCGACCAGAACGAATATGGTGAGAAAAGGAATTATTTTTAGTAATAATATACTTGACATTTCAGATCTAATATACTCGAATTCATGACTTTTTATAAGCTATAATTTTGTCATATGGTTGTCAAGCAATTTGAATTCAGCAGTGCTGATTTGCTGAAGTTGACTCCAGCCAGGCTGAGGACTATAAAATCAGGATCACTGCCGAGTGTCTCGTGCCCTGAGCGGATTAGATCGGCATCGAGAAGCTTGACTCCGGAGGAATTATGAAACCGCAGCGGCCGGCTTGGGTGGATCGCGTTGTCGCTTCGCACGTTATGTCCATTCCGCCTTATGTTCCTGGTAAACCAATAGCGGAGCTAAAAAGAGAACTTGGCATCCAGCATGCGATCAAAATGGCTTCAAACGAGAATCCTCTTGGACCATCGCCGGCAGCCGTGAATGCTTTGCGGGAATCTATTAGAGAAGCAAATATCTACCCGGAGTCCTCCGCTCCGATACTTAGATCGGAATTGGCCCGCAGATTCAATGTATCGCCGGATTCAGTAATTCTCGGTAACGGCTCTGATGAAATCATGGAAATGTGCGCCCATGTGTTTATGACTCCCGGTGACGAAGCAATTATGGCGGATACGACTTTTTCCATGTACAGAATCTGTGTGGAAGCTTTTGGTGGAACGGCAATTACCGTGCCCTTACGAAATTATAAATTCGATCTCGAAGGGATTGCATCTTCGGTGACGGAGAGGACGAGATTAATATTTCTGGCCATTCCCAATAGTCCTACCGGAACAATAGTGTCCCGGGCGGATTTTGATAGTTTTATTAAGAATCTCCCAACTGATCGTCTGGTATTGATTATAGACGAAGCTTATCGAGAGTACGTCAGTAATGGTGATTGTCCAAATGGAATCGAATACTTAGGAAAAGTTTTACCTGTTCTGGTGTTGAGAACTTTTTCAAAGATTTATGGTTTGGCTGGTCTTCGGGTTGGTTACGGATTTGGCGAGTCATGGCTTATAGAGTTATTGAATCGAGTTAGGCCGCCGTTTAATGTAAATTCCTTGGCTCAAGCAGCAGCTTTGGCAGCTCTCGGTGATAAAGATCACCTGGAGCGCACTGTCCAGGTGACGCGCGAGGGGATTCAGTTCTTGTCTCAGGAACTGAAGACGTTAGGAGCGGAGGTTATTCCATCTGAAGCGAATTTCGTGAGTTTCTGCATGGGATATGATGCGGCGCCGATTTATTATGCCTTACTGGAGCGAGGTATAATTGTGAGACACCTTGCCTCGTTCGGAATGGATCAATGTATTAGGGTCACTGTCGGACTAAAAAAAGATAATGTGAGATTTATCAATGCGCTTAAAAATATCCTTGGGAGATCCTGATCAACAAGAGGAGCGAACTAATCACAGGGAAAATGAACTCGCATGAGAATCTGATCACCATTACTATTGATGGACCAGCGGCTGCCGGTAAATCTACCGTGGCTCGTCTGCTGGCGCAACGGCTAGGTTTCGTTCTGTTAGATAGCGGGGCCTTGTACCGTGTTATGGCCTTGCACCTTACCAGATGCGGAGTTTCGCCCGATGACGAATCAATACCTGAAAAAGCGATCGATTCACTTGACTTACGAATTCAGCCTGACGTCGGGTCCATGAGAATTTTTCTTGGTCCTGAAGACGTGACCGAAATCATCAGGCAAGAAAATATCGGAGAGGCAGCGTCAAGGTTCTCGACCCGGCCTGAAATCAGGAAAGTACTGCTAGCAACTCAGCGCCGCAGTGGCTCGCAATGGAATTTGATAGCGGAAGGGCGAGACATGGGAACTGTGGTTTTTCCTGAGGCTCAAGTAAAATTCTTTCTCACGGCAAATCCTGAAGAGCGTTCCAAAAGGCGCTATCTGGAAATTATTGAGCGAGGGAATGATGCTGGTTTCGAGGAAATCGATTCCGAAATGCGGCGCAGAGATCATCGCGATGAATCACGACAGATGTCTCCGCTAACTAAGGCTCCAGGTGCGGTAATCGTAGACACCACAGGACTGAGTCCCGAGGAAGTGGTCGATCGCATGAGCACAATGATAGCTGAAATTCTGGCAACCTTTCCAAGCAAATGAAAGAATCCGACTATAACCCTCGTAGTAAAAAAGCATTATAATTATAAGTACGATTGGGTGAGCGATCCGGCCGAGATCGATTTAATCAAGCCACCTTGAAGAGAATACTATCTTTATGAGGTGTTAAGGTCGGATCGTGCTGAATTCTTAAAAATGTGCGCTCCAATCAAACTTTCTCTTGTCAGATTATGGGATAACGTTTATAAATAAACGATTATCCTGTAACAGACAAAAGTCACAAGAGGGAAACTAATCGGGGGTAGCATCCGGATGGAGAACACGGAAACCGAAACCAACAACAACGTTCCTGCAGAAGGAAATCAACAAGAGAGTGCGAGAGAAGAGGATTTTGCGGAGTTAGTCGAAAGTAGCTTCCATAGAGTTCAAGAAGGCGAGGTCGTCACCGGGAAAGTAGTGCAGTTAACTCCTGAATTCGTGATGATAGATGTCGGCTCCAAGTCCGAAGGACAGATACCTATCGAGCAATTCACGGATGAAACCGGCAAGTTGACAGTTAGCGTGGGCGATGATGTCCAGGTCTTCCTTGAAGATACCGAGGAATCTTCCGGCCAATTAAGAATTTCGAAATCCAAAGCTGATAAGATCCGAATATGGGAAGATATCGCGGACGTTTATGAAAACACAAAAACGATCCCGGGCAAAGTTCTGGCCAGGGTTAAAGGCGGCTTGCAAGTAGATATAGGAGTGCCGGCTTTTCTGCCCGGATCTCAGGTGGATCTCAGGCCTGTGCGAAATTTCGAAAAATACATAGGCGAGACATTTGAGTTCAATGTCCTTAAGTATAATCGCAAGCGAGGAAACATTGTCCTTTCAAGGCGACCTTTGCTCGAAAAGGTGAAGGAGGACAAGAAGAATTTTATCTTGCGGGCTATGGAAAGTTCAGGCGTCCTGATAGGGACCGTGAAGAATATCACCGACTATGGAGCATTTGTTGATCTCGGGGGAATCGATGGATTGCTCCATATTACTGATATGTCCTGGGGCAGAATAAATCACCCAAGCGAAATTCTAAAAGTCGGAGATGAAATTCAGGTTAAAATTCTTAAGTTCGATCAAGATTCGGAAAGAGTTTCATTGGGGCTTAAACAGACTCAACCTGACCCTTGGGAAAATGCGGAAGAGCGATATGCTATCGGATCGAAATGGACCGGAAAAGTTGTAAGCATAACAGATTATGGAGTTTTTATAGAACTCGAAAAAGGGATCGAAGGCCTTGTGCATGTTTCTGAGATGACCTGGACCAAAAAACCAAGGCATCCTTCCAAGCTGACTCAAGTTGGGGAGGAAGTCGAGGTTATGGTTCTCAATGTAGACAAAGGTCAAAAGAGGATTTCTTTGGGAATAAAGCAGCTCAGACCCAATCCGTGGGATGTTATTGCAGAGAGGTATCCTGAAGGGACCAAAATAGAAGGCAAAATAAGAAACGTCACTGATTTCGGCATCTTTGTAGGCATTGATGAAGGTATTGATGGATTAGTCCATATCTCAGATATTTCTTGGACTCAGAGGATCAAACACCCGGGGGAACTGTACAAAAAAGGGCAAACCGTCCAAGCGGTGGTCTTGAATATAGATAAGGAAAACGAGAGATTTTCACTCGGTATAAAGCAGATGTATGAAGACCCGTGGGAGACTCTTGCCGACAGATACCCGCCGGGGACAAAGGTTACCGGAAAAGTGACTTCGGTCACGGATTTCGGGGTGTTTCTCGAGATAGAAGAAGGAATCGAAGGAATGATACACGTATCCGAACTATCTCGAGAAAGGGTGAACTCTCCGGGCGATTTTTGCAAGGTAAACGATAACCTAAGCGCAGTAGTTCTAAAGGTGAATAAGAAGGACAAAAAAATAGCGCTTTCAATTAAGAGTCTCGAAAGAGCAGCGGATCACAGTCAGATGAGAGGTTATACCCACAACCAGGAGGTTGTGGCCTCTAATCTTGGTGACCTCTTAAAAGAGGAACTCGGGACTACTCTGGTTGGCAAGGAATAGTGCGGGACTGTAAATAGGATCCGCGATTACTGTCTATCTAAGAATTTTCGGGCAGTGGATATAGCTTCATCGATAGACGTTATCTCACCCGCTGCCTGAAGTTCTTCGAGATACCTCAAAATTCTCCCGATCTGACGCCCCGGTTGCAACTCGAATAAATTCATCAAGTCTCGGCCGTTCAGAAAAGGTTTTGGGGGGGATTCTTCCAGCTCGAAGCAAATCTCAAGGGCTTTGGCCACTGAGTGACATGCAGTCTCGTCCGCTTCAGCGGTTCGAGCGGGCCCACGGGAAGCGGCCAAATCGGCCAGATGCAGTAGTAGTAATCCTAAAACATCCTTGCCGAATTTCCTATACAGACGATGTACTGCCCGCTTTGAGATCGGCTCCTCGTTAAGAAACATCGGTCTCATGTGACCCAGCACCCACTGCTTGACGACTGTAATCTCTCTAGCAGCCAACTTTAATCGAGCGCCTGCTTTTAAGAAAATCGCCTCCGATACTCTTTCATGCCCGAAGAATCGCACTCTGCCTGCCGGATCCACGAACCTGGTTTCGGGTTTTCCCGAATCATGGAAGATTGCCGCCAGCTTAATTAGAGCTATACGGGGTCTCCCCGTGACAGGTTCTCCTCTCACGTACCGGTCGAGAACTGGAATTATGGGGTCAAAACAGGGAAACCGGAGCGCTATCTGTTGTTCAAGACATCGAACAACTTCTAGCGAATGGTCCCATACATCCAGGTGATGATATTCATTTTGGCCGCACCCCTTCATTGCAGCCAATTCGGGAAACAAAAGATCAAATACACCTGCTGCATCCATTGTTCGCAAAACGGGAAAAGCTTTATGCGCTGCTAGAAGTGCTAGTAACTCATCCCTCACTCGTTCAGGGGAAACATTTTGCAATTTTGCCAGGCTCCCGGGGATAAGAGACAGAGTATCCGCACTAATTCGGAACCCAAGAGCAGCAGCGAATCTGAAACCTCTCAAAATTCGAAGAGGGTCGTCTTGAAATGCGTCGGGTGAACACGGTCTAACTAATTTATTTTTGAGATCCTCCTGTCCGCGAAGAGGATCGATGACATGTCGCAGACCGGATTGGAGAAAATCGCCAAGAGAGGTGGCAATAGCATTGATGGTGAAATCCCTTTTGCGGAGGTCGTCGTGGATGGTACGACCCTTTAGCGGTGAGACGTCTATGGTCGAAATGCCGTCACATCGTAGTACAATCCTGGCTGTGAAACGCTTTGAATCGAGAGCAACAAGAGTGGCGGTTGCTGAGGTCTGATCAATAACACGACGGGCTAGGTCCAGGCCGTCACCTCTTACGGCAATATCGAGATCGGCTCTCCGGAACCTCCCAATCAAATGGTCGCGGATAGCTCCCCCCACAACGTAAGACTCAGGAACGAGGTCGTTGATAATACGCAGGATTTCTTTGCCGGATTCCGGTATCATTTCCATAGCTCATGATACCAGAAGATGAACGGATTCGCCTATTTCCGGAAGAAACTCATGTTCGACTCGATCTACATCTGGGCATGAACCAATTCGAAACGGATGGTTCCCAATATCGGCGACGAGGTCAACAACAGAGGGATTCTATTAGAATCATTGGAAATCCAAAGCTTGCCTTTTCCAATTTCCTGATTTTCATTGCCGAGTTTTACCAATTTGAGGTGGAGACACACAGCGGGATGCACTCCGGCCTTCACTTGAATGCGCTCAGTCCCGACCGGGTCCACATACAATCGCGCCCTGTCTTTCCCGTCGTATATGTCAACAAACATTGGTTTACTTAGATCTTTTTGGCTCCGAAGTAGACACGCGGCTGTCACGGGATCGTAGACCCCGCGAACCGTTTCTGAGTGGTTTTCGTTTTCATTTCCCGTCTGTTTACTAACTTGCACCATTCCTGTTTTTTCATCAAAGATCAGACCGACAGTCTCGGAACGTGCCACATTAGATTTCAACGCAAAATTATAAGATTTGGGCTTGAACCCGTCGGCCGTAAAAGTGCAGTTAATCCTACTCCAAATCTCACAAAGACTCTTCACGACGCCATCCGACACCGCCTGAACTGTCACGTTGACATGTTTCACATTAGCTCGAGTCGTAATATCGCCATGACCTGCCTTGTTTCCATTCCATGTGATTTCATAACGCAAGATCTCTTCTTTTTCCGCCGAATAACTGCTGGGCGAAAATGGGAAAATGCAAGAAATCAAGATTACAGCGATAAGAGCAGGTTTTTGACAAGAATTAGATAAGTTCAGCTTCATCAAAATTCCGCGAACAAGTGATCGGCCACAATTATCCGTGGCCGTCATCGCAATGTAAGGCTTTTTCGTGCCCGTGGATTAAATTCAATTTTGTAATCCGCCTAAATTGCGCCGGCATCAACGAAAACGACGCCAATGAAACTTCTTCTTAACTTCCGGCATCGATATTACCAGGGTATCGCCGCTTACTTGGTATGGCCACTTCACGGTATTACCGGCATCATCTGTGATATTTATTTCAGCTTTGTCAACGCTGTACTTTCCGGTTCTGCTCTTTACTCGATCAGAGTTCTCATTATCAATCCTGTTAAATATGACTTGCCCGGCTTTTGTGAACTCAATCAGAGTCCTGGTAGCGTCTTTCGGTCTTTCCTCGTCCCCTTTTTCATTCACCTGATAAAGCAGCTCCCAAGTGTCCGCAATTCCCTTGTCTCCTGCGGCTTCCAATGCGGCCGAACCTGTAACACCAGGATCGACGCTAGCAGTTTTTGAGACCCCTGTACCGACACAGGAGACGCATGACAAGATTATTATAACGGCAAATAGGAGCAGTAATGCTCTGTATCTACATAGCATTCCGTCTATCCTCAAAATGAGTGCCTCTTTTGCAACCAAATAATCGGAAGCGGAGTGTCAGTACATTACCAAAGATTTCGAAAGAATTTTTCCTGATCCTGGGGCTGATCGGAGCGAGTAACGGTTTCACGACGCTCATATTCCGCTTTCGCTGTAACAGCCCCGGAAGGCTCCTCAGGTTTACTTGGTTTTGCCATCGGCGGCTTATTAATCGGGAATTCCCCGCGAGCCAATTTGTTAATAAAACTCGAATCCACAACGATGCAATATGACCCGACATCTAACGTATGAAAGACCGCCTCAGCATCTTCCCAGTCCAATCCGAGACAACCATGAGTCAGCCTGCCGCCCGTGGCTTCAGCATAATGGATGTAGCGTGAACCTTCAAACACGAGTTTGTAGCGGAAAAAACCTGGGACCCGCCGATCTTCGTGTCGCTGTGGGATGGGCTCTCCCTCTTCTTTGAAATACCAGTCAGGGCGAACCCAATCGTCTACAGGAACCTTACTCTTAATCGGGAACACCCCTACCGGAGTTTCAAAAGCTCCTGTTTCGGTTTTTCCTTTACCGATTGCTGCAGGGCCTATTCTCAACAAACGCCCATTCCTGTCGTACAGATAAAACTGCACATTTCGTTTATCAAAGATAATGAAGGCCTTACCGTTTCTATTCTTTATTAAGCTTGCAATGTTTCGCGCCTCGGCCATAACTCTTCGAATAGATGCATCATCACTAATTCTATGGCCGTAATTATTGTCATATATTGACTGTTGCGGTTGTTGGGCGCCTTGATTATTCCCATTGCTGCGCTCCACTTGATCGCGCAGTATCATCTCTGCGTCGCGTTGATCATATTGAAGACGGGGTTGCTGGCGGTACCCAGGCCCCTGTTGTTGATAGGCCTCATTATCATTCCCATACTGGTACGAATAATTTCCATCGTGATAATACATTTGAGCTTTCACGGGAACTGCCAACAAGAACAACATTCCCATCAGTCCTAAATAAGTTTTCTTATTGCACGTGATTAATTGCCGGTTCTGTCGCATCACGGCGAAAACTCCTTCATTGCATTGAAATCGTTTTTATCTATAAAGTAATTGCCAGTCCTTGTCAACGGCCAGGCGCTTGAGGGAAGGCTCCATCTGTAATGCAAAAACATGATCTCTTAAGTCACATTTCCGGAAAAAGTGTTCCGAAAGATCTAAATCGATTTAGAATGGCAATGCGCGATTGTCCACTTATAGAACCCCAAATCAAACCAGCATACCGTATTTTTTCATTTTGTACTGCAAATTGCTTCTTGAAATCCCCAGTATTTTCGCAGCCTGTGCCTGAATGCTGCCGCATCTCTTCAGAGCTTGGCGGATCATCCGCTCTTCGATAATCTCCAGTGTCTCTGCAAGTCCTTTCTCCCATGAAATCAGCTGGTTCAATTCTTCTTCAATTTCGGGGGACTCTCTAATCTCCTGAGGGAGATCTTCAGGCATTATAGTTTGCGTTCTAGCCATAACTATGGCTCGTTCGACAATATTCTCCAATTCCCTTACATTTCCCGGCCATGAATAACGGTACAATGAACGCATGACTTCGGCGTCCACTTCCCGTATTTCTCGCCCCAACTTAGTACAAAACTTTCGAACAAAATGAGCTACAAGAAACGGAATATCGGAACGTCGCTCTCGCAGGGCGGGAACAGCTATTTCTACAACATTGAGTCTGAAGAAGAGGTCGCCCCTGAATCTCCCGGCTTCCACTTCGTCTTTCAAGTCCTTATTAGTCGCGGCTATGATGCGGACATCCACCCGGACGTCCTTATTGCCACCAACTCTCTGAAATTCCTGCTCTTGTAGCACTCTTAGAAACTTTACCTGTAAATTAAGGGACATTTCACCTATTTCATCGAGAAACAGCGTACCGCCGTCAGCGAATTCGAATTTGCCTTGCTTGAGACTTGTTGCGCCTGTGAATGCCCCTTTTTCATAACCGAACAGTTCGGATTCCAGAAGAGTCTCTGGGAGAGCGGCACAATTTATAGAGACAAACGGGCAACCGGCGCGGGATGAAGCTTTATGCAATCCTCGCGCTATCAGTTCTTTACCGGTACCGGATTCCCCGCAAATAAGCACGGTCGTGGGAGTATCGGCAACCCGCTTCATAACTGTATACACCGATTCCATTGACTTGGATTTTCCGATTATATTTCCCCACAGAGCACCCAACTCGGTCTCCAGGTGACGGATGTTCTTCATCAACAGACGTTTTTCAACTCCACGGGCCACCGCTCTTTTTACGTCTTGGTTGTCAAAGGGCTTTTGAATGTGATCCAAGGCCCCCTTTTTCATAGCGTTCACTGCCTGATCAACTTCAGCATAAGCGGTCATCAGGATCACCGGCAGATCTGAATCCAACGTTCTAAGGTTATCAAGTAGATCGATGCCGGACATCCCAGGCATTTTAATGTCTGTAAGCACCGTATCAACTGGCGTGTTCCGAACTATTTCCATCGCTTCCGGTCCCGAACCGGCGGTCACGACTTGGTACCCGTCTTCGAGAAGAAGCTCCTCCAGTACGACCAGATAATTCTTTTCATCATCTACGACCAGGACCGTTTTCATCAGTGACTTCTCGTCTTCCCAGCGTTGGAATTCATTTGAGAGGCTGGGTTTCCATGCTGGAGATAAATACTGAACGTCGCTCCCCTGCCCGCCTCGCTTTTGACAGAAATCTCTCCGCCGTGAGCTGTAATTATGTTGTGTACGACTGATAATCCTAAGCCGGTGCCCATCTCGTGCGTAGTGAAGAATGGAGTAAAAAGTTTTGGGAGATCTTCCTGCTTGATGCCATGGCCATTGTCCATGAAGTCGAGCCGGACAACAGAGTCCTCCGAAGCTATGCTGATGCGGAACTTGCCTCCGTCCTCCATTGCCTCGAATGCATTCATGGTAATATTCAGGAAAGCTTGATATAGCAGTTCCGGATCACCTTGGACGTTAGAATCCGTTCCGTTCAAGCTGGTATCGAACCATTCTATGCGCCTACCCTGAATTTCTTGCGCCAAATTGTTGCGCAGCCTTGATATGACTTCCAGCACGTCTGTGTTTTTCATCCAAGGAGATCTAGGTCGAGCAAATTCCAGAAAATCTGTCAGAATATTGCTCAAACTGCTCGCTTCTTCCACAATAACACCTGAGAGTTTTCGTATCCGGTTAGGATCGGGATTATCCGCTTTGGCCAGCACCTGGGCCGACGAACGGATTATGCCGAGCGGATTGCGAATTTCATGAGCTATAGTAGCCACCATTTGGCCGATCGATGCGAGCTTTTCGGATTGTTGGAGCTTTTCCTCCAGATTCTTTTGATCCCTCGCCCTCTCCAGTAGGATTCTTTCTCCCCTTCGAACAATCAAAGTCAGCATGATGAAGAGAAAAATCATGGATCCTACCGCAACCAATATGACCACAATAATGGAGCGCTGTACGTTGACATATTGATCCGTCACATCTTGCGTGATCTGAATAACTCCGTAAATATTACCCAGCATCCAAAAATTGCCTGAAACTTCTCTGAGAGGAAAGTAAGTATCTGCCAGACAGGTCGTATACCAAAGCAGGGAGGACCCTCCCTCCTGCTCGATCAGCGTCAGATCCTTTCCATTCAACGCTTGATCTATTGCCGAATTGTCCGGTTCGTACTTGCCGATGAGATCATACTCCGTGCTGTAAATTATCTTCCTTTGCTTATCTATGATTTTGATTCGCCTGATCTTAAGCCCGTAGGTAAAATCTTTTATTAAGGAGTCAAGTGAGCCAAATTGGTCCCATTTGCGAAGATCCATCGAAATTCCACGAGCCTTGAGAGGTCCGTAAAAACCTATGTAAATATTATAGTTAAGGTTTTCAGCCAACAAGCGTGCGTAACTCTCGGCTCCCTTTAAGAGCGTGTTGACACTTCTCGTGTAAAGCAAGGTCGCCAGCAGGAGGGTCACGCCAGTGATGACGACAAAGGCCGAGACAATAAAATACTTCAGTAATCGAAATGGACCCCCGCTCTTTCCCTCCGGAATGATATTGCCGGGCATGAAAATCACCTACTCACATATTGTTGCCAAGCAAGATCTATCATTTCGCCAACTCAACGTAAACAGGAACAGCTCATTGAACTGACCGCTGCTCGGTAATATTTCCATCGATTGAATTAGACTGGATTAATAAGCAAAAAAAAGTTGCTGCTGCCTGGAAACAACTCACGAGTTTAAAATCGAGGCGGGATATCCCAAATCAGTTACGCGTTTCCGATATCATCGGGGTCCATTCGTTCGAGAATCTTGGTCAATTCCTCATCGGTACGCTCAATATCCTCTTGAGTGAAGATCATTTTTGGTTTTGCCCCTTCGTCTTGGTCCGCCTGAGTCATACCTTCTATTACCTTTTCGCTTACGAAAATCGGGACGCCGGTCCATGTGGCCAGAACCAGTGAGTCCGAAGGGCGAGCGTCTATTGTGATAAGTTTTGATTCCGCATTTTTCAGGTAAATGGTGGCGTAATAGGTATGGTCCCTCAAGTCGTCTATTTCTATGTGCTCGATAATCACGCCAGCTTTTTCAATGATATTCCTCATCAGTTCATGGGTGAGCGGACGCTGAAAAACCTCTTTATTAATAGCCCTTTGCAGCGCCATGGCTTCAACTGGGCCTATCCAAATGTACAGTTCTCGTTCGCCGCCTTTCTCTCTCAACAAAACCACGGGCTGCATATTGCGGGTATCGGAGGCAATTCCTGCAATGATCATCTCTCTAAACTTTTTACTATTTTTCATGACAATCCCTTAGTCTCTCGGGAAAGATATCAAAATCACTCTGTCGTTTTTTTGGCAGCGCTTCTTCAAAAGTCCTTGCAGGGTAACACCTGGAGCAACTTCTTGTCAACGAGTGAAACCCGTAGTAATCCGAATCCTGAAATAACTGATATTCACAATGACACATTTTGGAAACGGAAGAAAAGCGCATGAATCTGGAAGGGAAAATGCCGGTCAAAGTCAGCTGTTCGCATTGCGCTAAAAGCTTGACAAGCTTGATTATACTTGCAAAATATTGCTAAATCGTGAAATCACGAAAATGAAGATGCCATTCTGTTTGGCGCATCCGAACCAAAATCTGATGAGGTGAATTTATGTACTTGCCGAAAATCGATGCGGAAAAATGCAAATCGTGCGGTGAATGCGTGGATGTCTGCCCGGCGGATGTATTGGAAGCCGCGGATGATAAAACCAATGTCGCGAACCCGAACGAGTGTCTTGGTTGTGAATCTTGCGTTTCGGTTTGCCCCGAAGAGGCAATTACCGTTGAGGAAATCTGAGTCTGTGGGGCTATGACCAGGGGCGGCTCGTTGGTCGCCCCCCCAACAAATCTCATATTAATCCTTCGCTCAAGTTTGCATCATTTGCTTCGTTCTGCTCCGGCAAAATCCGTTTTGATATCAAAATGGTACCAAACGGTTCATCCTGATAAACACGGACGAGTTGCAGTTTGATTATCTCCAACAAAGCCAAAAAAGTAGTTAAAATATTAATTCGGGATGCAGAAGCTTCGAACAGTGATCGAAAAGTGATTTGCGGGTTAATGTTCAGGCGCTCGAGAATGTCGTGAATTTTGTCTTTAACGTGAAGTCGTTCCGGTTCCAATTCGATCAAATCCCGTCTCGCTGTGCGACCCAAAAGCTCTCTCAAGGTGTGCAATAATTGCGGTAGGCTCACCTCAAGCGGCTGCTTGGCTTTAGAAAAATCCGATTCGTCCTCCGCAGGCTCCCTTACAAATATATCGCGGTCAAGCTGTGTCAATGCGCCCAAATTTTCCGTGGCTTCTTTATAACGTTTGTATTCAAGAAGATGTGCCACCAGTTCGTCCCGCGGATCTTGCAGCGATTCCCCACCCTCTTGATCTTCATCGGCTACGGGAAGCAGCATTTGAGATTTGATATGCGTAAGATAGGCCGCCATCACCAGGTATTCACCGGCAACCTCGAGATTGAGCGATTTCATCAACTCGATTGTTTCGAGATATTGTTGTGTAATGAGAGCTATAGGAATATCGGTGATACTTAATTCGTTACGATTGATGAGATGCAAGAGCAGATCCAGAGGACCTTCGAAAACTTCGAGTTTGACCTCATAGGACATGCTATCTCAGCCCACCCAGAAGCAGCCCCTCGATTATGCGGATCGGAGGCCATATTATGTAATTAATAGCATTCGTAAACATGAGAACTATAAGAAGAATAATGGGTCCGTAGGGTTCCAGCTTTTCAAACTCGTAGGCCTGCCTTCGGGGGAGCAAACCGGACAATATCTTGGAACCATCGAGCGGAGGAACGGGAATCAGATTGAATATGGCTAAGACAATATTGATCCTGACAGCGAAAAGAAGAATCATATAAAGTGGTACCAGGATGACTGTTGAAATTTGGCCGGAAACCTGACCGCCCGTTAGAAAAATCAAGACATGCATTAATATGGCTAATATTGCCGCGGTAACAAGGTTGGCCGCAGGTCCTCCCAAACTGACCCAAAGCATGTCCGTACGGGGATTCTTGAAATAGCGCGGGTCAACCGGTACCGGTTTGGCCCAGCCTATCATCTGAGTGACCACAAGGATAATAGTCCCAATTGGGTCCAGATGGCTTATTGGATTAAAAGTTAGTCGGCCGGCTAACTTTGCAGTGGGGTCGCCGAATTTATAGGCTATATAGCCATGCGTGAACTCATGAACAGTTATTGCTAGGAGAAAGCCGGGAGCTAGAATCGCAATTTTTTGGATAATATGATAAACGTCTATGTCGCCCATTTCTAGTAATTACCAATTCTTATGGATTGGGGGAGACTGTCCCCTGCTCCATTCACATCATACGGACGGATGTCCAACTGAGTGTAAGATTCAATCATCGATTTAAGGTTTCTTCTTAAGAGTCATTTCGTCTTTTTCTTGGCAGCCGGCTTTGCAGCGCCAGCCTTCTTTTTCTCAGGCGCAGCACCTTTTTTCTCTTCCGTCTTCTTCTTCCCCTTCTTTTCCGCTGCGGCCGGTGCGGCTTTAGCTGCTTCAGCTTCCGCTTTTCGCTGTTCCTTTCTCTCCTGGAGCTGTTTTTTCTGTTCGTCCAGGAATGAAATTCGCGCCATCGCGGAATCGAGTTGTTTCAGTTTAGCTTTTAATTGCTTTATCTTGGAATCTTTGGCTATGTCCTTTTCACTTAATCCTTTTTCTTTAAGCAGGTCGATTCGTTTTTCAGTTTTCCTGGTATAAAGCGCTTTTTGATTTTATCGTGTCGGCAATTTCTTGGTTTCCATGGACCACCTCTCTTGAACATGCGGTGCAAACAAGGTGCTGTAACCTAGTATCTCAGCCGTTCCGAGTCAAGCGAATTGAGCTGAACAACAAGGTAGCGGCTTACCCACACAGCAGCGTTTCGACTACTATTTATATGAGTTCTTTGCGGTAGCCGGGGGGCAGTATTCTTACATGAAAAAGCCCCCCGGACTACCTGCGCTGAAGATTGGCTGGGGCGGGAGGATTCGAACATCTGTCACAGTCTGGTTTGATTCATTATTCCAATGAGTTAACTTAGGCATTTTTCCATTTGCAGACAGTTTGCAGGAAATCCAGCACCAATGAGAGTTCTGTGAAACGCATGTCAACTTGACCTGTTATTTCCAATGGTTACTTTTTGTGATTTCGTGGTGGTTGAAAATAGGTTAGTTACACTGGCTTTACGATGTATTTGACGCAAAGGATTAGTGTTAAGGTGCGCGTAACGCTCCGTAGTTTTTACGTTCGTGTGTCCCAAGAATTTCGCTATTAGATAGATGCTGATACCTCTGTTTGCCGCTTGGGATGCTATACTATGGCGCGTCCCGGCATATAGGGTTACGTGTGGAACACCTGCCTTCTTGCACGCTTCATTCCAGCGTTTACGTGCCCATGATTCCGAAAAAGGTTTACTGTTTCTGGTGAAGACGAACCCCCGGGGGTTAATAGACCGGGGTTGCGTCAGGTAGATTCCTTTCCATAGGGGGTCAAGGGGAATCCGGCGGATATGTTTCGTTTTTGTGTACCTCAGTTGATTGTCGCTGAAAGCCTTGGAAATGACCACCACGTCATTTTCGAGATCAATGTCGGCATGTGTTAAGGCTCGGGTTTCTCCTGTCCGCGTTCCGTGACACGCTTGAAACATGATGAAAAACAGATCATTCGGCTCAAGATGCTGAAAAATCTGTTCTTGGACTTCCTCATTCACCCACTTCCAGTCAGGTTCGGGAAGTTCACTGAATTTCAAATCGGGCGGGAATTTGGGAATGGTTTGGATCACTTCTTCGTCGCGGGCATCCCGAAACAGTTTATGCAGAACGCCCATTATATTGAAGGTCGTTTTGGGAGACCGCTCCAAAGAAAGATAAAAATCTTTGATTTCCTTACCCCTGATCTCGGTAATATTCATTTTCCCGAAGGCCGGAAGGAATAAAACTCTCACATAATGACGAATGTGGGTAAAGTGACCACGGCTAAGTTTTCCCAATTCCACCCGGCGCTCGCACGTCTTGAGCCACTCCTCAGCATAAAACTCAAAAGAATGGAGGCTCTTGCGGCTTTTTGCATAAAAGTCTGCATCGAATACACCCTGCTCGATCTCATTATGGATCTGATGCAGAGTCCATTCCGCATGTTGGCGGGAATAGAAAGTGCGGTGTTGCTTATCACAATAAATCCTGATATTTCCCGGCAATTGGATGAACCAACGGTCGCCCCTATCCTTGTAAATCTTCCCCACAGAAGGCATGACCCAACACCCCGTCTGGTGACTGTGAAAAAGATTATATTTCTGTTTTGCCGAGTCTGACAATACTTTTCGACTCCCGCCTACTGATTGAACATCAACTGACCTGATCCGGGCTTGGGTTTAACCCGGCTTCACAAATAGCTGCGCTTCAGACCGTCATGATTTAGGGAGGTACCGTCCCCAATGTATGGTTGTGTTCATTCCTAGGCCCTTCTAGTCCTTTTGCTGGTAACTGCGCTGAACACAGTAATTGTCGGAGATGATTATTAATTGCCACGACCATGCTCCTATATGGGTCCCGACTTTCAGCTCACACTTGAAAAACATCTTTGTTCTTGAAAATGAGGCCCTCAAATATTCTGTCACCCGAATTGCCATGCTCGGAGTGATTTCAGTGAGATACGTCGGGGCTCCTAGATTACAGTGGATTTGTTGGATTATTTCGGGGAAATATGGTTCAGGCAGCACGCGAGTAGGTACGAAGAATTATTCCTACTCACTATGCACTTATACTGATCCAGCGGAATCTCATCCGAATCCAAAATCGGCGTTATGCTTTTATCGCTACAATTTTGTGCGAGTACACAAAACCCTTAGAGTCACACCAGCAATGGAGGTAGGAGTCATTAACGAAAACTATGGACAGTCAAGAATCTTGTCGAAATGGCAAACTAGGACTGCTGTACACAGTACGAAACCAAAAATTGAAAAGGAGGAATGAGATGGGAAGAGCTACTAAATTCTATGGCTCTGTATATTGCGAAGAATGCGGGAAAGAAGGTAAAGCTCAGTTTGAGGAAATCGACAATACTCTACTGTATGGGAACCACGACCCGGAATTGATTTCACTCCCAGAAAGCTGGACGCAAAAAGGTGACAAGTATTACTGCGAGGAACATTCAAATTAGGACACTCGCTAAGAGTTCTAGGACCACCCGCGGGTCGGCTACTTGTCTGGACGCGTGCTGCTATATGGCCGGTATAATTGTCGGTGCCTTGGGTGGGTCGAGCAAGGAAGTTATCTTGTTCCCACGATGCTCTCCTGTGTCCGCCGTGAGAGAATACCGACACCCAGCAGTTATCTTTGCAGAGAGGTGTCCTATTTGTAGCACGCATTTTATAAGTAGATTGCATCCCTTCTGGAGCCGGAAAAGCTGAAACCAAAAGCAAGTCTCTCGCGCGGAAAAAGATTGACTGATAACGATTCACTTTGTTATGAAAAGAGAGGCATAATAGCCAACAGGAAATACACAAAATGCCTCGGGGAAGACGGTGCAATACCGTCGCTGCCCCGCAGCTGTGACCGCAGACGAAATCCGGTCGTGAGCCACTGGAACGATGTTCCGGGAAGGCGCGGAGAGTAGGAAGAAGCGGAAGCCAGAATACCCGGGCATTTTGAAGACCCGTTATAACCTGCGCGGGCAGGAAGGGTGCTATTGACGCGTGCCCTTCTGTCTTACAGGCAGGAGGGTTTTTGTTTTTGGGATTACGTTGAAGCGTTCTTGAGGTTCGGAGAGGACCCCGAGGTCCCGCTGGCAACAGGGCCTCGGGAAAACGGGAAACTACTGAGGCCGCCCGTTTCCCGCCATTATCCTCCTCGCTATCACTCAAGTCAAGTTTGAGGCGTGCATCTCGACCAGACCGGAATCCTCGGCGGACGGTTCTGGTTTGCAGATGCCTCAGCTATGGGATGCTTTGAATTCCCGTCTGGCGGATCGCAACACGAGGTCTTGATTTAGTGCTTCCATTTATTGAGGAGGGTCATTATGAAAACCGCTGCTTTCGGAGTCGTTTTTACCGCGTTCATCCTGCACTTGGCGAGTTGGCCCTGTTTCGCCCAGTGGCAGTCTTCACCTCCACAGCCGCGAGGCTTTGCGCAGAACACCCGACAGGTTCTTCCGCAAACGACGCCTCAGCCTGTGGCTCGGAGCGTCAGTGTCAAGGTTCCCATTTACAGCACGCCCCCGGCTCTGTCGCCATATCCGTGTGGCGATCTTCGACGGCGACAATCATGGGGCTTGCCGGTCAGAGTAGAAGTCGCGGTCAAGCCGGAGAACGCCTGTGACAACGGACGAGTACCGGTGGTTTTTCAAGACCCTGGGCCGCTGCAGCCAATAATCTGCAGTGGCGTGGGGCTTGTCGGAGCTGTCGTAGCGGCGCCTTTTAGGGTTGCTGAAATGTTTTGTCCCCTTCCCCCGAGGCCCTGCAAACCGGCTATAGCGCCGCCGTACGGTCCGGTACCTCCTGTTCCGCCATGCCAGCCTGTTTGTCCTCCGATGCCTTCGTACGCGTGCAGTCCGCCTGGGGCCTGCTTGCAGCCTGTTGCCTGCGCACCGGCCGGGCCTGCCGTTGCCCCCTTGCCGCCAGCGCCTTGTGCGCCTCGATGCGGTCCGAATGTCCCGCCGAGGCTCGTGGAGGAGTACCAATTCCCGCAGTATGAGGCGCAAGATCTCCTATCGGGGATTTGGAACTTTCCTGAGACGCTGATCCGGACTGGAAGACTCGCGGGGGACATACACAAGACTTCTCCGTGTGGTCCACCTGCGGGTTGGTAGCACGATTATCGCTTCCCATATTCGGACTTTGCGTATGTGCAATCCACGGAGATAGAGAAATGAGCGACTCACACATTCTTCGATATATTTTCATTCTTTGGTTTCTTTTGACGCTCACGTGTTCCACGGGGCTGGGGATTCCGGTGGCCGTTGCCCAGCAGAGCACCTCAACACCGCCTCCACAAAGTCAAGGTTCGGAGCAGCTCGCTCCTGTGGAGATCGAAGCTCCTCGGGCAGATCGTAGGCAATCGCAGGCTAGGACAGGGACCACGAACTCCGGTTTCGGCACGGGCGATCCTATCCCATCAGGCCAAGCGGGTTCAGACTATCCGCTCACGCCAGGTGAAGTGGTTTCCACAGGTGGGCGACCTCAGAATTTGGCGAACGTGCCCTCCGCAGTCAGCATCATTCAAAACCGAGGCATAGAGTCCTTGGGGTACACGGGGGTCCCTGACATGATTCAAGGACAGCCTGGGGTCTACACATCTGGCTATTCCGCGACACCGTTCGACTCTGAGGTCGTATTGAGAGGCTTTTCC
>JBKQRG010000068.1:0-3461 GCA_052144015.1 Desulfomonilaceae bacterium
CCCACTTCCAGCGCCAAGTTGCTCGTGTTAACTAACGTATTAAATAACCTTATAATATTCTCTTGCAGCGCAGGTTGAAACGTGCCAAAAGCCACTCCTTCTCGATCTATGCGAAGTTTGATTGGAAAAGCGTCACCCAAAGGTTCAGTAACAAAAGACAACCAGCCATTCACATCAGTGGCCGATATAGGACCATTAATTGAAAATGCAGGCGGGCGGCGGTCCAACCAGTCTGAATGCAATAGAGGTAGCTGAAATGACTCGTGCCGAAAGCTTCTATTGTTTCTAATGTGCGAAACGAAATCGTCAAAACGACACGAGATCAAAGAACGTGACCGATTCTTTCCACTTACCAGCCTAAACCTCTCCATTTTCTTGTACTTATTAACGGAGAGCTTTCTTCCGGTGTAATAATTGAGAATGGATGCCACGATTTGGTTGACCTCCGTCACCATCGGTCTGGCATTCATCCTTTGAATAAAGCAATGTCCATTCTGGTCTGCACCGGCTGACATGATGTTGCCTCCTCTGGTGCATGCCACACCCGCGTTCGGGGGCGGCATACTTCCTGTGAAGCGAAAGCCGTTTCAAAACGGTTATCTTTGGAGTGTCACTCCCGGCAGAATACCATGAGTCAAAAGTACCTTAGTAACTGACTCTCTTCATCATGGTTTGAAATGGATCATGATTTTGTATATTGATTCTGTAAAAATATCAGAGGAGCTATCATGGGTAACATTCCCGATTCGATCAAAGATATATTTGAAAAAATAAAGGAAAGGGCCATGTTGGTCCAACTGCATTGGAAAATCTATAATGATCTCTTCAATCGCTCCCAACTGCGGACGGATATGCTGAACGAATGCGATCCCGCTTTCTTTTCCTTATTCCAAATTGCCCTTGTGAACGAGATCATAATGTCCTTAAGCAGACTCACAGATAGGCCCGGAACCGGTGATAGGCAGAGGCTGTCTTTTGAAAAGTTACATGGAGCCATTAGCATAAGCGGTGATGATGCTTTCTCGCAAGATCTGAAAGATAAAATAGAGAACATTCGAGAAAAGTGCAAAAAAATCCGAGAATATCGCAATAATTATCTCGCTCATCTTGATTACAGGACCATTATGCACAGATTGCGGAGCACAGATCCTGTAACTATCAAAATGATTGGAGAAGCAGTCGAGGCCTTTAACGATTATATGAGCACCCTTGAGGAACATTATCAACCTGGCACCGAAGTCAAATACGCAGTCAGTTTCACAGTCAGCGGGGACCATATAATTTGGTTATTGAAGAATGGTTTACATCTCCAGGAACTGGTTGATGATCACGAAATTTCTGACTCCGAATTTTACAGAGGAAAATGGCGTGACGCGTAATTCTTAAATTACTACAAAGGATTGGGAGGAGGCTACAAAATGGAAGGAAAAGCTGTCAGAGAGAGCCAAATCACAATGGCGATACAAATGAATCCGGAAGACGCCAATCCCGTGGGAAATGTCCATGGCGGAGTAATTATGAAGTACATAGATACCGCTGCCGGGGCTGTTGCAATTCGCCATGCCAGAAAAATCTGTGTTACTGCTTCCATTGACCGACTGGACTTTCACGATCCCGTGTTTGTAGGTGATTTGCTTATATTAAAGGCGTCGATCACGATGGTTGGAAGGACATCTATGGAGGTGGGCGTCAGAGTCGAGGCGGAAAATCTTTACACCGGAAACGTGCGGCATACGGCATCGGCTTACCTGTCCTATGTGGCATTGGATGAAGAAGGCGTTCCGACGCCAGTCCCTCCGCTAATCCTGGAGACTGAAGACGAGAATCGCCGCAACTGTGAGGCCCAGATAAGGAGACAGGTTCGTCTGTCAGAAAAAGAGAGGGAGGATAGCTGCGCCACATAGACTCGCATTTCAAAAGTGTGGTACCATTCACACAGTAGGATCGGCATCTGAAACTGTCTCAGAATTATCGTATCTGCCAAAATCGTAGCACGGTGCTGCAGTAGGGGCAGGGCTTGCCCTGCCCAGAAAGTGCGCAGCAAGCGGCGCCCCTACAGTGGCTGTTTGCTACCGACCGCCAGTTTCACGGCATGCACGTTCAGATGGGTTCCGTTTCTGCATTGATACCGCGGAACTATTTCGGGTTAGAATTCTGAGACAGTCTCATCTTGCCGGTCACTCCTTCGACCCGCGTACAAGATTGATCGCAGTCTTTATGTGTGAGAGAGGACACATGACCAAGTGGAAATGTACCACCTGTGGCTGGATTTACGACCCATTACAGGGCGACCCGGAGAACGGAATCAGCGTAGGAACGCTCTTCGAGGATCTACCGGATTCCTGGGTCTGCCCGGTTTGTGGGTCCGGAAAAGAATTCTTCGAGTTGGAAGGCTCGGCGCCGGGATCGAGTTCTGATCCCGACAAGTTCATTATGGATGAGCGGGCGCAAAAACTCCTTAGTGTCGGCACAACCATGTACAAGGAACGCTTTGAAAACATTTTTCGACTGGCCCAGAAGCTTACATCCTCGTTGAATATTGGCGAAGTCCTGGAAATGATACGGGACGAAGCGAGAGCCATACTCCCTCAGTTACAAGAAGTTTGCCTCCTCGTGATGGACCCGGAAGCCCAGTATTACACCCGCCCTCTTCATTGTGCTGTTGAAAGACAGAGAATCAATTGCCAGCTCTGCAAAAGGGGTAGAGGAACGATAGATAGTGCTCTTGGCAAGGGCTCCTCAGCGGTGTGTTTCCTCCCGGGCGAGCGAGGCGGCCATCCGGTAGTGGGAGGCTTCCCGCCGGAGAATTTTGCCGAGATCGTGTTTCCGATTTGCGAAGGTGATAGGCCCCTGGCCGTCTTGGATGCAATTGCGGCGCCTGACGGCGCGGGTCTGAGCGGGAAAGACTTCATGCTGCTGAAAGATCTCGTAGAGCTTGCGAGCAATGTAATCAGGAACGCTCGAAGCCACTGGACAATGTCTCAAGAGAAGCTGACCGTTGACAGAATTCTGGAGCATTTGAGGCCATTTGTTCCTTCGACCGTTCAAAGGATTGTGGAAAAAGACCCATCCGCCCCTGACTTGGAAAAAAAAGATATAGATGTGACGGTTCTGTTCTTGGATGTTGCGGGTTATACCCGCATCAGCGAGACTCAGAGCAGAGATAAGGTGACTTTCATAATTGAGAAGTATTTCTCCAGTTTCCTGGACGTCATTTCGGACCATGGGGGAGACGTAAACGAAACGGCTGGGGACGGCCTAATGGTAATATTTCAGGGCGATCCGAAAAATACCGCGGTGAGCGCAGTGAAGGCGGCGCTGGAGATTCGAAGCAAGACATTGGAGATCAACGAAGAGCTGAAGAATCGATTCCCGCCGGTCGAAGTGAATATGGGTCTCAACTCCGGAGTCGCCGCTGTGGGAATGAACCGATTCGAGGGAACTTCGGGAACCAGAATGAC
>JBKQRG010000069.1:0-4005 GCA_052144015.1 Desulfomonilaceae bacterium
CCCCCGAAAAACAAGACCTCCCACAAATTGTCGGCAGAAGCCGCTTGATACCAATCAATGTTATTGTTAAACTAAAACAATATGTTATCCGAACATTCTCCACCAACTTCTCGTCAAAGATCCGTTAGACGAGACCGAACTAAAGACCGAATCAGAAAGCACCGATCCGGGATTCCCGCTCAACAACAGTTTATACTGGATATAGCATATATGCTCCAGCCCTCTTGAGACCCTATTCTTTCACTCCGTGAGCTTTGAGGAGTTCTACAATTTCGTTATGGCGGTCGCTTTGTGCTCGTTTCAGAGCGGTCAGCCCCATTTTGTCCTTTGTCTGGGCGTTAGCGCCCTCTTGCAGAAGCAGTTTTGCCACATTCAGCTGACCTTTTACGGTAGCCCATATGAGTGCGGTGCGCCCCATATTATCCCTTGCATTGATGAGGTCAGCACCTTTGTCCAGAAACAGTTTCGCCTCTTCCAGGTTACCTCCTTCGGCAGCCCACATGAGTGTGGTCAAGCCCCGATTATCCCTTGCGTGGACGTCGGCACCTTTGTCCAGAAGTAGTCTCATAGTCTCTGAATCGCCGCTTCTGGCTCCCAACATTAATGCTGTCTGTCCCTCATTGTCCTGCGCATTAGCATTTGCCCCGTTGTTCAAAAGCAATTTTGTCTCATCGGGGTGACTTTTGTTCGCAGCCCACATGAGGGCGGTCTGGCCGAACTTGTCCTTTAAATTGGCATCAGATCCCTCTTCCAAGAGCAGACTCACCATCCCCGTTAGACCTTTTGCCGTAGCCCAAATCAATGCGGTACAACCTTCCCTATCGTTTGCATTGATATCGGCACCATTTTTGAGAAGCACTTTGGCCTCTTCTAGTTTATTTTTCTGGGTAGCTCCTATGAGTGCCGTCTGCCCACCATTGGCTCTGGCGTTGACATCAGCTCCCTTTTCCAAAAGCAATCGCGTCACCTCTAGGTGACCCTGAACCGAAGCCAACATCAATGCCGTATCCCCTTCGTCATTTTTTGCGTCGACGTGAGCCCCCTTCTCTAACAGCAGCTTCACAATATCAAGGTGGCCGTTGAAGGAAGCGTGTCCGAGTGCCGTCTCCCCCGCCATGTCCTTTGTGTTGACATTGGCCCCTTCTGACAAAAGCTCTTGCACGTGTTTGAGGTCACCATTACGGGCAGCTTCCATCAAGGCCTGATCCCGGTCCCGGGAAAAGCTTGGAGAAGAGATAGCTGTCAACACGATCAGGAGCCCTGCTGCGATAGCGACCATTCTTGGCTTGTGCATCGTAAACCTCCGCTAATGACCAGCCGATAGAGCATGTGTGAGGAACTGTTGTGAGGGTACGGATCAAACGATAGCTTACCAATGGTACGGGCGAAATTCCAGCCAAAAGCGATGTGTATCTTTCAGAGAAAAGAACACAGAGGCTTAGGCGCTGAAGTTCACGCCCGCTATCCGTGCCAGTCACTTATTCCCTTCTTTCTTAAATTTAGGGTCTGTTGGGTAAATCCTTGAGGGATTGACCTGATCAAAAGAAGTGCGTCACACGCACGAAAGGAGGCCAAGAATGCCCACGTTCAGATTCAATTCAGAGAAGCCATATTACCAAGATGGACGGCTGGTTAAGAAAGTTCACACCCAGCACGACCTCAAAGTCAGTGCCTCTGATTGCGCCATTTTAGGATTCACTGCAATCAGTTTGTTGGGCAAGCTCGCCGTTGCCCTTATCTTCAGGCGTAATCCATACAGGCTGCCTTAACCTTCCGATGAGCAAAGAGAGGAACGGCAAATGGAATACCGACGAACAGAGCTTACGGAGTGGTACGATAAGGAAGGGCGAGTAACAAAGCGTAGGCTCAGGCAGGACAGATTCGTTCTTCCGGCTGGGGAGCTAAACAAGTTGTGCGATTCCCTAGTCAGAATTTCTGATGGTGCTGCGAAGGCTGTCGTGGCTTCCAGTCAACGAAATCCTTATCTGCTGGAATAATAGTGGTGAAGTATCGACAGCCAGCGCCCCACCTGAATCAGTACTGAGCCCTCAGTCACGCCCGCATTAAATCTAAAGATAAACAGAATACATCGAGAAAGGGGAGAGAACCAATGAGCACAAATGGATTCCGTGAAGACGAACTTGTGACCAGAAAGGTGAAAATCAACGGCGATTGGCAGACCAGGATCTTTCCTGTTGTGGGAGGCCGCTTACGACTAGCGCACGAACAAAACGACAGCCTGAGCTTGCAAACCGAGATGGTAAGCTGGGACGGACAGTATGCCGTCTTTAAATGCTTTGCAGCAACAGGAAAAGGGCAGTTCGTCGGCTACGGTACGGCCAACAGTCAGAGAGACACCAGGCTCGCAGAAAGCCTCGTGGAATTAGCTGAAACACGCTCTATTGCCCGTGCGCTGAGATTTGCCGGTTTTGGGCTTGAGTTCACCGGAGCAGAGGAGGTCTCACACGTTTCGTCAATAGAATCTGAACCGGAGCAAACCGCGGGCAAAGAGAGCAAGCCGGTATTTCCGAAGAACAATGGCAGCGGCAAAACCGAAGCGCAAGGTTGCGCTATGGGCGAACCAGAATCAAAACCGTCACGTGACGGCAACGGTAACGGCAAAGCTACAGGTGCACAGATAAGGGCGTTATTCGCTCTTAGTAAAAAGGCTCGGTACATAGAACAGGACGTAGCAAACATGCTCCGACCTATGAACGTTTCAACTTTTGATGCCCTCACCCGCGAAGACGCATCCCGCCTGATCTCTTACCTGCAAATCCAGACCGCCCAGTAACTTTGCCGTAGAAAATCACCACAATCAAAAGTTTGAACCAATGAGGGGACAGGATACGTGCGTTCTGTCCCCTAGAAAGGAGAATATCGCTATGGCTCAAGGCACAATCAACCACCTCTCATACTCGCAGATTTCCACATATCTGACCTGTCCCCTGCGTTACGGGTTTCAGTACGTGGACGTCATCCCGCCTGCTTTCACATCGGCTGCTCTGGCTTTTGGGGCTGCTATCCATGAAGCTGTCGCCGCCTTCTACCAAACACGGCTCGAAGGTGATGATCTGCGGCCTGATGAAATGCTCGACGTGTACAGGGATACCTGGAGCAAAGCCGAAAACATCGAATTCTTCAATGGCGACGGCGAAGAGTCGCTGAGAGAGAAGGCCAAGCAAATGCTGGCAGTATTTCACGGCTCAGTCGATCCGTCCGTGACTATCTTGGGAGTGGAAGAATTCTTCGAGATCCAATTTGATGGAGTGCCTCCGTTCCACGGGTACATTGATCTGATCGAACAATCCCAAGACGGAACAATCACGCTCGTGGATCTCAAAACTGCATCAAAGAAGCCATCAGGTTCACCAGCGGCAAGCAATCTCCAACTCACCGCCTATTCGTTGGGGGCATCTGGTATTGGATTCGATCCTGAAGCTTTGACCCTGCGCCTCGATGTGATCACAAAGACGAAGAGCCCGGAGCTATCCCGTTACGAAACCACTCGAACAGAAACAGACCGAGACCGTTTCGTGAAGCTGGCAAAACACGTGTGGCACGCAATTGAAGGTCACGCATTCTTTCCTCGCGAAGATTGGCACTGCAACCAATGTGCCTGGGCTACACACTGCAATCAATGGTAGGAAGGAGATACCGACATGTCAAAGACCAAGGAAGCCAGCCAAAGTGCCGTTGAACTGATTGCGTTCCGGCCGTCCACAGAAATGATTCATCTGCCACCCAACTCGGGTGTGATTGGAAGGTTCCTTGAAGAAACCGCCAATATGTTCAAGGCCAGAGCCATGAGAATGGGCGGTCTACTGCGAAGGATCAACGAATCCGGACAGCGGACGGAAGTAATTCTGCGAACTGCGGCACAAATGATGGAAGCTGCCGAGACTCAACTGCAACAGGACTTATGCAAGCAGGGACTACTTCCTGAAACAGAAAACGGCACCGTATCTAACGACAATAACGAATAAACCCATGACGCACATCATT
>JBKQRG010000070.1:0-12248 GCA_052144015.1 Desulfomonilaceae bacterium
TGTTTTTGCTCGGATGGGGATTCTGTCTACTGATGAATTCAATCTTCGGTTCTTGTTTTCGTTCAGCGTCGCTCAATGGTCTTAGGATAGGCCGCTCCCGAGAAGATGACTGCCCATCGACGTTAGAAGGATCAGAGTCAGGGGATGTGCTGCCTGTGCTTTCTTGTGGCTCATTCGGTTTCTGGTCTTCCACTAGTCTGGCTCCTGACTGGAATAGCCGCTGTACGGGTCATAAAGGGGCTGTCCTCGGATACGCTATCTGAAAGTGATGTTTTCAGATTGAAGGCTCGACCGTACCACGAGCAAGATCATTTGAAAAGAAAATTGGAAGGACGAGGAGAAATGTGCTGAGGCTTCGTGTAATTAATTCTCAGGTATTCCCCAAAGTTAGCCAGTAAGCATGCCGAATCACCTTGGGTCGGTATGCGGCGATGTGCTATCCTCTAATTAGCTTAGTCTGATGGAAAGTCATTGGGTCAGAAATCTTTTCACCGCCAATTCTTACGATTGATACAAGCTCTCATGTGAGGCACAGACAATGAATTGGGCAGAAATTGTTGATCAACTTTTGTATGAGTCCGAAGGCACGAGCTTAGATTTCAAGAGAGACCAATATCCGTTCGAGAGAGCGACAGATGATGAGAAAAGCGAACTGCTTAAGGACATATTGGCATTCTCGAACGCCTGGCGGAGGACGGACGCCTACATACTTATCGGCGTAAAGGAAGTGCGGGGCGGCAAGAGTACCATGATAGGCGTGAGCAACCATCTTGACGATGCGAAGCTACAGCAATTCGTCAATTCAAAAACTCAACGCCCCATTGTTTTTTCATATCATGCTGCACCTGTTGAGGGCAAAAATATAGGCATCATTCGCATCCCTGTTCAGGACAGGCCTTTTTTCCTTAAAAAAAACTTCGGCAGATTGGAAAAAGACAAGGTTTATATTCGGCGTGGAAGTTCAACAACGGTGGCTTTCCCCGATGAAATAGCGGATATGGGAATGTCACAAGCTGCCGTTTACAATGTTCCAAATCTCAGTGTGGAGTTTTACAACAGCGAGGAAATGAGACCTATTGGACCAATTTTTGAAGGACAAAGTGTCGATCTAAGCGCCCCGTCAACCGACCAAATCCCAGATTACGGATCGCTATTGACAGGGGGAGTGCTGATGAACAGGCATTATTACCGTGACTTGGCGGAGTATTTGCAGGCCCATTGGCGTTTCGCTAGGGTGGATTTTTGTGTCACGAACAATAGTCACGTGCTTGCAAATGACGTGCGTTTGCGGAGCGACATAGAATGTGATGAGGCTATCTATTTCGCTGATGCCCGGCACATGCCAGTTGAACCTCAGCCAGAATTAGTGATTACTCCTACCCATTTCATAAAGGTTCCTGATTACGATGTCCAGGTTCAACAGAGCCCGACTTCCTGGAAAATTCAAGCATTGTTTGGAAAAATTCAACCACTTGATACTTCAAACACAAGGAATGGATTATTTGTTGGTGCACGACAACCAACAGAATTGAAGCTTCATGTGAGCTTGTTTGCGGATAATCTTCCAACACCCGTTGAACGAGAATTGGCGATTAAGATTGAGGTCACCGAAAGGAACATTGATCTTGAAGAATTGATGACAATGTTGGATCAATGAGATTGTCCATGTGCGCAACTATTGTGGAGAAACGATTTTTGATGTAATCATAAAAAATGCTGCACTGTGGCTACATAGCCCGGAAAACAGCGCCAGTGGAAGGGGGAAAATGTATAATTACGAATGAATGAGCATTACAATGATAACAGGACTCCAAATTGAGAGAAAATGTCGTCACGTATTCTCTCTGGACCCGAGAAAATGATGAGAGATGCCATGGCAATGCCTCTGAGGAGCATAGGATTGTCTCAATTTCAAATCTGACAAGGTGGTTATTTGCTTAAAGGCACAGGCGATGAAATCTCAGATAAATATTTTGAAGCTCGTGTACCCGCCCATATCGAATCAGGAGGCTGAGTGGATAAAAGACGACCCTGAAGTGCAGGAGCAGCTCAAGTTTAGCAAATTATATTTTATATGCCAAAGGGCGGAAGCTTTTTTCGATTATCACCTTCCGCTGGAATCTTTAGAACAGGGCTTGATTAGTTTTACACTGTACACAAAAAGTGCTTTCTCAGACGGGGTAGTAGATATTTCTCAACTGCCCCGAATGAAGGGCGTTGACTGGGACATGGAAGAGATTGATGTCGAGTTCGGTCCCAAAATGTTTAGGATTTGGCGTCTAGACAAGTCCACCGACAGACGGATCGATGTGATAGACTGGTTTACCACTGAAAAGATTCTGTATAATCGGTGGCGTCGCCATCCCGCAGTGCAGGGACTGAATGAATTCAACGAGTTCACCCGATACTTCTTGCACTATGTCGGTATCTCAAAAAAGGAAGACAGCTTGACCAGGCTGGTCATCAAACCTCATGACAAGAGGATACGAGTACTCTCAAATGAAATCCCAGAAACACAAGGCTCACGCCTTACAGATGAAATCATCCTGCTCTTCTTCACCATTGACGCCGTGAGAATAACAGTCATGGAAACATATCATGAGATAGATGACTGGAGTGAAGAAGACGTTGATCTAGTCCCGATTATTGCGGATGCAGAAAAGGCATTTGTGAAGATTTTGAACGCCAGCTACAACACGGTCAAATATGACGGATATCCAAGGAGTATGGATGGCTTGTACGGGACAGGGCTCACCCGTTACCTTTACGTCATAGGCGAGGACATCTCCCTGGAAACAGATTCAGGGACTATAGCAGGAGGATTCATATCTGATGAGGTATGGCCTGATTCAGACACGATTTGTATTGAGGGTGATAATGTAACCTTGGAGAAACGGAGTGTCTCTTGATTTTTGTCAAAGATGTCGTCAGGCATCCTCGCCAAAGACGTGCACATTAGCTCAGTATTCCTGTTACTTACAGCACCGTCTGTTCGGCCGACACCAAGGTGAACGCAGCATGTCGTACTCTTTTCATTTAGTATCAACGCACTTTGGCGTTGGCCCACTTATTGGGACAGTGAAATTCTCGGCCACATCGGAAGCGAACGTTTCTGGGTGTGCGGCACGCACCACAATGACTCACACGGACCCTCTGAGGCTTCGTCAAATTAATCCTCAGCCATTTTCTCAGGTCGGTAGGCTTGAGGTATGGGTATTTTTTATAAAAACTGAATTGCGATTATTTATCTGAAAGGACAAGGGGTTAAGTAGATGGAAGGGTGGTTTCTAGCGAACTGATACCTTGGTTTTCCAGCAGTGACCTGTACGGTTTTTGGTGTCCAAATGGTGTCTATTGGAAATGCAACTTCGGTAGGACAGAATAAGTGGTTTTTCCAGATTACCGAAGGCACGGTCTTCTCGGAAGTCGGGGTACGCATCGCGTCTCCAGGGAGGGAAAAACATATGTGATCGGGGTGGCTGGAATTTTGTAGGAATTAGTTGCGCGTGCCCTGATTTGTGCGACAATTCTTGTAACGAGACCGCCGGCAACATATCGAAATTTTCACATTGACCTTGTGATGAAACTGACCCGAAATCAAAAAATAACGCTGACGACTTTGTCAGTGTATCCAATCTCACACTATCCAACCCTTCCTTGCTGAACCTATCTTTCGCTTCCGAAGCACAATATCCGTAGACGGAATTCGCCACTCCATTTTTGTTGCGGCATTCCTGCATCCAGAAATGCTGCAAACACAAACTTGAATTTGCCGTTGGCGGTGTCCCTCGGCTCAATGTCAACAATTTCGTAATTGACTCTCCCAAGCGGTTTTGGGTCGAGTTGTCCATCATCGCGGATAAAGCGAACGTCTGTTTGGGTCACTGCCACCGTGGCGACCTTCGTCCCAACGGGGACGTTCACGGTCACGTCCTTACGCCAACGGTCTCCGGCATTGGCCCACACTCCCTCAAAGTGCACTTTCATATGGTGCATGGCAATCAACTTGAGACCTTCTGGAAATTCGTTGCTGACAGTGCTCTCAAGCGCTTCTACGCGTCCCGTCGTCTTCTGCCCCCTTTCCTCTGGCGCAATAGCTTTTTGCCCCTGCGTAGTCCCCCCTGTCGGTCTGCCGAGAAACCGCTCGATTCCTGCACGATTTCTTAATTCCGCCTCAATACCCCATCCCTTGAAGCTTTTGAATTGCTCCAGAGAAACAAAAATAAGGCAGAATACGGCTGCGCCATACGTGGCCGACGCACCGCCAGTCTTGCCCTGATACGAGAGGATTGCACCCGCCACGAAAAGTAACAGGCTCATTACGAACAAAGTTATACGTATCCAAGCCATCAAATCCATCGTGCCACTCGCTAACGGACCGCCAACGAGAAATTGCAAAAACGATGCGAAATTCTCTTCGAGCGCCAAGCGTTAGGCTGTAATCAGGCGCCTAAACTGAGTGCTCTAGCCGTTTCAATTGCCTTTGGCTCAGAGCTTCCCCACTGATAGCCCCCCCGGAGCCTCAAAACAGATACGCAACGTATCAAAAAACCTGACAGAGACACAACCCGACTGACATCAGTGAAAATCCGTATAGTTCCCTTTTTAGGGTATAGCACGCCTCTGCGCGGAGTCAAGCGGAATATGTTTTGCAGGCCATTATTTCTGAAGAGGTTCTTCGCTGACGGGGTTGCAAGCGTTCTGCATCCAATCTCGGCACCAAACCGTTCCAAAGGAATCAAAAGTGGGCATTATCTAGCACTCCACTTTCCCACCAGGACCGCCAGAGGACGACTTCCGAAGTCCTCCTGACCTTCTGTAATCAGTTGTGAGCCTTTTTTGAAAGCGAAATCTGAGCGAGACAGGTCATTTCGGCAAGACGATCGTGGGTGGCATCTGGAGATTTTTCCATACTCCTTCCATACCTTTTGGGGGACGGACACGAACTTATGGTGTCTCATTGTGTTCAATTGTGTTTGATTTTTCAGGGGATTTGTCTGACAACCGCTTAAATACTGGGGTTTACACTGGATTCACACGGCAGGGGTCGGAGGTTCAAATCCTCTCCCGCCTACCAGGAATTTTAATTGGTTAGGGGTCATGTTACTGCATGACCTTTTTTCTCTTCTGAAGATCGACATCTTCGACTCAGCGAGACAAAAGAGCAATAGTCAAAATAAGCAATCGAATACCAAGGGATCGGTCATGGGCATCAACCAACTGTTGAAAGATAAACGGGATGAGATTCTTCGGGTTGCGGCTCGTCATGGCGCAATTAATATCAGGATCTTCGGGTCCGTGGCCCGCGGAGAGCAGGACGAGAAAAGCGATCTTGATCTACTTGTCACGATGGAAACTGGGAGGAGCCTCTTGGATCATGCCGCTCTGTGGCTCGAATTGCGGGACCTGCTCGGGCGCGAGGTAGACGTGGTGAGCGAGAAAGGCTTGCAGCCCCGAATGCGAGACCGCGTCTTGAAAGAGGCAGTCCCATTATGAGGAGTGACAAAGAACGCTTGATCGACATCCTTGAGGCGATCGAAAAAATCGAGCGATACGTGTCCCGAGGAAAAAATGCATTTGACTCCGAAGAACTGCTCCAGGTCTGGATCATCCATCACTTGCAGACCGTCGGTGAGGCCGCCTCTAAACTTCACAGTGAGTTCCAAGAAGGTTGTCCCGAGATCCCTTGGGCTCAAATCGTAGCGATGCGCAACATCTAAGTTCACGACTACTTTGCGGTGGATCTGGATGAGGTCTGGGTTGCTGCCGAAAGTGACATACCGAGTCTGAAAAAGAGAATCCTGGGAATCCTCGACAAAATCAAATCGTAGCCGGGCACCCAAACCAACAGAAATGTGAAATGTCTCAGCCGGCAGTGACGTCGTGCCACCTGTCCGAAAAAGATCTGATACGGCACGACCCTGTCACGACTGTCCAGCATGAGCCAAGACGAGACTTGACCCCTTTTTTTAGAGATCGATACGGAGATTACCTTAAAGACGGAGGAAGATATGACCGATCAAGAAGCTGGAGAAGAAAAGCTCAGAAAATCAAAAGATACCAAAGTACTTGAGCTTATAGCTGAGAATTTCGTTTCTCACATTTTAAATCGACACGGCATATTAGTTGCCAAGCCGCATTTCGATCAAGAGGGTGCAGATCTTCTCGGAATGTGCCAAGTTGGCCAAGCTGCCCATTTTTGCCGAATACAGGCTAAAGGCAGGAGTCTTCTAAATGATTATAACCATATTACAATTCCTAAAAAGTACGTGGATTCAGATTTTGTAGTCTTTTTGTTTATTGAAGACGGGGTTTTAACCGATAGTAACCTTTTCTGTTTTTTTGAGGACGATATTAAAAACTGGACCGAGGACGAAAAAAATTATGTACTGAATTTGAAACGAACAAATTTCACAAACGAACTTGCCTCAAATAAATTTACGGATGCCACAGCAAAACGGATCAAAAAAATGATTGAAGATATCGACATGGGACAGGTCTTTGGATATTTCTCTCATTCCAGATTCCTTCCATAAGGTCGTATACCATCTGAACCCCGATGTTCCACCGGCACCACCGCGGGTAAGAAGAGAAATGACAGGTTCAAAAGGGCACATAAGCGCAAGGGTAGATGAGAAGCTTCTGGACCTTTTCGAACGAGACCGTGATGAGAAATTTGAAGGAAACTCGTCTCGGTGCTTGGCATGGGTTTTATGGCATTTTTATGCGAATGTGGCATGCGAATGCGAATGTGGGGTCAGGTCTTGCTTTTTGATGTGATTGATGGTAAGGAGAGCTCATGGAAAAGGGGACATTCTTCTTTTCTGCCTCGGTTCGTGGGCGTCCGCGGGGTCGCAGCCTGAATTCCAGGCCCATGCGGCGCGCGGTCGTCATCCTCGTGAAACACATCCTGCCGCGCGTTGCCGCAGTTCAAAACGTGGTGGCAAATCCCTCCGATCTAGTTCGTGCGGTTCTTGGCATATCACCATGTTCACATGAAAGTCGCTCGGGAAGCCAGCAAACAGTAACAAAAAAGAAGAATGTCCCCTTTTCCCTCTCGGCCGCCTCTTGATCGTCTCTTGCCGAAAGTGGGATCGGTACCGAAATGGGACCTGGCAATCACCAAGGCTCATCTGGAGCATGGTTATTCCCAAGCGGAAATTGCAGCGCATGTCGGACTCCACTATTCTACGGTGAGCAGGATTGTCCAGCGAGAAAGGGAGAAGGCAAGAAGCAAGACCTGACCCCTTCCCCTGTTCGCACATCCAACGCTTGACCGGCGTTGTGGCCATCACGTAAGCGCCTGCACGAGAATGCATCATCGCGTTGCTCAAGGTGCTGAACACATAGGGACTGAATTTGGAGCTCGTCATTTCTTCGGAGGCCGCCTGTGTCAATACCAGGATCTTTTTGTATTTCTCGGCCAGATCAATGAGAGCTGTCGCCACAGCGCTGGAGGTCGGCCCAACCATGAAGTCCACTTTGTCCTCAAGGACGAATTTTCCCGCGTTTTTGACTGCAACATCGGATTTGAGTTGAGTATCCGCAAAGAGTGCTTCGACCTTTCGCCCGAGGATTCCCCCGGCCGCGTTGATTTCATCCATAGCCATCAATATAGCCCGTTCGCCATTTTTGCCGTATCCCCCAAGCTTACCGGACATAATGAATTGCACGCCCAGCTTGATAGGCTGATCCTGAGCCGAGGCGTAGCCAAATAGTAGGAGCCAAGTTGTCAGGGCTATCAACGACACCCTCAAGCGCTTCATATCTCACCTCCCAGCCAAGAATAGATGGATCTCACAATTATACGACATGACATGGGAATCTCTGTAAAGAAAAAAGGGGTTCCGTTGATACGCATTCAGTCCCTTGGAATGGAGTTCCAGACAAAAGTTGCCCATGGGGGGTCGTTGGGGGACAGGGAGGGCCTCCCTAGTCGGCCCCTAATCCTCAGACAATGCCCTTGATCATTTTTGGGGGCAGGTTCAGCGTATAATTAACTCAATCCTAACTTGACATCATGAGCAGCCAAACACATGTCTACCAAACATGGGGGGAAACCGGCTAACGACAATTTTTGGTCACGCGGAACCCAAAATGTCCTGTGCATCAATGACTCAGAGGGGAAAATGACAAATCTACATATTGTTTCTATCTTCTTACTGGCGCTCTCGAGCAACCTCGATAACGTGGGAGTTGGTACATCCTACGGTGCCAGACGGATAAGTATTCCTTTTAATTCGAATTTGCTCATTGCTTTTGTCACAACTACCGGGACCTTTCTTTCCATGGCGGTCGGCAGCGAAATAGCCGGTTTCATAAATCCTAATATTGCAAATACCCTGGGCGCTCTCATGATTGGAGGCACAGGGGTCTGGGTTCTTATTCGGGAGATTACGCGCCACGATGTGGGACAGAATAATGAGGCCCACCTTCAAACGAGGTTTTCTGATCAATCGCTCCCGGGAAAAATCCTTACGATCCTTGATCATCCATTTCTTGCTGATACGGATTTTTCCGGGCACATCGACATGAAGGAAGGATTCTTTTTGGCACTGGCACTAACGTTGAATAATTTGAGCAATGGGATTGGGGCTGGCCTGCTAGGACTAGATGTGGCACTGATGATAGCCCTCACAGCCATACTGAGCGTTCTTACGATTTGGTTTGGCATAGAGTTCGGACACTATTCTGGTGTGCACTGGTTTGGCAAGTTTGCCGGTCACATTTCAGCCTTGATTCTTATCGCCCTCGGCATCTACGAGTATTTTGCTTAATCTCTAAGTCTGAGGTAAGCTTATTCAAGCAATTTGAGAACCTAGCGTTTCTTTTGGTCGCAATTTGGCTCATCATTACGGGAGCATTGCACGTGGTGGGTGGTCCCGATCTAAGAAGCGGGCACTTGCTGGCGACACTCGGTATCGTCGCGGGTGTCTGTATCCTGATTGGTCGATACGATTCGGTCTTCGGCCAGAGGCAAGACTAGTGTTACGATGCAAAATTTCGGTACTGCTGAAGTCCTGACAGGGTTCCTCACCGCAGTCATGGTCTTTTCTCAGGTGGCTCATGGTTATCAGGATCATGCGTTGGTAGAGGCTGGTAGTAGGAATGACTTGAAACGAGTGCAACAGCTTCTGGAAATGGGAGCCGATGTCAATTCAAAAGACAAAGACGGTGCGACCGCCTTGATTGAAGCTTCCTTTAAAGGTCACGCGGAAATGGTGCGGTTACTCTTGGAAAAAGGTGCTGATGTCAATGCCGCCGATAGGGTAGGCGGAACAGCCTTGATGGACGCTTCTTTCCTGTGGCACCTTGAGGTGGTGAAGCTTCTTTTGGAACATGGAGCAGATGTCAATGCGGAGGATAAAGAGGAGGCAACGGCCCTGACACGGGCCTCGGCAAACGACCGTACAAAGATAGTGGAAATTCTCAAAGCCTACGGCGCAAAGCACTGAGGTACGCTCACCAATGTGTCTTTGTCTGGTTTTCGGGGTGACAACTCCATACCAATGGCCGTAAACTCGGCCTCTATACCTCATCAAATGCCCTTGAACCGCATATTCGGGAAAGACCTTGGATTAGGGTATTTCTTCTCTGTGAGGAGATGATTGGAAAAGAGGCTCCGCGTGCGCCTAAACGGATTTTGCAAATTATTCTTTGGCATAGCCGTTGCTGGCGCTCTCCTAGCCTCTGCGATTCAGGTTTGTTCGCTGCCTCATGGTCAAGGATGTTTGGATCAAAGTGGTCTCGGGGAGTCAGCTGTTCCCGGTGGGGCCCTTGGACACCAGACCGAGCATTTTGGTCAAAGTGCCGGCAAGCCTATAGAACTCGCACAAACCGAACAGCTCCCCCCAAGCGGGACAAGCACCCCCCCTGCGGGCGTTTTCCCTGTCCGCCTGTCTGCAGTTCTTAAGGGCATCTCCAATTACGATGCAGTAGGTCCAGGGAAAATCATAGCGCCCGACAATAAACCCAACGGACTGTTTGTGCTGAGCGTCCAAGGGCAAAACAAAGAGGTCACAGCCATTGAAATTGGAACTACGGATGCGGTTTCATTCGTCTGGGACACGGTCCCCGGTAGCTCACACTGGGCTGTTGCGGTCGCGTCAGTGGAGGATCCAATCAGGCTTCTTAACAAGAGGGATGGAAGCGTTTCCATCAAGGTGAAAGACAGGGCAGACCTGAATCTCTATGTGGCTGACAACGGGAGCATTGCAGCCGGCAAGACCAATTACCGTATAGAGGTCGCTTTCAGCGACGGGAGCGTGGCTTGGACGCCCGTCCAAAAGGTAACACAGCCTGCACAGGAGCGTTCGACCGACCAGGCAGCATTGTCCAACAAAGTTAATTTCCTGGGAACGTTTCTAGGATTCTCTTCCACAAACGCGGTCGGTCCATATCCTGGCCTTAAACCCGGTGGAAAACCCGATGCAGTTTTCGGGCTGGACATCGAGATCACTCCCAAAAATTTCATAACCGGGATCGATATCTCCCCCATTGATGGAACAGGAAGGAGATGGAGTACCACCGGTGCGCCGGACACCTGGGGCCTCGCCGTCGCTTATCAGAGCGCTGCCACAGCGATTTTGAACAGGCCGGATGGCTCTATTAGGATTCCCATAGATGGAAGGGCTCAATTCTATTTGTACGTGGCGGACCCGGGTGATATAGCTACAACCTATCACCAGATGCGGATCCTCGTGTACCTGGCTGATGGGTCTGCATATCAGCAAATTGTTCGCAGACCTGGAGCCACAACCACAACGGTGGTTCCGGTCCAAGAGGGGCCGACCAAGGCAAAAGGGCTTATCACTTGCGAGTTTCGGGGGTTTGTTGCAGACCTGGTGAACTTCTCCAATCGGCCAGGGAAGAGCGGATACCTTAATGGTACGCTCGTACTGAAACTGGAGGTGGATAACAAGAAGCTGGCGAAAGTGGAGATGAGTGGAAGTGACGGCGTCGTTCAATGGTCGAGCGACGGAAAACCCGGTACCATGTTTCTTGGGGTGACACAGTATCCACAGATATACAAGTTGATAAACGAGAAAGGCAGTATGATGCAACAACCGTTCAGTAGCCGCCGTACATTCTATCTCTACGCCGCGGACAACGGAATGCTTACAAACCCCGCATCCAGACTCACTGTTACAGTCACCTTTACCGACAAGTCCTCGCTCGCCACGGAAGTAATCAAGTGACGCGCGATAATACTAGCCGCGGGGAACAAAGGCGGTGTCTCGTGGTTGACCATGTACATTCCCACTCAGTCGCTATCAAAAAATGTGGATTGGGTTTGTTAAGATTAATGACCCAAATCCTCTTGCCATCTTTTTGACATACCCGAGGACGGCCCCATAATTCGTGGACCCGGCCGAGGACACAGGTAAATCTGCCCACTTGAGGATTTTTATTCGTGGCCCAGGATTTTTGAAATATTCGACGACCCCAGATAGACACCCTTGTTATAGATCTGGCTATAGGCTTCTCGGCCCAGAATATCCAGGGGCGACAGGCTCAGGTTCTGTTCAATTTTAGCGTACAAGGCAGCCTTTCCCTGGGCACCTGCGGGAATCGCATCATGGTCCAATAGCATCTTCGCTACCAAATTCGCTGTCACGAAATGGCCGAGAGGGCTCCAGTGTGCGTCGCAAATATACCAGAAATAGGGGTCTTTTAGATCGAATTTGACCCTGTAGCGGTTAAAATCCTGGGCAAGATTCAGTACCGTGATGTCGTGTTGCCGCCCGAGAGCGTCCAGCCGTTTTTCCACGAGGAGCGGATCAAAATCTTCCGGTGCATCGACTCCGGTGGCTTGCTTGAACGATTTTTTCCAGTCCGGAACGACAGCGAAGTAGTCAGGAACTGTCACGATGAACAGTTTCCCACCGGCAGATTTCACATCCGCGTTCAATTCGAGTATCGCTTCGGTGGTAATCTTCCATCCGTCCTCCCAGGGTTTTCGAATGGCCTCAGGCGGCTCTGTTCTGAAGGTATTGTACAGGAAATTAATTTTGCCAGCCCGGAACCTGTTCCAGATGTCGGATTTCAGGGTCCTGTAGCCCAGAAGACAGACTCTGCAATTTTGTCTCAAGAACTGCTTCAGAGGGCCTTGATCACGGACGTGGTCATCCGCATCGAAGGTGGTATTCCACAGAATCTTACCGTCAGATATGTAGCCGCACGGGCCTGAGATGGATTCACCGTACATGCGTGTCAGTTCGCAGGAATTCTCCTGGACGTTATTTCCC
>JBKQRG010000071.1:0-26218 GCA_052144015.1 Desulfomonilaceae bacterium
AATGGATTTGTTTTTGTTGAAAAACCTATCCTCCGTACGGGTCCGCTCCCTTCCTGGAGTCCATCGGCCGCGCATTCGGACTCGTTGTCGGAGGAAGGAGAATCTCTTTCAAAGTTGACCAGAAACCTCCGCCTTCCTCCTGCTGCGGCTGTTGCTGCACCATCAGTGGAGTCGCTTGACCGGGAGGTGAAGGCGAAAATGTCTGTCCGGCAGGCATGCCGACAGGAGCCTGTCCGGGCCCGTATTGGTATTGAGGCTGCTGCGCCATCGACTGAGCGGGAGACTGTGCAACGGGAGCTGATTGCGGATAAGACTGACCCTGAACAGGCGCCGCTTGAGGGTATTGCATCTGTTGGGGGCCCCTTGCTGCCTGGACCGGATATCCCTGACGAGCCGTTCCCGGCCTTCCGCTTTCGCCCGATACGCCCATAAGATCGTAATAACGTTGCTGAGACGCGCGAAGAGTTTCGTAAGCCTCGGCTATGGCCTTCTTGTGATACTCCTCTTGCAATTGTTTTTGCCTGGTTTCTTGCTCTCGAAATTTATTCTGGGCGGTTTCAAGCATTGTCTGAGCCTGCTGGAGTTCCTGAACTGCCGCTTGCTGCTGGGAAGCCAATTCTGCTGCACGTTGGCGAGCTACTGCTCTTTCATAAGCTTTTTGCTGGGCGTCACGTACCACCGGGTCCTGATTCAAACCGGACTGGTCTGCTGTCGGTTGTGGCTGCATAGCGGGAGTTGGCTGCTGATAACCTGCAGATTGTCCCGGGTATTGGCCGGTCTGTTGCGGATAACCCTGTTGCTGATAAGCCTGTTGCGGGTAGCCCTGTTGCGGGTAGCCCTGTTGCTGATAAGCCTGTTGCTGAGCATTTGGATCCTGCGACTGATAAGGACTCTGCTGATAATAGCTTGGTTGTTGTTGCTGATAATAGCTTGGTTGTTGTTGCTGATAATACTGGGGCGTCTGCTGATAGGAACCCTGTTCCGCGACCTCTTGCTTCGCTTTTAATCGCCTCTTCTTCTTGGAAGATGTTGGTTGCGGTTGAGCAGTTCCAACCTGTTGTGGCATCGTGCCCGCCGGGGTTTGATAAGCCGGTTTTTGGATTGGAGGGGCCGCATAGGGTTGAGAACCCTGAACAGGTTGATATTCCGAAGGATTGTAGTACATATTAGACTGAGTGGTCTGAGCCGATGTGGCATCGCTCGAAGGAGACGTCGGATAGTAACTCGTAACAGGCGCAGAACCGGCATAGTTACCCGTGACAGAATAATAGCCGCCTTCTCTCTGCATGTTGTCCAAATAATTATGCCAATATGGATAATAAACAGGGGGTTGATTCGGATCAAGACCCCCGCTCGGGGTTTCCAATAGGTAGGATTGATCAGCGCCCCCGGCAGACCATTGCCCCGGCGCAGATGCGACCACAAGCAAAACGCCCAGGATCGTTCCCGTCAGGACCGTCAATTTTCTTCCCATAATGCGTCTCCTTTCGGCAAAACATACGCCCATTTACGCCTGCCGAAGCTTACTCTATACTCTTCCATTTTTGGCCGATCAGTTCAAAATGCAAATAATAAGACGTTTGTATTATACCTTTTTATAGCTGAAAAGCAAAGACAAAAAGTTTTCAGTTCATCCGTTAAATCATGTCATGTCGAGCACATGTGGTAAATTCAACTACGCACGCCGAGGTACACGTTCTATTTAACTATTTTGAAAAGATTTTTTGAACGCTTAGGTCGTTCCGAAGAAGGCTTGGCCGCCTTCACCTTCTCATTGAAAATTTTGTTCTTCACCCTTATGGAATTGATGAGGAAGTAAACCACTATCGCACGCTCCCAATCGCGATTAGGTGAGAATTCCGAAACCTTTTTTAAATATTTCTCCTGCAACTGCGTCAAAGATGCCTCGTCAAAGTCGAGCACCCGGTCCGCTAAGGTCAGGAGTACCTCCTCGATTGCCACTAATTTCCCTCGCTGCGATTTCTTACAGGGTAAGTCTTTTGGCGCATCAGGTCAAGGAGAGAATCGTTTATTCCAGGTATTCAGCCATCCGTGCAATCCTATAAAGAGATTTCTCACCACAGAGTCACAGGCAGCGCAGAGAATACTGTCATTCGGCGTATGCCGGAATTCAGCATGGACCCAGACTTTCGCCAGGATGACAATTGATGATTTAACCTTCTTCTCGTCTTCGGGGGCTAAATCTTCTGGCTTACGCCCAGGCTCCGCCTCATCCCGCAGCCTTAATACCCAGCTCCAGGGCCTCCAAATTCATCACCCGAACTCTTTCACGGTAATCTTTGCCGAGCATGTCCCGAATTTCCTCTCCCGATACAGGGAACCCTGGTACAGTGGAGGAAAATCCCAGCAAAACCACATTCTCGAGTTGTATGCGGCCTAAATTTCGAGCCAAAGAAGACGCATCGCAACGCTTTACTCCCGCGTCATCCGGTGAAATGGAATTTTCCACAATCAAACCGCCCGGCCGAAGATAATGTTTGTTGTTCGCGGTTTCCGAAGTATCCAATGATACAAGAAAATCGGCGCGGCCCCGTGGAATTAATGACGAGGAAAACGGTCCGATTCGCAAATGACTGTTGATAGATCCACCTCTGACCGCCATTCCGTGAGTTTCCGACGAGATGACATCCAGGCCCTTTGCAGTGACAATTTCGCCAATTAATCGGGTGAGGAACACAATACCTTGGCCGCCCCGTCCGCAGAGAATAAGCTCACTCATGAATTTTGTTCACCCCTTAAACTGATAGCTTCAGATGGACAGATGTGAGCGCAGAAGCCGCAGCCGGCGCAGAGGTCGCTGTCTATCTCAATTTTCTTATTTTCCCGAACTAAATGCATCGCGGGGCACTCCAGATCCTTGATGCAAGTCATGCACAAGTCGCACTTCTCTCCGACCTGATATCTTTCTGAAGTAACTGTTACTCCGGGCGCACGCACGCATGCCCGGCGAGTGATGACAACGGCCACTCCTCTATTTTCGTCAAAAGTGTAATTCTTGGCCTTTTCAAGCGCGCCGCGCATGGTGTCATGATCATACGGATCTACGACTTCGAGAAAATCGATCCCGCACCCTCTGACCAATCGTTCCAAATCGACCGGTGTCCCCCCCGAACCGTCAGCCAAAAATGCGTGACCGGGCGTGGGTTGCCCACCTGTCATGGCGGTCAGGCTGTTATCCATTATTATCAATACAAAAGATGCCTTGGTATGAACCGCGTTTATTAAGGCCGGCACTCCTGCGTGGTAGAAGGTTGAATCTCCTATGGTGGCCACAACTCTCGTCCCGTTCGTGGGCGCTTGCGTTCTGGAGAGGCCTCCTGCCATTCCTATCGATGCCCCCATACATAGGCAAGTATCCACCGCGCCCATATTGATGCCAAGCGTGTAACATCCTATATCGCTGGAATAAATCGCCTGATCGAATATATTCTTAATTAGATAGAACGCGGGTCTGTGCGGGCACCCTGGACAAAGAGAAGGGCGCCGAGGCTTGATCGTAGGCGCTTCTCTTGATGGAGCTTCCAGACCCACAGCTTTCAAAATTATCTCTTCAACTACTTCAGGCACCAGTTCACCCTGGCCCGGCACTGCTCCGCTGAGCCGCCCCAACACCTTACGTCTGTCCATCAACTGGAGTTCTAAAACCGGATAAGTTTCCTCTACTACAAGCGTCAGTTCGTGATCATCCACGATTCGCTGGAGGTCTGCATTATGGCAAGGAAAAGGAAGATCCACTTTGTACACGTCCAGACCCGAAAGGCGCTCATCGGATGAGATGATGTCTTTTACGTGCGAAGAGACCGATCCCGAAGTTATTACCGCGGTGGAGCCCCCACCCTGTCGAATAAGTACCGGGCGGGCTTCAGGCTCCTCCTGCTTAATCTTTTCGATTTTATTATTGAGTTCACCATGCAGCACGAGGCGATATCGCGGGATCGCCGCCCAGCGCTGCGAGTTTCTCTTGAATGGCCCCACATGAACAGGTTCAGGCGGCTCAGAAAGCGGCACATTTTGCCGAGCATGGCATACTCGCAAGCATGGCCTGAGAAATACCGGCACTTGATATCTTTCAGACAGCTCAAAGGCCCGTATTGTCATCTCTCGCGCTTCGGCCGGAGTCCCCGGATCGAGCACCGGTATTTTGCCAAACCATGCAAAAAATCGACTATCCTGCTCCGTTTGGCTCGAATGAGGACCTGGATCGTCTGCGACAATTACTACCAGTCCCCCCCGAACTCCCAGATATGCTGCGCTGAGGACAGGATCGGAGGCCACATTTAATCCGACCATCTTCATGACCGCCGCTGCTCGACTTCCCACCAGGGATGCTCCATAGGCAGTCTCAAAAGCGACTTTCTCGTTTATGGACCATTCCAGATAAATAGGGTGCTCGAGTTCCTTTTTCCAGCGGACGAGAGATTCCAGGACCTCTGATGACGGGGTTCCAGGATAGGCCGCGGCCACTGCGCAGCCGGCCTCGATAATGCCTCGGCCGATAGCTTCGTTCCCGAGAAGGAACCTGACGTTAGGAAAGTTTTTCTGGGGCATCATTTTTTTTACCTTAATAATTCCAAACATGTCAATGGCCAGAACAAATACTGCTCACTGCAGACATTGCCCAGACCTCAGAGATGTCATTGCGATCCCGCAGAGGTACAGGGAGGCAATCTCGCTGCTTGGGCGATTGCTCGTGCCACCGGCATCTTGCCGGTCAACCATGGCAAACAGGCGGGACGCCAGTCCCACCATCCACTTCTCGCAATGAGACCCCGGGATTTTCGCGCTCATTATCAAAGGTTCTTCATCTCAATCAGCGACGAGCGCCGCCTTTAATCGCCAATGCCAACAACATATTCGATGGGACAAAAAGAATTTTAGTTCGGGTTTCAATCCAGGCCAGCCAATATGAAGTTACGATACCCCAAACCAAATTGGCACAAATAACCAGCAAAGGCGTGAGCAAACCCAGATCCAATCCCATTAATCCTTTGCCTTGCTTGAAAGGAAAAACAATAAATAACTGCACCAAAATCGGCCCAGCACTGTAAATCACTCCTCTTACAAACGGTGAATTGCCGAATAGTGGAATCAGGAAGAGAAGTCCCCACAATCCTCCCCAAACGACTCGGGGATATAGCCACGCGGCACTTAATGGGGTAACAACATTGATACTCAAAGCAGTGGTGATTCCCGACAATCCGAGAAGCCAGACGGCCACACTGTTCATGAGACCCCCGACGCTTCCTGCTGCATAGGCCAAGGAAAGCGCTAGCATAACATTTTTCATGATGATCTCACCTACCCAGTGTGACGATCTTAAATTTTTTCGGGGCTGACGAGGTACTTATCTAATTTTCAGAGTAGGTTCACGGAACAACGCGAATCTCAGCCACCGAACCCCGAATTTGAGAAGCTCTAAACCGTTTTCGCGGATAGAATCCTCGATACCTTTCTCAAGATCGAATTTTTCCAAAAATTTGCTCTGGAAAACAAAATCGCGAAATCTATCCAAATTATAGCAAGCCATCACAAACATTTGCATATGCTGAGGTCCAAGGGACAGGGCTTTGCCTCGGGTTTTTAGCACGTAAAGTTCCATTAGCAGATCATTGACCGCATTGTAATGGACCAAACCCTGGTTGTGGACCCAATCGGCCACCTTCCATTCCTTCCTCTGTTCAAATCCGCGACAATGGTCTTCCTTGACTGTAAAATAGAATTCTCTCCGACTTCCGTCGCGAGGATCAGAGGTTGAGGCCCTGCCCAGCGGATATATCTTGCACGCGCCTGGACGGTCTTCGTAGACCGAGCACCCTTGATGCGTGACGAATGGACAACGGTTTTCATTTGCGGAATCCATCCTAAGAGCAAATTCCGGAAAACCATGCGCCGAGTCCGTCTTCATAGTGGTATAAAATTCCAAAAAATCGCCTGAAGACAAGTCCAATCTACGCTTCAGTCTCAGAACATCATATGGTGTTATTCGCAATTCCAGTTTTGCGCAGCATTCCGTAAAACAGGGTACATGAGGACCGCATTCAAACTGGAGAATGTCTTCCGGAGAAAGCCTTGGCAGTGGTTGAATTTCCGGCCGATGATCGGCCCGGCTATGTTGCATGTATTTTTCCTCTACGGTCTTTTTTTGCTCCGCAAGGAGTGGAGCCTTCTCTTACAATTCCGTGGCCCTCGGGGCACTCGCCGGCCTCTAATAAAGAACTATAATACGAGTCCTTGGTGTCTTATGAAAATCACTTTTCTATCGTCAACAAGTTACCCGTTTTTTCTAACGGACTGGCTCAAACCCCTTTGTCTCAAAAAGACCGCAAAATCGAGCAAACTGGGAAAAATCAGGTCAGCTTCGCAATCTTGTCCGTCCCCGATGTTAACTGTCATAGAGCCGGCTTTACGACCCGCCTCAATATCGGAGGGAGAATCCCCAACCATGTAGGAATTTGCCAAATCTAATTCCAGATCCTGACAAGCCGAAAATATCATCCCAGGAGCGGGCTTTCTGCATTCGCAGTGTTCAATGGAGTCATGCGGGCAATAATATATGGCATCCAGGACTACCCCGTTTTTCAGTAGCTCTTCTGCCATATATTCATGTACTTTATTGAGATCATCTTCATTATGGCAGCCCAGAGCTATTCCTCTCTGATTGGTTATCACCACAAGCAGAAATCCCAGACTCCTGAGCAGCAACAAAGCCTCTATAGCGCCGGACACAAATTCGAATTCCCCCGGGCTGCATACATACCTGTCCTGGGGCAATTTAACGTTGATTACACCGTCTCGGTCCAACAATATCGCCTTACGTGCTTCGTTTGAGCCAGAGTGCTGCTGCATGGATTGTTCCGTTAGAGTTTTGATCAAGATATCCGGAGGATCGAGGCTACACTCAAGGGTTATAATAATGACACGGCGTGACCAGGTCAAGGTATGTCGATCACCCCATTGGATTACCGGATATCGACAATTCCTCGACCCTTGTCTTTGTCGCAACGACGAATGACAGGTAGTGGAGTTGAGCACCGATCCTGGAGGGCTACCAATTCCATACATAACTGCACATTTGGGACGATTCCCTCATATTTTGCGGCAGCTCTTGACAACGCCACTGCAAATGTTATAGGTATTAACCTGACAAAACGTGTTGTTACTCATCTCATCTCATATTTTTTTGATACTTCCTCATAATTTACTTGACATAAGTTTCAGGATGAATAATGAGAGCGTCCAGGACATTCAGTCAAGGAGGAAGGGTATGGTGATAACAAAGCCCTTGAAGGTATTGGTTTGTCTCGGGATTATATCAACTCTCATCTCTATCACCGTTGGTTGGGCATACAACGGCACGGATATTTCCGGCGGCATGGGTATCCAGGGCGAAGCTTTGTCTGCGGACCCCCGGGCAAGGCCCAGTACGCCGATCAGATCTGTTGGGCCGTCCCCATCCACGCATTCCAGTTCAAGCCACAATTCTAGCCACAAAAAAACCTACTCAGGTCCACGTACTGGAGTATACATCTCGCCACCTGTGGATAACCCCGGAGGCGCTTTCGTTCCAAATTCGGCACCGCTGATGTGTCCGCCGGAGGGTTGCCCGCCGGCCGTAAGCGCACCGGCGGGATGCGGGCAAGGTCCTCAAAACCTTTTGTGCCCGTCCGGGTGGAATTTGGGCATTCCATGGTGGGTTCCGTATCTGCCTCGCATTGGGTGCAAACAGTTCCAAATAGACGCTAAGCTCTGGTATGCGACGCTAAATGGCAGCACGATAATCTGGGGCCCGAACTTCTTCGGCGGCGCGGGTACTGAACTGGATTTGAACAGGGATCTTGGTCTGAGTAAACATCAATATATTGCGGAATATGAAGCGCGCTGCCAATTCAGGCAAAACTGGGGCCTAAGATTCAATTTCATGCCTCTCGCTTTTAAAGACAACTACGTCCCTACCATAGATTTCTTCTTTGGTAATGCTTTCTACCCTGCATTTGTTCCTATTGTGTCGCGATGGCATCGTAACATTTACAAGTGGGATCTCGTGTATGACTGGTATCAGAACAAGCATGCAGTTTCGAGCATCTTCGCGGGATACAGCTTGTATGACGACAAACTTGAAATAAGCGATGTATTTCAGTCTCGGAGGCGCTCCCGCGGTTTTGGATTGGCATATGCGGGAGGCAGCATCGACCGGGTGATCAGGAATCTGGGTTGCAGCGGAGCCGCCGCTTCAACCCACTGCAAGGCAAGTGTTCAGTTCCTAGAAGGCTTTTTCGGATGGGACGCTGTGGCGACGGGTCGAATCTCCGTCCCCATGGACTGCGGCCGATTCGGGTACATAGAGGCGGGCTGGAGATGGGTGGTTCTTGAACGGTTTTATCCGACAGACGCGGACAAAACCAGCCTGGACGGATTGACCGGATCCGTAGGGTTCGTCTTCTAATATATTTGCGACGTCTGCTTCGTTCACCAAGGATATTAACCATAAAGGGCATCAGGCAGCGCCGAGCAGGATTTGGCGAGGCTTCCGGCGGATGCCGCCCTTCCGAAGGTTGAATGTCCGCTTAACCGCAGTGTGACGGAATCCCGGAAGCCTCACAAATTAAAGCATAGCGCTGAAAAAGGGCCCGGCCATCCAGCCGGGCTTTTCATTCGTCGTTACCGGATTGTCTCAAAAGTTAATTGGCCCGGCATTTTAGGGTATTCGCGTCTTGACATGCCAGTCTCCGGATGCTAGATATAGTGTTTTAATGAGAGGAGAGGCGCGTCATGAAAACATGGACCCCTAAGAAAGGGGAAGTCGAACGAAAATGGTTCGTTATCGACGCCAAAGACAAAGTCCTCGGCCGACTGGCAGTGGAGACCGCTCGAATCCTGAGAGGCAAACATAAGCCGCAGTTCGCAACTCATATGGATAGCGGAGACTTTGTCATCGTTATTAACGCATCCAAAGTCCGGCTAACCGGTAAAAAACTCAGCCAGAAGCTGTATTACCATCACAGCGGTTATCAGGGCGGCCTCAAATCAATAAAAGCGGAGAAATTACTCAAGGAAAAACCGGAAAAGATGTTCAGACTCGCGGTACGGGGCATGCTCCCCAAAAATACTCTTGGTCGTACGCAACTGAAGAAATTGAAAATCTATGCCGGTGAATCGCACCCACATCAAGCGCAAAAACCGAATACATACGAGATTTAGGGTTGGAGATGAAAATGAGTGATGAACGTCATCAGTGTACGGGTAAACGAAAAAATGCTATTGCTAGGGTGCGACTGCAACCAGGTTCCGGTAAATTGCTAATCAATAGCAAGCCCATTGAGAACTATTTTGGCCGTGAAACCTCGAGAATGGTTATCATGCAACCCTTTGAATTGACACAGACGATTGGGCGGTTCGATATCTTCGTTAATGTTCAAGGGGGCGGCCTGTCAGGTCAAGCAGGGGCTATTCGACATGGGATCAGTAAGGCGCTGCTCGAGGTCGATTCAGCCTACAGATCGACGCTTAAAGCCGCAGGATTTCTGACGCGCGACTCCCGCGTAAAAGAGCGGAAGAAATACGGGAAACGTGGCGCCAGGGCGAGTTTCCAATTCTCCAAACGTTAATTCCAAGTCAGTCATTCAATGAAATGCCGGCACAAGATCAAGCTTGTTCCGGCATTTTTATGACGAGTTGTCCAATTCAGAATGGAGAACAGGCCGATTCCAGCCGCCCAGTCTCAGGCTATCAAGTGTTTAATGTATGCCTGTTAAAAAATAGCTATACTGAGTATTAGGCGCTGACAGTTCGAAACTCTCTCATTAGATCGTCCATCACCTCGCCGGCATTTCCATAGAGCACTACATTCATTAGATTGTCATATGGGGTGGCATCGCGGTTTACCAGAATGAGTTCAGCGCCCGCTCTTTTTGCTTCCTGTGGCAGAAAACAGGCCGGCTGAACGACGAGGGATGATCCTATAGTCAAAAATACATCGCAGGCGCCTGCATGCTGGAATGCGTCGTTCAGAACCTCCTCAGGGAGCGATTGCCCAAAAGCAATCGTCGCGCATTTGAGCGGCCCACCGCAATGTGGGCAATAAGGGATAATAATATTCTCAGGATCCATTTTCCCGGTAATCTCTTCTCGGGACCAGCGGGTCTGACAATCGAGACAAGTGACTTCGTGCACGGTGCCGTGCAGCTCATATATTTTTTCTTCTGAGGTGCCGGCCTTTTGGTGCAACCCGTCAATGTTCTGAGTAATTAGAGCTGATAATCTGCCGCTTTTTTCAATTTCAACAATCGCGTTGTGAGCGGCATTGGGTTGAGCGTCCTTCATCGCGGGGAACCGAGCCAGATCGTACTCCCAGTACAGTTTCCGATATCTTTCATGCGACCGGAATCTCTGATAAGTCAAGTCGTCCGAATTGTATTGGGACCAGATTCCGCCTGGAGAGCGAAAATCCGGAATCCCTGATTCTGTCGATATCCCAGCGCCTGTAAACACCACGATCTTTTTGGCTTTGAAAACAATCAGAGCCGCGGTCCTTGTTGCTTGATCATCCATTCCGGATCTCCTCTCAGAGCTTTGGACGCGAATCTCTGTCTGTCCGAGCCCTGGGTTTTCTTGGCGGGACCTTGCAACCCGCCTTAATCATAGCATTCTTCAGCTCAACGATCTTGTCCAGTATTTCACATAGTCCTTCAAACGTAACCAAATCGGATCTGGAGGAATTAGTCTCCGCGTACGTCGTATATTCCATTCTCAGTTCCCCCAATTCTTTGGTCATTTTCGCACAACTCTTTGCCAACGACCATGACGGCAGAGAGATAATCAATGCGAGTACGAGCAGACGAATTAACATATAATTGGCCTTGGACCGGTTTCGCTTATAACAGTTGAATTAAGCTTGATTAAAACCAGTGGATTTCGGGGCGCGAGGCACATATTACAACAATTTCCAGGCTGACAAGTAGTGTCTTTAGCATTCGGTCATGTACAAAGAATAGAGCGCTCCACATTTGATTGCGAGAATTGATTGAAGAAGATGGTCGGGATCACATTCGGAATAGCGTTTCCCAAGTTGATAGCCCCTTGAATCTCATAGCGTCAGTGTCGATCTGCCGCGACCCTGGTTGAAACGCTGAGTTCCAGTTTCCTACAAGAATAAACGGGGCCCAATAACAGGGGTGTGAGGTGGCAGGATCTTTCAAAAGTGAAAGTTTAGCTTTGCGCAGGGCTTCTGCTTTTGAAGTGTCTCTCAGATTACGGTACATCTCGATGAACAGCTTGGCGGTGCTCTCATCATTCACCTGCCAAAGCCCAAATATAACCGATTCGCTCCCGGCAAAAAGAAAAGCCCTTGCAAAAGTCATTAACGCGTCCGTGTCCTCGGAATCCATTTTGCCTGGCGAAAGACAGGACGACAGCACGACAAGATCAGAATTGAGTTTGAGGCCAAAGACTTCGCCCAACTGCAGAAATCCATCGTTCTCTCGATCCCCGTACAAAGAAAAGATAATCGATGGCTGTCTTCGTTTAGCCGAAGTTCCATTCACCAGAAGACCATGAGTTGCAAGGTGAACATATTTATATCGGCTCAAATCGGCTCTTTTGAAAAGGGTTTCCGTTGCTTCTGCGCCCAAATAAGTTTGCGTTGGTCCGTCCATCAATCGCACAATTTCGGCAACTTCTCTTCTTGCCCCAGGCAGTGGGCTTAACTCTGGCCCTCGCGTATTTTGTCCGGCACTATTCAAGGCAGCCAACAACCGGTCCGCTCCGGGGTTTAACTCCAGTGTTTTGCTGGGGTCGGAGTATACTGCGTCACCAAACGCAACAAGGCTCCAGCCCGGTTGTTTGTTCTTTTTTCTTGTTCTAAGATGGGTCAGTATTGAAGCCGATGGCGCATAGGAAAACGCGTAATTCTCCAATAGATAACTGGGTCGATTCGTCGCGGACCAGAATCGTTTGTTCGCGTGGGATTCCGAATTTACAAGCATTTCAAAAGGAACTAAGTTTAAAGGACCATGAGGAATGATTACGACAGTCTTCTTGCCCACAAGAAAGTACTCTATCGGCTTAAAAATCCGCGAGTAAATGCGGTAAGCCACTGATGGGTCCCAGTGAGCCTGTGTATCTGCGCGAAGCAAGGGTCGCACAAGTGCCTCAACATCTCTCTGCAAGTCCATTCCGGAATAATTGATTGAGTAGGTGTGAAAACGTTGCTTGTCCATTGCGAAAAGATATGTGCGACTTCTGGTTACCATGTAAGACAGCACAGCTTCATCCGGATCAATAATGTCTCTTTGCAATTGATGGATATCCGTCGGTTTGGGGTAACGAAGATCCGCATACGCGGGATATTGTTTCACCAGTTGATCTTTAAGCTTGAGAAAAGCTTCCTCCTTGGAACGACGCTCCTCAATGATTTTCTGAATGCCCTTTTGATCGGCGTTCACCCGAGAGATCTCTTCAGCTAAATTACTATTTAGCTTTCTCAGGCTAAAACGTAGGCTTTTTTCTTTGACCAAGATTTCCTGTGGCACATCGGAAAATTTTTCTATATTGATTCTCTCCAGAGAGCTTTGGAACGCGACTGCTTTGAGCTTTTCCACAATTCTTAGCGCCTGATCATCATAAGCCCCTGCCGGATCTTTTTTCGCCAAACTCATCAGGACGCGCAAGGTCGTCTCAAATAGGGCGGTTTTGCCACCGAATATGAAGTTGTCCTCGTCGGATTCTTCGACAATATCCGCTTCTAATCCTTCGAGGATGGCTAATGCTTTTCTATACGATTCTAGGGCTTCGCCGAGACTTTTCTTTCCCTCAAGAGCTCGGCCCATAATAAAATAGGCCTTCCAGAGCATCCGTTTATCTTCGGAACGTTGAGCATCCTCAAACACATTTTTTAAATCGGAAACTGCGCTGTCGAAATCACCCAAAATCGACGTGAGCAAAGCTATTTGCAGTAAGTTCTCGTTTACGCCACGGCTATCGCCAAGATTAGTTCTAATTTCCTTGGCTTCGTTGTATTCATCTAATGCAATACGAGGTCTGCCTAGAATTTGATGCAGTGTTCCAATACGAGTCAGCACCCGGGCTTCCTTCTGCTTATTGCCAAGTTCGCGGGTGAGAGCAAGCGCTTTTTGCTGGTATTTTAGGGCTCCTTCCATGTCCCCTAGCTTGCTCAAGATATCACCCAATCGCACGAGTTCGGCCATTTGCATCTGATTATCCCCAGCTTCGTTGTTCAGTCGCAAAGCTTCTTCAAGAAAGTCCCTGGCCTTCGCGTAATCTTCCATTAGATAATGGATATTCCCGATGCGGTCGTGTATTCTGGCGAAACCGGAAGGATCTTCATTTGCCTGCGACGCTGCCAGAGCTTTTTGATAATGCTCCAGAGCCGGTTCGAGATCTCTAAATCCTTCATAGATCTCGCCTAGGTGGAAATCCAGGTCGCGCGATTGCGATTGAGGAAGGCCCAATTCCGACCGCAGCTTAAGTGCCTGATGAAGATTCGAGATGGCGTTCTCATAATCTTCCGTTTTTGCCTCAATTACCGCTATGCCGCTGAGCGCCCAAAGTTCTCCTTCACGATCTCCGCGCGATCTCACCTCATTCAAAGTCTCAGTCAGAAGAGAAAGGGCTTTGGAGTAATCGCCTAAGTCCTCCAAAACGGAAGCTATCTTTAAATTAACAGCGGTAATTGCACGAGTGTCATTGAGATTGGTGGCCTGCTCCTGAGCTTTCGTCAGCAATGCCAGTCCCTGCTTTGGATTCCTTTTCGCCCTTTGAAGCATGGCCAATTCGGTTAATATGGCCACCTCGCCTCGGGGATAACGAATACGTTTATTTAGTTTTTCGGCTTCTTCCAAGCATTTCGAAGCATTTTCCAAATCCCCTTTTGCAAGATAAAGCCGTCCCAGGCTGGTCAAACCAGTCGATATGCCCCTGATGTCCTGGATCTCGCGGTGTAGTTTGACTGCATTGGCAAATTTCTCGAGGGCTGTTATTTGTGAGCCTTGCGCGGCCTCTATATTTCCCAAATTCGCAAGAATGTCCGCTTCGCCCTTCTTATCGGAAAGCTCACGATATATGGCCAGAGCCTGTTCCAGGTGTTGCACTGCTTGTGATCCCTGATTCCTGTGTCTAAGCAGATTTCCTAGGTTTGCTAGGTTGGCCGCGTAGCCTCTTCGGTCTCCAATGCTGTTCCGCAGATCCATGGCTTGCCGGAAAAAATCCTCGGCTTTTTCATAATTGCCAATATTCTTGTAATACACTCCCAGAGCGGTCATGTCTCGGCCTTCGCCGAACCGGTCAGACATGGCTTGATGTTCACTGAGCGCCCTCTGAAGCAGGCTCGCTGCCTTATCCCTCTCACCCCTTACCTCATAAACAAGGCCCATGAGCTGGTCGCAATCCGCAGCGGTCCGTCTATCGTGAATATCAAGTAATTCTTTTTGGGCCTCCGTGGCTTCCTCGAGAGCCTTATCTGAAGCATCTTTTGAAAAACGATATCGGGCCAACGCCAGTCTGGCCATTGCCCTCGACCGGCGATTCACGCCACCGCTCTTAACGTCATCAATGATTTCTTTGAGGAGTTTGGATGCAGACTCGGTATCACCCATGCCGACGTATATCTCCACCGCCAAAACTCGCGCTGCACATACCTGATTGCGATCATTTACCTTCTTGGCTGCACTTAGAGCTTCCTGACTATATGAAAGGGCTTTTTGCACATAACCTTGCCGAAAATAGACTTCTCCTATCAGCGCGAGCGCTTCGGCTTCTCCCCCGATGGAGCCCAAGCTTCTGAATTGATCTAGAGCTTGTTCTGCTAATTCCAATGACGACTGGAATCCGGCGCTATCAAGTTGAACGGTTGCCAGCGACAATCGAGTCCGCGCAGCCATAATCCGATCATTAACCTTTTCGTAAGCGTTCAGGGCGTCGTTGAGGTGGTTCAATGCCTGTACGGTTTTACCCTCCTGGTGGTCGGCCAAACCGCGAACCATCAATGGCAGAGCGACATTAGCCGTTTCAGAATCCAGAAAGGATTGACCTTCTTCAATTGCCTTTCGGGCGGTTTCGAGATCTCCCGATGTCTGATCCAAGTAGGCGATTCTGAATAGAGTTTCACCTAACTCCTTTCCGCTCCCCGCCTCCCTGTACAATTTTTCTGCTTTTTTGAAGCTTTCTCTCGCAGCTTGATTGTCCGAGCGGGAAACCCGAATTTCGCCAATCAGGATATTAATGCGAGCTGATTCAAGCTGATTTCCATCCTTAGTAAGAGAGGATAATAGGCGGTTCAGAGTACCAATAGCATCTGCGATTCGATTGAGCTTCAGCTGGCATGTCGCCGTATTCTCTAATAGCTTTGGTATCTCAGCAGCTTCTGAAACGGGCAGAATTTTGTGCGCTTCGTCAAAAGCTTTCAAAGCATCTGCATACTTCTCTTGTCCCACCAGGATCCGACCGGCTAGTAAATAGTCGAGGCTCCTGGCCTGTGCATTTCTCACTGCGAGGTTAATTGCGATAGATCGACCAATATGCTCGAGAGCCTCCTTATCTCTCCCCATTTGATGCAGTGCACGAGCAGCGCCGCTCAGCCCTGCGGCGATAAGTTTCTGGTCTCTTGAAGATACCCCTTTATTGATAATCGTTTGGTACACCTCTAATGCTTCGGGATATTGTCCGTTTTTGACGCGCTCCGTTGCCTGATTCAAAAGACCGGCCGGAGCGGTGGTTTCAATTTTGCCCGGACCCATGGAGCTGCCGGGCTCAGGGCCTGCATCAGTTTTGTCCTTGATTTCATCATTTTTGGGTATTTCGGGGTCAGCAGTGGGGGCCTGTTCAAGTGTTGATTCTGTGGGAGCCGGTTCCGGTACGGCAGGAGAAGGTATTTCTGTTGACGCAGACGACCTTGCCGGCTTTGACCAAACGGTATTCGCCTTGCGCATCTTGTGTTGGGCTGCAGGTTTCGTGAAATTGTTTTTCCGAGTGTCGCCCAACCTATGTCTAAACGAGGCGTTCGGATACTGCTGCCCTAATGCGCTTTGCAGGTCAATTTGCGTCAAGGCAGAAAAAAGTATCACGGCCGCGAAAAACATCTTAAGAGAATTCGCCAATCTTGCCACAAACACCTCAATCATGTTGCATCCACTCTCAGAAGAACTCATGAGTTGAGCCGACACGAAATAAAACTATGTCTTGCGGTTCACACTTTTCGCCCGACCAGCAAGCCGGATATAAATCAAGAGCCCAATTCCTCCGGCAAGCATGGCCAAGCAAAGCAATTGGCCCATTGTCAGCCACTGAATAATGAATCCGAGCTGCGGATCCGGTTCACGGAAAAATTCGATAATAAAGCGGAAAATGCCGTATCCCCAAAGAAAGGCCACTAGAAGCTCTCCCGGCCTTTTAATTCGAGTTCTGAGATACCACAGGCTAAGGAACAAGATAGGACCTTCGAATAGGGCCTCATAAAGCTGAGATGGATGCCTAGGAAGGTCGCCACCCATAGGAAAGATCATCCCCCAAGGGACAGAGGTGATCCTTCCATAAAGCTCGCCGTTTATGAAATTGCCGATCCTGCCAAGCATCAGACCGAGGGGAGCAGCTAGAGCGCCGATATCCGCGAGATCCAGAAACTGTGCCTTGCGTTTGCGAGCGAAAATATAACCGGAAACAAGCATTCCTATAAGGCCGCCGTGGAAACTCATCCCACCATGCCAGATGGCAAACACTTCCCAGGGAGCATAAATGTATTCCCCGAGATTATAGAAAAGCACGTAGCCAATTCGGCCGCCCACCAAAAGACCGATTATTAGATAAAACAGAAGATCGTCGGCGGCCTCGACCGGCACCGTGCCCTTTTTACGCTTAAGCTCCGATCTGATGACCAAGTACCCGAGCGCAAATCCCAGGAGGTACATCAATCCGTACCATCGGACCTCCAGAGGACCGATCCGCACGAGGACGGGGTCAATTAAAGAATGGGATGAAGTCATTTTTGTGAAAAACCGATATTCCGCCTGCAAAGCGAGGCACGCACTGCCTCTACACACGATTTTCTGTGGGCTCCGGGAACATTTTTGCTTTCTCGTCCATTATCCGGATCAGGTTTGATATTTTGCGAAACAGCCCTCGAACAATCTTCACATCGCGGTCATCCATGTCGGCGCTGTTGAGTATTCGCCTGATATCCCTCATCATTCGGAGAGGATTCGAGGCATTCAAGAAACCTGCTCTTGTCAACACGGTTTCAATATGTTGGAACATATCTTCCCGGACCCCTGCAGAAGCGGGGCGCATTTTCCGAGCCTGAAATCCTACAGGTTGCGAAGCAATCTTGAAAATCTCATATGCTGTAACCGCGGCCGCATGAGCAACATTCATGGAAGCAAACCTAGCGTCGGTGGGAATTATCATATGATGAGTGCAAAGTTTCAGCTCTTCATTCGTGAGCCCTCGGGATTCCCTGCCAAATACACAAACTACAGGCCCGATAAGAGAGCGCTCCATCAATAAAGGAATCATTTCGGCCGGCGTACCGGCATTTATTCTTTTTCCACCCAGGCGGCCGGACGCGCCTACAGACATGATGGTTTGTTGGAGCGCTATCTCGAGATCATCAACCGATCGGGAGTTTTGCACAATTTCATATGCTCCCGATGACATAGGGAACGCTCCGGAATCAGGACCGCACTCGGTTGAAGAAACCAGAGTAAGATTGCGTAAAGCCATATTTTTCATGACACGCGCGACTGCTCCGATGTTCCCGGCGTGAGTAATCCCAACCAGCGCTATGCCGACGTTTTCAAGAGCCTGGGCCCATTCGGGATGGACCCTGAATCCTCTTTGAATCATACGAGATGCAGTCATCAACAAATTTACAAAACAAGTGGCGCTGCTAGCCGGTCCTTAAGGCGATGATTCTCCCCAAGACACCTCGTCCGAATGAGCGCTAGGTGTAAATAACTTTGTGTAATCGAGTATTATGACTGAAACTTGGTCTAACACATTGACCTAGGTCAAGTCATACTCGCATCCGAAGCCACTGCACCGCAAGATATTATGGTAGAAACATATTGTCAAGCGATATCAAATAAGAAGATGCTCTTGCTATAAATTGTAGAACTAAATGTATCGTTGTACCAAAAACGTTATATCATTCTCAATTAGTGTATTCACATCAGACCCGTTAGGCGTGTCCCCCGCTTATGGATTTTCTTCCCGAGACTCGCGCCAAAAGATGGGGCCTTTATTAGACCAAAATCATGATCAAAACGACAGGAATGAACAAGAATGCAGCACAAATGGCGGCCTGGGTTGCATTTCGGGTCTGAAGCGCATAGATCATGAGTAGAGTAATGATCGGCCCGAGAACTATGGTCCAGGAAATTATAATGGTGTCGCCGAATGCATTGCACGCTTTTTCATTTCTGTATCCCCGCGAACCGGAGGGCAAGTTGACGATAGCTGAACATATGAATCCAACAGAGTAGAAACAAAGTGCTGGCAAGAATTAAACCAACAACCTGCTTCACAAAGAGTGCATCGGAGTTATTAATATTCAGCTTGGTCTACTGCTGGAAAAAACTATGAGCCCGGATCACAGGTACTGCGAGAGGCAAACTATAGATCTGCGGGTTTGTTAGAAGGGAGTTAAACATGTCTCAGGAATGGACGAGAGACGACTTGTTGCTTCTAGGTCGCGGCTTCATGGTACCGCGGATTTTGTTGACCGCTGTGGAACTGGATCTTTTCACAAAACTCAAAGGTAAGGCCCTAAGCGTCGGTGAACTATGCGCTACGGAAGATTGGGACAATAGGGGATTGACTATCCTGATGGATGCCCTTGCCGCGGAAGGCCTGTTATCGCGCGGGCCTGATGGAAAATACTCGCTTCCGGGATCTATAGCAAAATATCTGGTCCGTGATGAAGAGGATTCCATTTTGCCGATGATTCTTCACGGATGCCATTTATGGGAAAGCTGGTCAAATCTCACTCGAATAGTGACCACCGGGGAAAATCTTTACCCGGCAGAACGAAAAAACCGACCGAAGGAAGAAACAGAGGCTTTCATACAAGCAATGCATGTCGTGGGTCAGCTGGTGGCGCCGATGATCGCTGATTCTCTGGATTTGTCGATTTATTCGAAAATGCTGGATGTGGGAGGTGGTCCAGGCACATATACCATGGCCTTTCTGGACAAAGCGCCTCAGATGACCGCTACAATCTTCGATCTTCCCGAGGTTGTGGAAATAGGACGAAAAAGATTGACCAAGGCCGGATTAATTGATCGAGTTCGTGTTGTGGTAGGCGATTACACAAAGGATGATTTGCCTCCCGGTCATGACCTTGCTCTATTATCTGCGATAATACATAGCAACAGCCGAGAGACTAATCGGAATCTATTTCGAAATGTTTACAGCAGTCTTGTTCAAGGCGGAACCATATTGATTCGAGACCATATCATGGATCCCACCCGGACCTTCCCCGTAGCGGGCGCTATTTTTGCGGTTAACATGCTGGCAGCGACAAGCGGCGGCAATACCTACACGTTCGAGGAAATAAAACAGGACCTGGAGAGCGCAGGATTCAAGGATGTTCGCATGATCAGGGAAGGAAGAAACATGGACCAACTCGTGTCTGCCGTGAAATAGGGCTTAACTGTCAATCGAAAAAATCCGCTGCGGAGTCCTTTTCGGAGTTTGCTTCACCTCGGGTATAGATGGTTTTGTACCTGTCTCCGAATTCGGGTATATCGAAACAGGCGGCGCATTCCTGAGCCTCTTCGGGCGTAGCGGATGTGACGAGCACTTCGAGCCCCAGAGATTCGTAAAGCTCCTTCATTTCCGACAGACGCGGCTCCTCAGCAGTGAATCGCCTGATCCATCCTTTTTCAACAAGTTTTCTGTGATTCTCCAAAGCTTGTTCTGTTGGCATGATTTGCGCTTCGCGAAATTGGATTTGGCACGATTCGCCTTACCGCGGATCGTCGAGAGCCGTCAGGTTTCAGATGAAAAATCGCTATCTCAGGCGGACAATTGATGCGCCAGGGAATGAATGTCAGCCCAGTTCCTCGGTTCAGATACATTCTGCAGTCCCGTACCCGGTACCATCCGTGTGTAAATTCGGATGCCAACTTCGCGATACTGACTCCTCGATCGGTGCCCGGTATCGGAAGAATAATCTGCCCTCCGTGAATATGACCGGAAAGGACCAAATCTATTCCGAATTTGGAGGCCAAGGGCAGCACATTGGGCCTATGGGATAGCAGTATGCGCAAGCCGGATTCAAGAGGCGCTTTTTTCATAAATGACGGAAAATCCGGGAATTCCTTTCCCCAAAGCCAGTTGGCCATTGGATCGTCAATTCCGCCGAGGTGGATGGTCGCAGCGCCATCTTTAAACGTGAGCCATTCATCTCTGAGCAGAGTAAGTCCGCTATTTTTGATGGCCTCCACCGATCTCTGCTCGCCTGCATAGAAATCGTGATTGCCCAAAATGACTAAATTCCCGAATCGCCTGGATTTGAGTTTTTGCAGGACCGGGGGCGCCAACTCAACAGGAGACATAGGTGAGTGGAAAATATCGCCTGTAATAAAGACCGCATCAGCGTCCAAAGTATTGACCTTGGCGACCAATTTTTCCAATTCACTAGTACCCATAAACATTCCAAAGTGGAAATCGGTAATCTGGATGAAAATTAGGGGACGGCTAAGTCCTTGAAGTTCAGCGTGTAAGAATTCAAATTTTTCAACTACCGGCGGACGATATGCCTGTACTACTCCGGCCCCACCGGCGCTCGCAGCAACAACGACGGCCGATGCTGCGCTCCACTTGAGGAACGTCCTTCGAGTTTGAATCGGCATCCCGCCTGATTTAACGCTTTGATCACTGTCGGTTAATTCCGGATAGTGAGTTTCTGCAGTCTCTGCCTTACATCCGGGGACTCTGCATTGGCCCGATGTTGCTCTTGTTGAAATCCGTAACAAGCCTGCGGCAGCATCCTTCAGGCGAAGAGTCGCTGAAAATAGACCGATTATTAGAAAAAATAGACAGAGAAGGAGAATTACACCTAGATAGCTGAAAAAGGCCACTTCCGCGAATTTCTTGCCAAATGTGTCGGGACTAAACAGTCCGTGGCCTAAAGTGAGTCGTGCTACGATAATATTAAGAAAACCTACCAGAGCTAGAACCAGGTAGGCTGTTTTTCTTTTAATTGGCTCATAGTGTTGAAACAGATACGTCCTGATGCACTGAAACACAAACCATTGGGCGAGAATCAACACAGCGCTTATAATGATAATTGCAATCAGGAACCCATTCATATGGCGTGCTCTCCTGAGAGAATCCGATTCTCGTCACATCTTAAAACATAAGGAATCAATAATGACAAGAGTCGCCGGCAACTGACGAAACTCTATTTCACCACAGAGAACGCTGAGAGCGCAGAGAATACCGTCATGCAACACTGTCTTGACATCTCTAACCTTGATTTTATAGCGAATCGAAAACAGCTGTCTAAAGATCAGGTTCGCATCACAATATCGCGATGCCGGCCGGCATTTTTTAAGAAGTGATTGGAGGCGAGGAAACCGCCTCCGCGTGACTGAATAATTGCGATACTGAAAACGCCCTGCTTGACTGTGCGTTATCGGTAATATACCTTCAATAAATAAAAAAGTCGCTTTTTCGGCAACTTCGCGACGGTTTTGCCTTTGTCGAGCCTCTGAGTGCAAAGAAGGGGGAACCTTTTCACGACCAGAGGACCATTTTTCACGTCGTTGTTACCCCTATCTCTCCCGTACCGGCGAGCCGGCGCATAACTCGGCCAACGTGTAGAACAGTGTTTTCACCCATTCCCGGATCACATGGAGACATTTATTACCGATATTATCGAGGAATGTCAGAAGCAAGCCATTGCAGCGGGAATCAGCAAGGTGGCCAGGGTTAACGCCAATTCGACGTTCAAGGAAATACATGCTGACAGCATGAGCCAAAGGACCGGAATAAAGTCGAAAGTACTCTACGATACTGCCCAGCCTGAAGCATGGCTCGATGAAAGCTAATTGGTGTGGGGTCAGCACGTAGAATGTGGTGAGCGAAGCGAACCGAATCCTACGTAACCGATATCACCATTTGTGGTATAATCTTACTAAGAAAGGGGTGGTCGTATGTCCAACCGGGGCGCCGAAGTACTCAGAGAGGCATTATCACTTCCTCCTGGCGAACGGGCCGAGCTTGCGGAGCGCCTGTTGTCAAGCCTGGACCCTCCAACTCAAAAGAGATTAGACGAGCTTTGGGCGGCTGAAGCGGAAGACCGCCTGGATGCTTTTGATCGCGGTGAGATCAAGGCTATTCCGGCCGAACAAGTTTTCGAGCAAGCTGGCTGCAAACCCAGATGAACATCCAGTTCCTGGAGCCTGCACGAGCGGAGTTAATCGACGCGGTCAGCTATTATAACCGGCAAAGACAAGTTCTAGGAGCGGAGTTTGCCAATGAGGTTCGGGTGGCAATTGAGAGAATCATCGAATATCCCGAAGCCTGGCCGTTGGTGGCAAAGAGAACCCGGCGTTGTCGCACGAAGCGATTTCCCTACGGAATCATTTATCAGATCAGGGGCGACACCCTGATCATAATTGCGGTTTTGCATCTTCGCCGAGAGCCGCAGAGTTGGAAAGCCAGAATTCCCAAACAGCAGTAGTGATCTATGCAGCTCCAGCCTGTAGGATGTGGTGACCCCGCACTCGATGCGGGGTCACCGCATCGCTCGAGAAAATGCAATAGCTTGAAAAGGAGAAAGAAATGAATCTGATAGTGGATGTCATGATCTGGTCTGGTGCTCCAGGTGTCCACACAACGATGACGAAGCAATATGACACAGATTTGGTCCCTGTTCCAGGTATGCTATTGGAAGACAGGATCTGGGAGAAACCAATTGAAATTAAAACTATAACCATTAACCCTGAGGAGGGATATTACTATATGGACGCTCCTGAGGAAAACTCCCGGACCAAGGAAGAACATGATCAAACGGTGGAGAGATATAGATTTTGCGGATGGAAAAATATAACTGAAACACGATAACTCGTTTAGAGCTTAATTGGAATTCGCGCATTGGCACGTAGGATGTGGTGGCTGGAGCCCACCGCATCGATTGAGAAAAACCTCGAATGATGGGGTTCCCGTTGGTCACCGCATCCTACGAAACCCAACATAGCGTTCGAGGCCGGCGGCAATCACGAGCAGCGGCCTTAACTCAAACCATAGGTGCGGGACACCATGCTCGATGTTAAGATCAGTTTCACATTGTCCGTCCTTACCATAGCCCCCTCCGGCGGCCCGGCGCCAATTGGGAAGGCTGGTAAACTCTCGATTCCGTGGCAGGACAATTTACAGGAAGTTTCCAATGTGGCATCGCTACTGAGTTGGCGCACCTATCTCTCCGATTTCGCGGGCTTGGAAGACCAAATGGACGAGTTGAGTCAATGGGCCATGAGCCCTCCGCTGGTATCTTTGAAGTTCATGATTGGTGAAGGAGGGACTGGCAAGACCCGAACCGCAGCGGAATTCGCACGTAGCTTGCAACGCCAAGACAAATGGGCCACGGGCTTCGTTCACCTCCGGAAGCCGCAATCCTACGGGCTTAGCAAGAAGGGCAACCTTCTGGTTGTTGATTACCCTGAAGAGCAGCAGTCCGCTGTAACGGAACTACTGAAGGACCTGGCCGGGCTGGGGCCAGACTGCCCACGTCTGCGGGTGCTACTAGTGACAAGGCGTTCGATTCAACACTGGTATGATGTGATCGCTGATAGCAAGGCAAATGCTGTAGTGGATATGAAACCGGTGATGGTGCACGGGCTGAGCCCCGAAGACGCATACAGGGTGTTCTGTTCGGCCCAAGACCGAGCCGCAAAGCATCTCAAGACCACGCCCGTACCTGTATCAGAAGAGCAGCTTGATGCCTGGCTCCGGTTAACACCGGAGAATGACCGAGCCTTGTTTGTTGTGGCGGCAGCAGTCCACAGCGCCGTCAATCCCGATGATCTTGTGGTCCAGTACAGCGGGTCACAGGTCGTACAGTCCATAGCCGAAAGAGAAGCGGCCGGTCTCAGGAATATAGCCAAGGCCGAGGGATTGCAAAACGAATATGTCCTGGCTAGGATTTTAGCGGTGACCGCTGTCGCTGGCAGTATGACTGAGGCCGCGGTTCTGAAAATGGCTCAGGGGAGCCCGGAACTGCTCGGCGTGCAGCCAGGTGAAGACATCAGGAAGGCCCTGCGGAGCATTACGGTTGGGCCTGAAAAATTGATTCCCCCGCCCAAGCCGGACATCCTGGCAGCGGCCATAGTCGTTAGGGTCTTGCGCGAAATGCCGGAGACTGCGCCTGAATTGATCTGGAAAGGAATTGCCCCGGACGTGCCCAATAGCCTTAACCGTGTCGCTCGCCTGAGCTACGACGCAGAGATAGTCTTGGGCATGCTACAGCATCGCATCAGCGACTGGCTTGCCGACGTTGTTCAGGGGCGTAAGGGGCGATGTGAGATACTTGGTCCTTATTTCTCTGTAACGTACCTGCCGGTCGGTTGCACAAGAGCTGCCGTAGCCACATGGCGAACCCTCCTGAATTGCGCGGTGACAGAAGAGGAGAAAGCAGTGATTCTGAACAATCTCTCAGCTCATCTAAGTTACGCGGGGGAGAACGAGGAAGCGCTGCAGGCCATCCGTGAGGCTGTAAAGATAAACCGTCATCTGGCGAAGGCCCGGCCCACCCGGTATAAACCCGATTTGGCCATCAGCTTGAACAACCTGTCAAACCGCTTGGGTGACGCTGGTGATCACCAGGGGGCATTGCAGATTGCTCGTGAGTCTATGCAGATACGCCGTCGTTTGGCCGGTACAAATCCTGCCAGATTTGAACCTGACCTAGCCAGCAGTTTGAATAATTTGTCAAGCTGCCTGGCTAATACTGGTGACCATGAGGGGTCTCTGCGCGCTATCCGCGAGGCTGTGGAGATACGCCGGCGTCTGGCAGAGACCCAGCCTGCCCTATATGGACCCGACTTAGCCATGAGTTTGAACAATCTCTCCGGTCGCTTGTCTGCCTCTGGTGACAATTCAGGAGCGCTGGAGGCTATAAGTAAATCTCTGGCTGTGTGCCGTCGTCTAGCCGAGATCCAGCCCGCTCGGTATGAACCTGTTCTAGCCACGAGCTTGAACAATTTGTCACTTGTGATGAGTGCTGCGGGGAGGCGCGAGGAAGCACTGCACGCCATCAGTGAGGCCGTGGAGATACGCCGGCGCCTGGCAAAGTCCCAGCAGCCTCGGTACGAACCGTATTTGGCCGACAGCTTGAATAACCTATCACTCTGCTTGAGCGCTTCGGGCGAGAAGGATGAAGCGCTACTGGCCAGCGGTGAGGCTGTGGAAATACATCGTCGTATAACAGAAGCACAGCAGGCCTTATATGAACCCGAGTTGGCCAGAAGTATAAGGAATCTCGGATTGATTCTGAAGAAATTGGGGCAGCATGACAAGGCCAATTCCGCTCTTGCGGAAGCCGCGGAACTCGTGCGGCCATATGCACAGCGGTGGCCCAAGAGCCGCCATATGAAGCTCCTCAGGGATATCGAATCTATGCTCAAATCTTAACCGGAACGAGCATCATGCCTACATTCAACGACTCGCCTATATATGTCTCTGAAAAATCAGCGAAGAACCTGTGGCAAGACTACCGCGTCTTCCCGGATCGGATCGAGCTGAGGTGCTGGATTATCCCAAAGACGTTTGTCATTCGAGCTGAAGACATTGTGGACATCAACATTAATCCTGCTTTTTCCTGGAGCGCGTTATTACAGGGGAAGCTCAAATTCAAATTGGCAATCAAGCTTGATTGGTCTGATCTTTGCGAGCACGTGGAGATCCACCGGAAAACCGGCCTGCTCAAGTACCTGAGGATTACTCCCGACAATCCCGGGAATTTTGTAGCGGCATGCCGGGCATTGAAACCGATCTAGGCTCCCACCGGCATCTGAAACTGCCTCAGAATTATCGTATCTGCCAAAATCCTGGCACGGTGCAGCAGATAGGGGCAGGTTTCATACCGGCCCGTTCTTGGGGAATCCGACCAAGGGCGGGTTTCAAACCCGCCCCTACAGTGGCTGTTTGCTACCGACCGCCAGTTTCACGGCATGCACCTTCAGAT
>JBKQRG010000072.1:0-3676 GCA_052144015.1 Desulfomonilaceae bacterium
TGACCATGCCGGAGACAGAGTTACTCGCACTCATTACGGGTCAAGGCTTCAGTGTTGCTAACATGAGCTATTCCGCAGACAGGGAGGACAATTTTTTTGAATATTCGATGACAATCCGTACTCCAAGTAAGGATAGTATGCGCTCCCTCCCGACTATTCTTTCGGCGACCGAATCAATTACTGAATTCCACATTCATCAGACAGGGGATTGATGCTGATTGTTATATGCGTTCCGGTTGTTATGGAACACCCAAACCGCTAATGAGGGCTGTCTTTTCAGGCGGATTTGGTATTTCCCGCAATAAGATTATTTAATCCACAGGAGCCTGGAGTGTTCAAAAAGCCGTGACTATCGATTACCTTTGATCAGATGGCAAACGCAAAATATATTTCAACCTTTGTCGTCTTCGAGTTTCTTTAGAATTTCCAAAAGTAGCCCGCTCCAGGACTGGATAACATTTTCAACCATAATCTAGATTAATAAGCCTTTTCCCCTAGCGCCGGCTTGACGCACAATCGTTCAGTCTCCATTTTCCTGGTATGGGAATAGTGTTCCGGCATCCTAACGCTCGGACGCCAAGAAAAGTTGGATTGCTTAAATGGAAGGAGGTCCATCGTTATGACCAAAGTGGAAAAAAGAAGCTTGTCACAACCTGACGAAACTCGAACCTTCGACAAGGGAAAACTGGAGCTAGTTACTGTGGGTGAAGTTACGTTCAGACGTGCCACGCATCAGCCTGGTTGGAAATGGTCAACTTCCGTCAAGCCTTTGGTAAAGACCGAGAACTGCGAGGCTCCTCATGTCCAATACCATGTATCCGGTCGGCTCCACGTAGTGATGGATGACGGCTCTGAAGAAGACTTCGGACCCGGTGATGTTTCACATCTGCCTCCGGGTCACGATGCTTGGGTAGTTGGAAACGACCCCGTGGTCGTGATCGACATATACAGCATGAAAGAATATGCCAAACCGAAATAACCTCCTGGGAGAAACGGATGCGGGGGTGGGAAGACAGAGAATTCTTGGGGCAAGCGACAGGTCTGGGAACTGTTCTGAAAACTGTCTCCACAGGAGAGCCTTGCGTTTTCTGGCACCGTTAAGTTGAAAGGAAGTTTCGGGAGTCATGATAGAATACGCCGTCATCTGCACCGTCGCCATCGTCGTATCCGCCCTCACGCTATTCTCAGGATTCGGACTGGGAACCCTTCTTATGCCAGCCTTTGCGCTTTTCTTTCCAATCAATGTCGCGGTAGCCGCAACCGCCGTCGTGCATCTGGTCAACAACTTGTTCAAAGTCGTCTTGGTAGGCAAACATGCCAATATCAAGGTGGTCATTAGATTCGCCTTACCAGCAGCGATATTTGCAGCGCTCGGAGCCCTTGTTTTGGGTTACATGTCGGAGATGGAGCCTCTCGTCCGTTACAATCTTGGGGGTCGAAGTTTTGAAATAACAACGATCAAACTTGTTATAGCTGTCTTGATAGCCATATTTTCTTTCCTTGACCTCCTGCCAAGGTTCCAGGATCTCGCTTTTGACGAAAAATATATTCCTCTGGGGGGCATTCTTTCGGGATTCTTTGGCGGATTGTCCGGTCTCCAAGGGGCGTTGCGGAGTGCTTTTCTCATCCGAGCCGGACTCGACAAAGACCAATTCATAGGCACAGGAGTAGTTTCAGCGGTGGTGGTGGATGTCTCACGACTCGCGATCTACGGGGCCACATTTTTCTCGAAACACTTCACCACCCTGGGGGGACACGGCGAGAGCGGTCTCATCGTGGCGGGTATACTGTCCGCCTGGTTGGGATCGTTCATTGGGGTGAGATTACTTCGGAAGATTACCATCAAGACCTTGCAGGTGATCGTCGGGGGCATGTTGTTGGTTTTGTCGGTAGCTCTGGGGATCGGGGCCATATAAATAGGGTTGAATCTCTTGAGGGCTCACCAACCAGGTCTGGGTCACCTCAGTTCCATAAAAATTCGAAATACGAACATGGGTTGGTATCTTCCGACAACCCCGCCGACTAGCGGAAGCGTTGCTCGCGCTACTCTTTCGAGGTTCAGAGTCCTAAGAGACGCAAGGATAGCCTGAAGAGAGGAGTCCCCTCACAGTTCCAGGAGCGCTGGGAATCCCAACACCGGACATTCAGTTGGGTAGACGTAAATTTGTGCCGACCTTAGCGAGAAATCGACGGTGCCACTCCAGAGGATAATGTTGGCTCAGACGGCTATAAATACCGCAGGTAGCGCACCAGGTGAGGACGGTAATCGGGCTCTCGCTGGAATGGATAGCAATACTCTTGATTTCGATAATTGACCCCCCGCACTTCGTACAGGTTTCATTCAGGCTACCCATAGCATTGAGCACGAATTTTGCGAAACGTTGGCGCAATTGAATACCGTCAAAATAAACAGGCGGCATAATGCCATCTCCCCTGATGATAGGCCTTGTCCGCATTAATTAGTGCATAAACTTCTTGGTGTATCTTGTAACAGATTCCAGTTTCAGAATCAATTCGACATGCGTGATCATAGTTGGAGCAATTGTGGGAATATTGAGCGCTATGTTACGATGAAATCCGTCCTCACCATCAGACGGTCTTTCTTTTTTATTTCGTCAAGTCTTCTCCAATCCCATTCACTGACTTCTTCAACACCGGCGAATATCTCCAGGTTATGACCCTTCGGGCATCAAGCACTATCTCGTGTCCAGTTTTGGGGTTCCTTCCTCTCCTAGGTCGTTTAGACCTGACACGCCATTTCCCGAAACCGGAAATCACTATGTCATCTCCGGCGATGAGCTTCTTCTTCACAATATCCAGAAGTTTTTCTATGAGTTCCGATGCCTCGCCCTTCATGAACCCGCAGTCATCAGCTATTTTTTGGGCTATTTGTGCTTTGGTGAGCGTCATTGATACCTCCTCAATTTGGCAAAAGTCCTTTATAATGCATCATGTTATGACTTGGAAAGGAATTTCTTAAGCCAGGAGCCTGAAATGTGTGGACGATTTGTTTTGATGATGCCGGGAAGCAGTTTGGCAGAACGGTTCAAGCTTGAAGAAGAGCCGGATCTGGAGCCTCGCTACAATATCGCTCCCACACAAAAGGTAGCGATCATAAGGCTGAATCCAGAGACCCTTCAAAGGCGCTTGATGCTTGTGAAATGGGGTCTTATTCCTTTTTGGGCTAAGGATCCTTCAATAGGAAGTAGATTGATAAATGCCAGGTCGGAGAGTGTTGCAGAGAAACCGGCTTTTCGTTCAGCTTTCAAATCAAGACGATGCCTTGTTCCTGCGGACGGATATTATGAATGGAAGAAGGGAAAGGGGGTCAGAAACAACCATACCTAGCTAGGAATGCCGATGGGAGCCCCTTTGCTTTCGCGGGACTTTGGGAACGATGGCAGGCCCCGGAGGACGAGGTCATAGAGTCATGTACGATTCTGACCACGGACGCTAACGATTTAACTCAACCCATTCATGACCGGATGCCGGTTATACTCAAGCCGGAGGATTATGATCTATGGCTCGACCCGCAGGTCAAGGCCCCTAATCTTTTAAAGCTTCTGCTTCGTCCATATCCATCGGAAGAAATGACTGTTCAGCCGGTGAGTCCGAAGGTCAACAAAGCGACGTATGATGCTCCTGATTGCATCGAGATGGTTTCGGTAGAAGATGA
>JBKQRG010000073.1:0-2662 GCA_052144015.1 Desulfomonilaceae bacterium
AAGTCTTCTGAACCACTACGTACCGGGTTGGATTCTCTCTGTCCGGCCCGGTCAAAACAATCTGAAAATCAGACCCAAAGCACAAAATAATCAGGAAAAACAAGCCCGAATAATGTGGAAATCAACAATCACTCTGACTTTTCAACGTCAAGGACATGGTCCAACACAATACTCAGGAATTTATTTGCTCGCTTAAGGCAATTCCATTTCAGGCTCACCGTACTCAATTTTGAGCCATTTTCTCAGCTCGGTAGACTTGGAATATGGGTATTTTTTTATAAAAAAATAAATAGGATTATCTATCTGAAAACACGAAGCGTTATAGACAGATCGTTTGAAGAAACATTCCATTCTGACTGAGCGCAGGGTCTCACACGGCAAAATTCTCGGCATCGCCCGATATGAAAACATACGTTCTCTATCTCGTCTGTGTTTGATTTTTTGGCTGGATTGCGAAAAAACTCGTCAACTTTGAGCAATGGCTGGATTTTGAATAATATTCTTGGATATCATCAGGTTAACACAACTGCCGTTGGCATCAGCTGAGGGCATAACGCCAGCGAGAACTGATACCGCATTTTTAGATTAAGGACTCCTGCATCCAGTTTTGTCAGAAACGCTTCATTCTGCGTTCCGTTTCCGGCCTGAGGTCTGTGCTCGAAGGGTCTGGATGAAGTCATCGGGAAGCCAGAAAGAAGGGGTGATTTTGGGGTCTTTGGCAGGAACTGGATCTTCCTTCTTTGCTTCCTTTGGGTTCATGCTTCTGTTAGAAGACAACCCCTATCTTCCCACCAAATATCCAATTTCTCCTGTCGAACTGGATGGCAGCCGTGAGACTACTGCCATTCGAGGTAAAATCAAGGTTCCGATTCGTATGAATGGCATCGAACCTCACTAAGGCCCCCAAGCTCCAGGCACCCATCTTCGTGGACGCTTCGACCAAAGCCTCATAAAAGTAGCCGGACTTGTAATTTGTCGCGCCGGAGAATCTTGTCGCCTCGGCACCCGTCGGGTTGTTCAGAGTCTCTTGGAACTCAACGTCGCTGGGAAGAACAGGGAACCCGAGGAATGCGGCCTTGAAACTGCTATTGCAGTCTGGGTGACGCTCTAAAGCTAGACCCAAGAAAGGAATATACGCATTGACGGACAGCTGAGCCTGATCCGGCGAGGTAGAAAAGTTCTGCTGATTCGTAGCCTGGCCGAAGTCCACCAGGAACGACGACCATCGAAAACCTGCCAATCCTGTAACGGCCGGACACAGCCGATATGCGAGGCCTGTGTCCATCTCCCACCATTGGACATCGGTATTCCACTGTCGTGAAGCCACTAATTCGCTATACGATTCCAGGGCGGTGGTTTGAACTGGAAAGAGATGCGCCACGGAGAAAAATAATCCCGCGTTTTGCGACAGGGCAATGGGTGCTGCGAGTTCCAGCCAGACCCCCTGCAAAGTGAAATCATTTCTCATTGAAGATATACCTGCAAGGAGATTCCCGTCTTCGAAATGAATTTTTGTCCCAGCTCCATAATCCTTGTAGAGGTACCCCACGAACACGGAAGGCTCCATGGAAGGCCCAGGGATGCACGGCGGAGGAGGGCAAGCGTAGGGGTCAAAACATGGGGACTGATTGCACCCTGCGTTCGGACCGGGAAAACAGGGGGACGGAGCCGATGGCCGGCATTTCATCGGAGGTGGAGGTGGTGCACACATGGAGCCTGGATAGCTCCCTCCGGGCGGTGGAGACACCATGCCCATGAACTCCGGATAGCCGCTTCCAGGTCCCAACGGCATCTGCTGAGCCAAGACACTTGTGACTGCAAACCCTATGATGAAGGAAGCAATCAAGATCCCTCGAATCCATATAATTCTCATTGAGAGAGCCCTTTCTTGCAGGTTCATACAGAATACATCATGTAATTGCCGTATATTATGATTACTAAATTAATTATATCATAATTGATTGGCTGTATACAACAAAAATAAAAAGGTTTAATTAATTAGATAAAATCTAGCTATCTGAGCCACTTGTAGTAAAAGCTGCATAATCAACATATTGGGTTAGATAGACTGAGATGGTAGGAGTCATATCTTGAGATTTATGTTTACAAATATGATCTAATAATGCTAATATATGACATAAGTCATAGCTTATAAGTCTCGTGTTTGAATTTAGTTCCCCTTTATTGAAACGCTCCTCTCCGGGAGCGTTTCGTTTTTCCTTTTCTGGCATCGATCATAACACCCAGGAGTTCCTCTGTGTTCAATGGGCTAATCCTCATAATTCCGACTGAAACCTTTCCATACAGCCAACTCGTTATATGCAGCCGCTTGGTAAGACAGATGGGCTATTCGTCCACTGACGGGAACTCTCAAGGATCACGTTATGGCCAAGATCCTCACCAGTAGCCGAGAATATGTGAAAATGAAAGCGATGACTGAATGATTAAAGCGGAGGATTTACTTCGATCCGGTAGTCTCTAGTATATTTTGGTGTCCAAATGGTGTCTATCGGAAGTCAGAATAGGTCTTTTTTCGTGCGGCGTAGAAACCCACGTGCTCTGCACGTGGTCAGAGTCCGTTGGCTCTGCCGGTAGTCCACGGACGGCTGAGTCTCCAAAATCGGCCCGTATTTTCGTGGACCGGAAACGGGATCGGATAACA
>JBKQRG010000074.1:0-38957 GCA_052144015.1 Desulfomonilaceae bacterium
GCCGATACAGCCGGGACGCCATCCGAGAAAGAAATTCTGATAAATGACTGATAATCCGCCAAACTGTTGAAGCAATGCGTTCAAGCCGTAATGCCTCAAGACGTACAGGGGCGTGGCCGTAGATATCGCGTCGACTCCGCTGCCCATGTAAACGTCCAGCGCGGATTTTGCCCAGTCGATCGGCGGAAGCCAGGCAGCCGTCAGATATACCGGAAACGCGGCGGTCAGAAATGCTCGGCCGACCAGCGCAGGGTTCCACACATTGAAGCCCAAGCCCCCCATTAACTCTTTAGTTATAAAAATGGCCGGGACGGCTCCTATGATAGGCAACCAGTAGGGCACACCAGGCGGAATGACGAAGGCCATCAGGATTCCTGTCAGCACAGCGCTTCCATTACGCACGGTGACGGGTCGTCCCATAGCCCGCTGGGAAATAGCTTCAACCAAAACACATGAAATCACACTGACGAGCGTTATGATCAAAGCTCTGAATCCAAAAACATAAATGGACAGCAACATAACCGGAACAAGCGTTCCGGATACGGTCCACATGATCTCCGATGTGGACCTCGGGGATCTTATGTGAGGAGAAACCGATACGGTCCATTGGGTTTCCATATCCGGGATTTTTTGAGCTAATGGTTCGATTTTCCAATCCTCCCCCGGCGCATATTTAAAAGGATCGAGTTGACCCTCAACACGGGGCCGGAAAATGCATTAATTCCGGTATTGCCCCGCTGCATCCGGTTATGTGAATTCTCGGCTCACCAGGTCTGGTTGGCAGAGCAGCTTTCGCTTTCGTATTGCAAATCGTAAATGGGCAGACCCGCGGCTGAGTTGCTATTTGTGCTTCTTTACTTCAATTTTGGCTAATCTCGCGAACTGCACCAAGGGTCGCTTTGCTGGACATATGTAAGCACAGCACCCGCATTCAAAGCATTCGTTTACTCCAAATTTTTCTGTCAAATGCCCTTTGCCCGCCTCCGTGTAGATTCCTATTTCTTTGGGCATCAGACCCATAGGACATGCTTCTAAACACCAACCGCAATGTATGCACGGCCCGTAATCAGATGTATCGGTTTCCCTGCTGCTCAGAAAAAGCACGCCTGATGCCGTCTTAACAATAGGAACATCAGTCGAAGAAACGGCGAAACCCATCATGGGACCGCCGTAAACGATCTTAGTAAGATCGGTCGTGGTCCCTCCCAAATAATTGGCTACATCGCTCAGCAAGGTACCGACCTTAACTTGCAGATTCGCCTGCCGATTAATTGCTCGTCCGCTGAAGGTTACAACCTTCTCATACAGGGGCTTATTTATTGTTACAGCATCGACCACCGCCAACGTGGTGGAAATATTTTGTACAATAACGCCCACGTCGAACGGGAGACCGCCGCCGGGCACAGACCTGCCCGTAAGCGAGTAAATCAGCTGCTTCTCCGATCCCTGCGGATATTTGACCTCCATGCCCTGAACTGCAATGTCGAAATCATCGGACTTGGATGCCTGCTGAAGAGCTTTACTCACAGCACTTACAGCGTCGGGCTTGTTCAACTCTATGCCAATGATCCCGCGCTTGATTCCCAATATTTTGAGCAGAATTTTAGCGCCTTCTATAACTTTATCAGGTCGTTCGAGCATGAGCCGGTGATCTGTAGTCAAGTAAGGCTCACACTCGGCGCCGTTGAGCAGGAGAAGGTCAACAGGAGCGGTCGGCGGTGGAGAGAGTTTCACATACGTGGGAAATCCGGCACCTCCTAACCCGACGATACCGGCGTCTTTGACCCTGGCCAGAACCTCTTCCCGCGTCATTTGTCGCCAGTCTTGTATCTCATATTTTCGCGCAGGAGCGGCCTTATTGACGTCAATTACTATCGCGTCGCACCTTACCATGGTAGGATGGGGACGTGATTCGATTGACTTCACCGTGCCTGTAACACTGCTGTGGATCGGGGCGCCCAGTCCTTTTTCAACGGCACCAATCAGTTCCCCTTCTTGTACTTCCTGCTTCTTTTTTACCACCGGAGCGGCTATGGCTCCAAAATGCATCGACAAGGGAATGACCACTTGCTCAGGGAGTGGCATCTCCTCAATCGCGAGGTGCTCTGTAAGTTCTTTGCTTTCCCGGGGATGAACCCCGCCTTTTCGAAACGTAAGTGCTGACATATGTCCTCTTTGTCGATTCATGTACGTAACGTCCGCAGTCATGGAAATGGCACACAGCCTCCAGCACCACTCCTCCTAGACAACATTAGGGGGCGTCGCACATGAGATCAACTGGATTTGAATGTTTGCGGCTCTTCCGAGCCTGAGGGGCCGTACACTTGAACACGGACCCACAGTGTACAAGTGGGTACACTAATATCCTACGCATGCCCGTGTCAACAATTTCTTCGGATTGTCAGCTAATTGGTCTGATTAGATCAAACGAGGGAGCATCGGGTATTTGACCTGTTAGTCTCAACCTGCAAAATACAAATCCCTATTTGCACTATCTAAGATAGCTCATTTGAGAATTGGAATAAGATTGGTCAGGCTTTTACTGTCCTGGTTTGAGTCGTTGCCGTGATGCAACATTCCACACCCCTGATTACTTTCTTCAGGGATGTCGGCTCGTACACATGGATAATAGAACGTTTGCAAAATGGTACTCGTCCGGGACAGGCACATTCTTTTGTTTGAACCCAGGGATAATTTACCAGTTGGACGTGCAGAGCGGATTCTTTGGCTATTTTGGGAAATGTCTGATGCGATTCAATTTTTGCCTTCTCGTCTTATGCATTACTCGCGTTGTGTACCGAACCGCTTGCATTGGGTTCATGCCTTCGAGTAACAACTGTTTCCACCACTCGGTAGGCCAATTCCACAAGTGGTCGTCACCAATTTTTTGCAATTCATCATGTGAAAGCCGGAACCAGGTTTCCACGATTCAATAGCCTCTCATACTAGTTGATTTTCGATTCTCGTTTAGTAGCCATGGCTCACTATTGTCCAATATTGAAAATTCATGAAAAGCATTGCTGTGACGATTACGAAAAGAACACAGAAAAATCCATCTCTCAATTTTCGTCGAAACGGTAGGCGCATGCCCCCCCCTAAAACAAATTTCTCTACATCATCACAGCATGAACTAAATCTTTCGAATTTGAACCAAGTAATGACGTCCATACTGCGGCCTTTCAGTTCCTCTACATCCGGCATGTCGTATGCCAAAGCCATCGACTAACGGCGAAGAAGCACAACTTACTAAGGTTACGACCTAACTTGGATTGACCGGCTTCAGAATTTAATTGCTGTTTGATCCAAACTGTTATAGCGTGTGTCCGCTAGCCGGGCACTCCAATAATGTCCCTTATATACAGTTGGTTACCGATGACAGCGTGTCTGCTTTTAATGCACACATGCTCATAGTGTATGGAAACATGGTTTCAAAAATTAGACGATCTGGGTGTCCGGACAATCGCACTTAGGAATCAATTCGAATGTCCATTTTTCACGATCAAATTTTTGCAATTCCAGCGCTTGAATCAGCAGTTCTTTAGCAAATCTTTTAAATTGTCTATATGAACTATTTCTTCGTATCCCCTCAGTGTTAGGAGGGGCGTGGATTTGTCATTGCGAGGAATGAAACGACGAAGCAATCCCCAAAGCCGCGAGATTGCTTCGTTCCGCTCGCAGTGACATTCTTTGGCCGCCTGTAAGTGAAGGGTTACAGTTCTTCCTGTATTTCTATTGACCGAATATCCATTGTTCTATATGCAACCCCCAGCTTGGCTGGATAATCTTTCGGCGCGTCTTTCCAGTCCAACGAATATTCGTTCAGTATTCAAAATGAAGCTGCTTGTTGACAGACACATATACGAAGGGTTCACGCAGGCTTATCTGGTCAAAGCCTCGCGTTTCGTCTGGATCGCCACCGCAAACATCAAGGGAACCGGTATACTATATGGGGGCAGATTTATGACGTTTGTAGACCTTATGGCGTCATTGGTCAGTCGTGGTGTGTCTTTCCGCTTAATTCACGCGGAATTGCCTTCCGCTCCGTTTCGCAGGAGATATGAACAGCTCGACGGGTCTGGTCTGCTTAGCGCAGGAGTTGAATTCCTTCATTGCATAAGAATGCACGCAAAAATTTTCATAGTCGATGGAGAGGCCGCCCTGGTCGGCAGTCCTAATCTTACCGGAGCGGGAATTGGCGCAAAATCCGAGAAAAATAGAAATTTCGAAATAGGTTTCTTATTGGAAGGCCAGCCGGAGACCGAACCGTTTATGGACTATTTTGATTACTTATGGATGGGCGGCCCCTGCCCTAGCTGTGGTCGCCGGGATCTCTGCCCCGCTCCCCCTGCATGAAAGCGGAAACTGGCGTTCAAGGCCAATGCCGGGGAAGACTTCCTGTAAGAACTTTCCCCCTGCACACACCCGCTTCAAGAACTCCTATCTGTTGCTGGTAATGGCTTCAAGTACGAACCTTCGGCCTATTCAGCCTGAGTCAGGATTATCCTGTTTCCCAATAAAAGCTGCCTGAATAGCAGAGCCAAGATGGTAACAATAAAAGAGGATGATGTAATATTTCTAGGGAGGGGAACCTTATTCTTAAGCAAGAAAAGGTTCCCCCGTGCAGCCGTCACCGTAAGCTTCAGACCTGGAGCTCGGGGATATTGATGAACTGATCGAGGGCTTCCGGATTTAGAAGGGCGTCACGGTTAGTAACCGGTTTATTTTCAACCACGTTTCTCACCGCGATTTCCACTTTCTTGCCATTGAGCGTCACTGGAATATCGCTCACCGGAAGAATTAGATTCGGTACATGCCTTGGGGAACAGTTCTCACGGATCGCGGTCTTCAGCGTTTTCTTTAACTGCTCGGTCAATTCAACGTTGGGGGCCGTCTTGACAAACAAGATGACCCGAACGTCATTGTCCCATGACTGGCCTATAACGATGCTATCCGCAATTTCGTCCATGGCTTCCACCACTCGATAAATTTCCGCGGTGCCAATACGAACACCCTGCGGATTCAATGTTGCATCGGAACGGCCATAAATCTTGACTCCACCGTGCTCTGTAATCTCTACATAATCACCGTGGTGCCACACATTCGGATAGACCCCAAAATATGCTTTCTTGTATTTCGAATTATCAGGATCGTCCCAGAAACAGATTGGCTGACACGGGAAAGTTGCAGTGCAAACCAATTCACCCTGTTTTCCAATCACCGGCTTCCCTGTGTGGTCCCAAGCCTCTATCTTCATCCCGAGCCCGCGGCATTGCAGCTCACCTTCATACACGGGAATAATAGGACAACCCAAGGCAAAACAGGAAACAATGTCCGTGCCGCCGGAAATTGAAGCGAGACAAATGTCTTCCTTTATGGACGAGTACACGAAACGAAAGCTTTCTTCAGACAGCGGCGATGCTGTAGATGTCATGATTCTTAGCCGAGACAGATCGTATTTCTCTTTTGGTATTAATCCCGCTTTTTCTACTGAGGCGATATATTTCGCACTTGTTCCAAATAGACTCATCCCTTCATCTTGAGCCAACTGAAACATGGCCCCAGGATCGGGGTGAAACGGCGATCCATCATACAATATCAAGGTGGCGCCTACAGCCAGCGAGCCAACCAGCCAGTTCCACATCATCCAGCCTAACGTAGTGAAATAAAATACATTATCGTCTCTGGTCAAATCGCAATGCAACATATGTTCTTTGAGGTGCTGTATGAGGGTCCCCCCTGCCCCGTGTACCATGCATTTGGGCAGCCCTGTCGTGCCTGATGAGTACATAATGTAAACGGGATGATCGAACGGGAGCTGTTCGAACTCGATATTGAGTCCGTCTTCCTTCGAGAGGAAATCCCTATAAAGAACCGCCTGAGGCACAGGGCTCAGATCGGGCCGCTCATTAACGTAGGGGACAACTACTATTTTTTTCAAACCAGGAAGTTCCTTGGCGATACCTCCTATGCGCGCGACCGAATCGTGATTCTTGCCACTATAGAAATAACCGTCTGCTGCAACCAGAACCTTCGGGTTTATCTGCCCGAATCTATCCAGAATGCCCTTGATTCCGAAATCCGGTGAACAGGAAGACCAGATAGCTCCGATACTGGTAGCCGCCAACATTGAAATTATCGCCTCAGGCATATTAGGCAGATAACCCGCAACGCGATCTCCTTTGACAACCCCAGCTTCGCGAAGCGATTTTGCCATACGTGCCACTTCATCGTAGAGCTTCGCATAGCTCATACGTCTGGTCGGCTGCCCTTCCCCCTTGAACACTATTGCTAATTCATCATCCCTATAACGTAGCAGATTCTCAGCGAAATTTAATCGAGCGCCAACGAACCATTTGGCGCCTATCATCGTAGGGGAATCTTCCAAGACTTTGTCATAGGTTTTGGATGACACTATTTTTCCAAAATCCCAGACGGCAGCCCAGAAGTCCTCCCGCTTGGTTACAGACCAGTCATAGAGTGGATGATAACCGTCGATTTGCAATGAGTACTTCTCGTTGACGTACTTGATAAAGCGCATCATGTTGGAATTTTCGATACGATCTTTTGATGGTTCCCACAAAGGCCGCATGAGTATACCTCCTTGTTACGGCACTGGACGTGCAGGAGACATTTGTAGTCAGGACTATATTGTTCCCTTATATTGAGATTTTTCGGGCCAATCCGCCGGGAATTTCTGGCCCGGAGCTTCCCTCAGCTTCTTTTTTAACTCGGCCAAACCTTTTCTCTTGAACTCGACACGTGGTTCTTTCGGAATACGCCCGTTCATAATAGCTTCGGATCGCAGTCTCCGCCCAATGGTTCTTTCCATTAATCTGCCGAGCTCTAATAGTCGATCAACATCAATTCCGGTTTCAATCCCCATTTCATCCATCATTACAACCAGATCCTCTATACTTTGAAGACCGACGACGTGCGGGTCACGATAGTAGTAATCGCCGGTTCCTGGAACTGGAACTCGATCCAAGAAGTTGGCCGGCTGGCCTCCCAGTCCTCCAAGTGTGGCTTCAAAATGTTCGATGCCCGCCTGTAAAGCGGCCAAACAATTAGCCGTACCCCACCCTCTGGTCACGTGAAAATGGGCTATATGTAAGTCTTTATCCGGGATTTGGTCGAGCATCATAGAATAATATTTGTAAACTTGATTCGGCGGGGCGCTGCCATCATGATCCGCATGCTCTATGTCCGAAGCTCCGATATCAAGCCACCTCTTGCTGAATTCAACAGCCTCTTCCAGTTGGGTTGGTCCTGAGATCGGTGACCCCCAGATAGTGGAAACCGTGCCGCACATCTTGATTCCAACTTCTTTGCATTTCGCGATACACCTTTTTGATTCTTCCCAATAATCGGGGAGCGTTGTACCCGAATTGGCAAAATGATGTTCTTCATCGGTCGACACCATCATCAGCACGCGGTCCGGACCCCATCCTTCCTTCTTCGCCTGAATGGCCTTATCCACCGATCTCTCCCGAATTGTTACTACCGTCAGGGTCAAATCGCTCCAGTTGATACCTGCTTTTGAAATCTTCTTTGAATCCCTGATTTTTTTTAACAATTCGTCAGAATCTTTGAATTGTGGCATCAGAACCGGATTTCCAAAATTCGTCACTTCCAGGTGTTTGATCCCGCAAAGGATAAGTTCTTCCAAATAATAGAGTTTCGCTTCTGTCGGTATCCAGATCTCCTCATGTTGAAAACCGTCTCGCACGGTTATATCACCAACGCGAACTTTCTTCGGATAGCTCAACTCGTGATTCGGCATACAGTTCGACCTCCTGGTCCCAATATCATTCTCCGACATAAATCGGTTTTCTTTTTTCTCTGAATGCTGTGAGTCCTTCAATCCTGTCTTTAGTCGGTATTGTCACCGCGTAGGCGTTGGATTCTATGGCGAGCCCGACGGGCAGACTCACCTCGACACCTTTGTTTATGGCATATTTAGCCTGAGCCAATGCGACCGGGCCATTAGCCGCTATTTCATTCGCCATTTCGAACGACCGTTCAAGAAGTTTCTCCGGCTCGACTACTTCCAAGAACAACCCCATGGCAAGTCCCTCCTGGGCAGTGATGCGGCGGGCGCGGAAAATCATTTCTTTGGCCCGGGCCAGCCCGACAATTCTCGGGAGCCTCTGAGTTCCGCCTGCTCCGGGAATAACCGCCAGGCTCGTCTCAGTCAATCCCACCACGGCATTTTTCGAGGCAATTCTTATATCAGACGCCAGAGCGATCTCCAGCCCACCTCCGAATGCATAACCATTTACGGCCGCTATAACGGGCTTTGGCAGTTCTTCCACCGCTGTAAAAAGGTCCCGGATGGTAGTAATGTACAAGCGGACCTGGTCGGGTGACATGCCGGCCCGCTCTTTCAGATCCGCGCCCGTGCTGAAAGCATTCTTTCCTGCTGCGGAACCCGTTATTATTATTACTTTGATCCTGTTATCAAATTCGATTTCGGAGAGGGTTTTACGGAAAATCTTGAGAAGAAACATGTCGAAACAGTTCATGGCCTCAGGACGATTTATCGTCAATACCATTATATTATCTCGCATTTCCTTCAACAGAACGGCGTCTTCCATGCGCATTCTCCTACAGTTTGCCCTCGGTTCTATCTGGCCGATTCAAAATTAGCCATCTGTCCAGGGGTAGAGGCTGTAATCTCTTGACTAAAAAATCTATTGCCGGAATTGTAGTACATACTGAAGACTATACCATATAGCATTTTTCAGCTTGACTTTTCAACCCGAGTTTCTTCATGATTACAGTTGGTCTCGAAACTTCTTGGTGCGATGTCCACTTCGTATTCATATATTCGAATTTCTCTGTAGCACGCATTGATATTCTCGCGGCCATTTTACCAGAACGACCAATCGGCAGGCGTTTCGGAGGTACTACTCCTGAGCCAACGGCAGTTTTTGACTTCTACAGCATCTCGAGAGTTATCACCCCGGACGAACCGACCGCTATATTGTATTCATGACGCGGAATTTGTAGTCACTGTGTCAGAGTTCGGTCTCCTATTCATGGAAGGATTGTAAAGGTGATTAGTGGCTTCTCTGCCTCAAACAGGGCCGTTTACAATTTTATTCATGATGTGGCTACGTTTAGACCAACAATTTTACGTGATTAGGTTTTGTGATGATGTTGTTCATGTTCATTAACGGCACCCAGAGAGTCAATTGAGAACTCTCGCCAGAGAAAATTTTAATCTTGCTTGTGAGTCTTATCATTTTGGTTGGTCACCATCATCGGCTGGGAATCAAGGAAAAGGGGCTTCGGATAGGTGTACCTCTTCGGAGCCGATCCAATCAACTACAGATCCCGCTGTGAAGGATGGATCAAGGAAATCAATGATCACTATCTGAAGGAAAGCTGAATGTCGGAAGTAATACTTGAAGCCAGAAATCTCTTTCTGGCATTTGCCGGTGTTTCGGCCCTGGCCAACGTTAGCTTTGAAGTCAGACGAGGCGAGATATTTTCAATAATAGGCCCTAACGGCGCCGGTAAGACCTGCCTAATGAATTGCGTCAATGGCCTATATCATCCCAGAAAAGGGCGAATTCTGTTCAAAGGGGTGGATATAACAAATTATTCACCACATAAGCGGGCATCAATGGGATTGTCCAGAACCTTTCAGAAAATCGAGTTGTTCGGCGGGATGACGGTTCTAGACAATATTCGCCTCGGTCGTCACATTCATTTGAAATCCGGAATTGTTAGTTCCGCAATTTATTGGGGCAGGACCAAGAAGGAGGAGATCAAGACTAGGGAATTTATTGAGGAGGAAATAATAGACTTGCTCGAAATCGAAGCTGTCCGCAACGAAGTCACCGGCATGCTCCCTTATGGAATGCAGAAACGAATAGAGCTAGCCCGTGCCCTAGCGTTACAACCCGAGGTCATTCTCTTGGACGAACCCCTGGCTGGATTGAATCTGGAAGAAGTCGAGGATATGGCGAGATTCATCATAGATATCAATGAGGATGAACGATGGAAGATTACCTGTATTCTGGTTGAACACGACATGGGAGTTGTCATGGATTTGTCCGATCGGGTTATGACGCTGAATTTCGGAGTGAAAATAGCCGAAGGGACTCCCGCCGAGGTACAGGAAAATCCCGAAGTTATCAAGGCCTATCTGGGTGAGGTGGAGGATCTATATGTCAGCCGCAGATGAGCAACACTATGAAGGTGAAATCGACATTACCGCAGACCTGACCTTGCCCAAGCTCCTCGTCCGGCAGTGCCGGAAATATGGCGACAAGAGAGTCGCCATGCGGGAAAAGGAGTTCGGGATATGGCGGCCGATCACTTGGGCCGATTATCTTGAAAACGTGCAAAGGATTGCGCTGGGGCTTGTCGAGTTGGGGCTGGAACCGAATGACAAGGTGATCATGATCGGCGATAACCGGCCTCAAGCTCTTTGGGTGGAGATGGCCACCATGTGTGCAGGCGGAATTGGAGTCTGGCTATTCCAGGACTGCCTTATGGATGAGGTGCAATACATAGTCGATCATTCGGATGCCAAATTTTATATAGCCGAAGGGCAGGAAGAAGTTGATAAAGCGCTCGCCATCCGGGACAAGTGTTCGAAACTTCAAAAGATCATTTATGATGATCCCAAAGGGCTGCGCCATTATGACGATCCGATGCTCATTAATCTTAAGGATGTGATGAGACTCGGCAGGCAAAAATCAAAGAAAGATCCCGGTTTGTTTGACAGAATGGTTGAGGGAGCAACCGGAAAAGATGTTTGTTTACTGTTTTATACCTCCGGGACAACCGCTCTCCCCAAAGGGGCACTTCTGACGCACTACAACATGCTCACTATGGGTCAAAATCTCATGAGAGTAGACCCTTGTACCCGCCAGGACGATTTCGTTTCATATTTGCCGTTTGCATGGATCGGCGAACAGATGATGGCAATATCTTGCGGTCTGCAGGTGGGTTTCACGATCAATTTTCCTGAAGAGCCCGAAACAGCTCAGCACAATCTTAGAGAAATCGGGCCGCATGTAATGTTTGCTCCACCGCGTCTTTACGAACAGATGACGAGAACAGTTCAGGTCAAGCACCTGGATGCGACTTGGATCAAACGCAAAATCTATGAAGCCGCAATGAGAATAGGGTACCACGTAGCTGAGCTCAAGTTTGAAAAGAAGCCAGTCCCATTCTACTGGAAACTGATGAATCGCTTGGCTGATTGGGTCTGCTACTCGAAAATTCGAGACCATCTCGGCCTGAGTAAAGTTCGCCATGCCTATACCGGCGGAGCGGCAATGGGACCGGACCATTTTCGTTTTTTTCATGCGATCGGAGTGAATCTAAAGCAGATATACGGCCAAACAGAGATAGCGGGTATTTCGGTCGTACACAGGGATAATGACATCAAATTCGATACGGTAGGAACCCCGATTCCGGAAACGGAAGTCCGGATCACCGAAAAAGATGAAATTATATCCAAGAGCCCATCCGTTTTCATCGGGTATTACAAGATGGACGACGAGACGACTAAGGCTCTTAAGGATGGTTGGCTCTATTCCGGAGATACCGGCTTTATCGATCAGGATGGGCATTTGGTGGTATTCGACCGATCCAAAGACGTCATGATCCTCAATGATGGCAGGAAATTCTCACCTCAGTTTATCGAGGCCCGCCTTAAATTCAGTCCGTACGTGAGAGATGCGCTCGTTGTCGGACATGAACGTCCTTATGTCACGGCGATTGTTTGCATTGACTACAACACCGTTGGCAAATGGGCTGAAGACAATGGGATTAATTACACCAGCTACCCCGAACTCTCCCAAATTCCGCAAGTTTATTCTCTAGTTGAACGAGCCATAAGAGAACTGAACAGGACTTTGCCTGAACCGGCCAAAGTTCTCAAATTTGCTAATTTGTACAAAGAATTCGACGCTGACGATGACGAGTTAACCCGCACCAGAAAAATCCGCCGAGCATTTGTGGAAAACCGTTACAAGGACATTATCGACGCCCTGTATACCAAGGCCGACACAGTCCATATGGATACCAATATCACTTATGAAGATGGCAGAGTAGCTCAGATTAAGACTGATCTAAGGCTGCATGATGTCGCTGAGGAAGGAGCAAAGAAGTAAATGGAATTCTTTTTGCAGCTTGTTGTTACCGGTGTCATGCTCGGTTCCATTTTTGCGCTTGTGGCCCTTGGATGGGTGCTGATTTACAAATGCTCCGGTGTTTTGAACTTGGCCATGGGCGAGCTGACCATGATAGGCGGCTATGTCTGTCTCGGTTTGTACGAACGGTTCGTGACTTTTATGCCCGTCAACGCGGCATTTTTGGTAGCCCTTGTCTGCACACTCATCACCGGTGTGATTCTGGGCCTGCTTACAGAACGTATATTCCTGAGAAAGATGATAGGCGAGCCGATCTTGGCCGTGATCATGGTAACGGTTGGTCTGTCCTTCTTCTTTAAGGGAATGGTTTTTATTATTTGGGATACGGATACGCAGATCTTTTTTCCTCGAATCTTTTCCATCGATCCAATACGCGTGGGTGGGATAGCAATCGGCGAGGTTTATCTATGGAGCTTTATCGCTTCTCTGATCCTTATGGTCGTCTTCGTTTCATTTTTTAAATATACCCGCTGGGGACTCTCGATGCAGGCTTGTGCGGATGACGAAATGGCCGCTCTTTCGCTTGGGGTTAGCGCCAAGTTCGTTTATGCGCTCGCATGGGGGATCGCGTTCATGTCGGCAGGAGTTGGTGGAACACTGTTGGGGAACATCAACGGGCTGAATTACTCGGTGAGCTTGTTGGGCTTGCTCGTCCTACCGGTGGTGGTTTTCGGAGGGCTCAATTCGGTCCCAGGCGCTATCGTCGGGGGCATAACCATAGGCATTTTGCAAAATCTGGCAGGTGGTTACCTTGACCGGTACTTCCCCGGCGGAATCAAAGAGATCGCTCCATTCATTTTTATGGTCGTTTTTTTGTTGTTCAAGCCCTACGGCCTTTGGGGCTGGGAAAGAATAGAAAGGGTATAGCTAATGAGTCATCTCCCCTGCGGTACATATTTTGAATCTTATGCCGAGGATCAGAAGTGGTGGCGCACCCCTTTTATAAAAGGGAAGATGATCCTCATGTTGATTTTGCTTGTTGCTTTTCCCTTTCTAGTCGATGCCCAGTGGTTAAGCGTCGCTTACACGATCAATTATTACATCCTGGCAGCTCTGGGCGTACAGCTTCTCATTGGCTACTGCGGCCAAATAACCCTCGGGCATGCGGCCTTTGTTGCCGTAGGAGCTTACACAAGCGCATATATGGTGTTGTTTGTCCCATGGCCCCAGTCGTTTATCGATGCGGGAGTGGCATATCCTCTGAGCATGATCTGCGCTGGAATTATAGCCGGCCTATGGTCGGTTCTGTTTGGATTACCTTCGGCTAGAGTCAAGGGATTCTATCTCATTATGACGACAATGGCCGCACAATGGATCACCGTACCGCTAATCATCACTCAGTACGTCAGCCAAATAGGCGGACGGGGTCAATCGTTTTCGCTGCCGCCTGGAACCCTGAAACTTGGGCCATGGCCCATCGAGTCTGATATTGAGATCTATTATTTCTCCGTAGCCCTAGTAATTCTGTGCCTCTTGGCGATGGGCAATTTGTTGCGATCAAAACTCGGACGTGCATGGGTGGCAATTCGCGACAATGACATTGCCGCTGAGACTATGGGCGTGAACATTGTACTCTACAAATTGTTGGCTTTTTTTGCCGCCGGATTTTTTGCCGGAATCGCCGGTTCCTTTTACATAAGCGCTCTCTTTTTCGTAAGTCCGGAACATTATGAATGGTTCTATTCACTTCTTTGGGTGGGAATCATCCTAATCGGCGGTGTGGGAAGTATTCAGGGGCTCGTTTTCGGTTCCGCTTTCGTAGTCTTAATATTCAAAGCTTTAGAAATAATGGTACTCGGCGTGAGCGACATCGTTATGGAGTCCTATCCAAATTTGGGGTGGGTCACTACAAAATTCATTTTCTTCAAAGAGTCGGCGTTCGGTCTGGCGATTATTTTCTTCCTAATCTACGAATCCAATGGATTGAGTTATAGGTATTGGCAATTAAAGAACTATTTCAATCTCTGGCCTTTTTCTTACACAGGAAAGTGATGTTTTGTCAATCGGAAGGGGGTGATCGTGCTCGATGAGTCAAACGAGATCTATGTCACAAGTAGTTATTAATCACGAAGGAGAGGGAGGTGTAGTATGAGGATTGGCAGGATTCTGCTGTTAACCGTGGCTTCCATGTTGCTGTGTTTCACGGTGTTCGCAGCGGACGAAATTAAGATCGGGTCGATAAATGATTTGACCGGCGCAACATCTGACGTGGGAAAAGACGCTGCATTGGGAGTTAAAGAGTGCGTTGCCTACATCAATGATACGGGTGGTATTAACGGGAAGAAAATCAAACTTCTATTGCATGATTATGGATACAGGTTGCCGGAAGCTAACATCTTATACAAGCGTTTCAAAGATCATGACAAGATCGCGCTTTTATTGCAGTGGGGGACCGGAGATACGGAAGCGCTTTCTCCCACGGTTAACAAAGACAAAATGGTGACGATCTCCGATTCCTTATCAGGCAATTTGTGCGATCCTTCCAAGACGCCGTACAATTTCATTTATAGTACTGATTATTCCACCAATGCCAGAGCAGCGCTCACTGCTTGGTTCGAAGAGGTCTGGAAAAAGAGTGACAAGTGGAAACAAGCCAGAGAGTCGGGCCAAAAGCCAAAGCTGGTCTGTTCTTATATGTTCGCCTCACCCTATTCCAGTGCGCCTATTAAGGCAATTAAAGATCAGGCTCAATTGCTCGGGATAGAAGTCGGAAAAGATCTGGACGTCTCCTTGACAGCTCTCGACGCTAAGAGTCAGGTTGCGGCCGCGAAGGAAGAGAAGGCGAATGTGATGTGGCATGGCAATACTACTATGTCCGTTGCCACCACAGTCAAGGATGCATACGCTTTGGGCTTGAATGTTGATCACATAATTAATAACTGGGGCTTTGACCAGAACTTGTTGAAAATGACTGAAAAAGCCGGCGAGGGCTGCATCGGCGCAACTTCCTGCGCGTTTATTGGAATGGATGTCCCATTAATGGATAAGGTCTTGGAATATTGCAAGAAAATTAACTCTGACGTTCCGATTGAGAAAAGGACTATCCGAACTGTTCAGGGTTGGCTGAAAGTTTCCATGGCTGCCGGTGCACTGAGTGCAGCGAAAGGAAACCTCGACGGTCCCTCATTAAAGGCGGCTCTTGAATCGTTCAGAGACTGGTATCCGTTTAATACCCCTAATGCTTTAGGACGGCCTGGCACCACGATCACAGATAAAGATCATAGGCCAAGTCCTATTGTGAACCTTTATACAATAAAGGACGGCAAGATCGTTCTGTTGCAGCAGATGAATATGAAGGAAAAATTTCCTGACAAATGGGAAAGCTGGCTCGGCTGGTAATCTGCGGTAACTAAGCGAATCAGCCTTTTTTAGCAGAGGTATTGCAGGCACGTCCAACCGGAGAGGGAGAAGGTTGTGGCTGAGAATAGCAAAATTCTGAAAATCAATAATATTGAGGTTAGATATCACGAAGTAATCCTGGTTCTAAAGGGAGTTTCCATCGAAGTTCCCGCGGGAGCCATAGTCGCCCTTTTGGGCGCCAATGGAGCGGGAAAGAGCACAACGCTCAAGGCGATTTCAGGTCTTCTGAATCACGAAGACGGTGAGGTTACCGACGGCAGTATCGAATTCATGGGTGAGCGAATTCATAAACTGCCCGCAGAGCAAATCTCGCTTAGGGGGATCATTCAGATTATCGAAGGGAGACGTGTTTTCGAGCATCTCACCGTCGAAGAGAACCTTATTGTGGGAGGTCATCTGCGACCGACCGGCATAAAAGAACGCCTCGGAATGGTTTACCACTATTTCCCGAGGCTACATGAACGCCGGAATGTAATGGCAGGGTTCGTGAGCGGAGGGGAGCAGCAGATGTGCGTGATCGGAAGAGCCATGATGGCTCAACCGAAACTGATGCTGCTGGATGAGCCTTCGATGGGTCTGGCTCCTTTACTCATAAAGGAGATCTTCGAAATCATTCTACGCCTCAATAGAGAAGAGAAAATTCCCATTCTCCTGGTGGAACAAAATGTAAAACTTGCTCTGACCGTTGCTCCGCATGCGTACGTTATGGAAAATGGGCGCATCGTCATGGACGACTCGTCCGAGAAGCTTAGGGAGAACCCGGACATACGGGATTTCTATCTCGGACTCACCGATGTTGGAGGTAGAAAGAGCTTCAGAGACGTCAAACATTACAAAAGACGCAAACGTTGGATCGGTTAATGAGCCAGTGGAGGAAGGAGAGACTATGAAAAAAGCGGTTACGATAATCGTGGCTATCGTGGCGGCACTTGTATTCACCATTTTACCGGCTATGGCTCAGCAGCCGGTTATCACTTTAGACCGAGTTGAAGTTGCGGCTATTCAGCCATTTTTCGTGAAACCGAGAGTTGAGTATAAGAACGAAAAAGAGACAGGAAAAGACTTGGCTGTCGGAGCAATGCTAAATATAGCATATGTACTGACCATTAAAAACTCTGGGAAAGCGCCTGTCATGCTCGACGAACTTTCATTTACGGCCTCTTTTGATGGGTTTGAGATTGCAACCCCAATGGTGTACGAACATCAATGGATCCCGGGGGGAAAGACAAATGAACTGCGTGTTGTCGTGGCCAGCGAGACCTTGCCCACCGTCGGTAACCTGAGTGTCGGGACGGGCAATGTCGCCCGGATGAAAGAGATGAAAACGACCGCAGGAGAACTGGTCAAGAAATGGTGGGACACAGTGGGTGATTTCGCTTTCCCGATTGACGTGACCAACGGGAATGCGCTCTTCAAAGATGAAAAAGGCAAAGAAATTAGGGTAAGATTCTCCGGAAAATGGCCCAAGAAATAGTAGTCCTGTTTCACCTCAAAAGCAGATTTGATTGATATTGATTACATGTTTTTTTGAGCGGCTCCATTGAGCCGTCTTTTTTTTGGCCGCTATTATTCTTGCCAAAAAACAGAGCATGCCTCATATGATAAAGAGCAAGACGTGACTACGTAATAAGAAAACCATCAATGCCGGACCGAAGTATTCCTGAACAAGCTATCGAGGAAATCAATCGACTCCGCGAAGAGATTCGGCGTCACGATAATCTCTACTACGTGCTGGACAGCCCTGAAATAACTGACGCGGAATATGACCTCCTGTTCAGAAAATTGCAGGAACTTGAGCGGACTTACCCTGAACTGATCACGCCTGATTCTCCCACCCAGCGTGTAGGCGGGCAGCCGTTAGAGAAGTTCGGTGAAATTCCTCATGCCTTGCCGATGCTTTCTCTTTCCAACGTATTCGAAGAGTCGGAAATTAGGGAATTCGACCAACGTGTGGGACGAACTCTAGGTGATACGAAACGCATCGATTATGTTGTGGAACCCAAACTGGATGGGGTTGCTCTCGAACTCGTTTATGAGAACGGATTCCTAGTATCGGGTTCCACGCGCGGCGACGGTTACATTGGCGAAGATGTTACAGCGAATGTGCGCACTGTTAAGGCGATTCCTCTGCGACTGAAGTCCGCAGGTTGGTTCAGCAGAACCACTCTCCTGGACGTGCGGGGGGAAATTTATATGAATCGAGCCGATTTCGATGAGCTTAATCGCGGCCGCGATGAAGCGGGTTTGCCGGCTTTTGCGAATCCTCGTAACGCATCCGCGGGTTCTCTACGCCAGTTGGATCCGCGAGTTACAGCGAAGAGGCCGTTAAAATTTCGCGCACACGGGGTTGGTCGGGCTGAACCCAACTTGCCCGGCACGCACATGGAATTGCTTGGGGCTCTGGCAACGCTCGGAGTGCCGGCCAATCTTGAGAATACCCGGTTATGCAGAAATATTGAGGAAGTTCTGGAGCATTATCGGAAACTCCAAGAAATCAGGGAACACCTGCCTTATGAAATCGACGGGGCTGTCGTTAAAGTTAACTCATTGACAGACCAAATAGCTATGGGTTTGAAGACCCGTTCCCCCCGCTGGGCTGTGGCTTTCAAATTCGAGCCGATGCAGGCAATGACAAAGATTTTGAAAATAGACGTGAATGTGGGGCGTACCGGCACCCTCACCCCTCTAGCCCTCATGGAGCCGGTCTCCGTGGGGGGGGTAACCGTCAGTCGAGCCACGCTGCACAATCAGGATGAAATTGACCGCAAGGACATTCGAGAAGGCGATACAGTAGTCATTCAGCGAGCCGGCGATGTCATACCGGAGATAGTGAAGGTCGTTCGAGAATTGCGGCCCGATCAATCCCAACCGTATTCAATTCCCGATAAATGCCCGGTGTGCGGTTCTGAAGCCGTTCGGCTGCCGGGGCAGGCTGCGAAAAGATGCGTAAATGTTTCCTGCCCTGCCCGGATTAAAGAGACCATAAGGCATTTTGCTTCCAGAGGCGCTATGGACATAGAGGGCTTGGGCTACAAGCTCGTTGACCAACTTGTCGACCGTGGTCTTGTCCGTACACCGGCCGATCTCTATTTCTTAGGCAAGGACGCATTGGCGTCACTGGAGCGAATGGCTGATAAATCCGCATCCAACATTCTGGAAGCGCTCGAACGATCTAAAGAGGTATCAGCGGATCGCTTCCTTTACGCCCTGGGGATTCCGCTGGTGGGCGAACATGTCGCACGGCTCCTGCTTCAGGCATTTCGGGACCTGGATGCCCTGTCTAAACAGAACGTCAATGTCCTCCAGCATGTGCATGGAATAGGTCCGGAAGTGGCTCAAAGTGTGACGTCGTTCTTTCGGGAACACAGAAATGTGGAAATGATTCAGCGGCTTCTCAGTGCAGGGATCAAATCCGCACCTTTACCGGCACTTGAAAGTGAGAAAGAGACTCCTTTAACAGGCAAAACAATAGTTTTTACCGGCTCGCTTTCCATAGAAAGATCAGATGCCAAGGCGGCTGTGGAGGCTGTGGGCGGAAAAGTCACAGGATCGGTCAGCCGAAAAACCGACTATGTTGTCGTTGGAATCGATCCGGGTTCCAAACTGGACAAAGCCCGTGAACTGGGGGTAACAATTATGACCGAAGATGATTTTCGAAAATTGGCTGGAATTTGAATTGGGGGCACAGATGTCTGTTGTACGGCGAAAAGTGATCGTATCAGGAAGGGTTCAGGGAGTGGCCTTCCGGTACTACACCAGAGATGTCGCTCTAAGCAAAGGGGTGTACGGGTGGGTCCGTAATCTTCCTGACGGTCGGGTCGAAGCCACGTTTGAAGGCAAGCAAGAAGACGTGGATTCCGTTGTTACATGGTGCCGCAAAGGACCGCCTGCGAGCCAGGTCGAACAAGTACAAATCCAAGAAGAACGAGCCACAGGGGAATTCAATGACTTTGAGATCCGATTTACAGGTTCATTGTTTTGATTAAGCTATTGGCATTTTTGGGGGGTATCCTTCTATTTGCGATTCATGCAATACCTGCGGTGGTGCACGCGTTGGACCCAGATTCTCCTTTCATTATAGATGTGCTGATGGGAGAGCCGGTCGAGATGGAGACAATGCTCGACGACTTGGCCGATACAAAAATTATTTACCTCGGCGAAGTCCATACCATTGCCCGGCACCATAAGCTCCAGGCAGAAGTTCTGAACCGCCTGAAGGGACGTGGGCTGAAACTGGCGTTGGGAATGGAGATGTTCTCAACTCAACAGCAGGCTGTCCTCGACCGCTGGGTTTCCGGTAAGCAAAGTATCAACGACCTTATCAGAGAACTGGGCAAAGAACATTGGACCAATCTGAAGGATTACGAATCGGTTCTGACGACTGCGCGGGATCTCGGGATTCGCGTTGTTGGACTTAATGCTCCTGATGATTTAGTCCACAAAATTGCTAGAGAAGGTTTGGCAGGTTTATCCCCGAAAGAAAAAGCATCGCTCCCCGAAGATTTGGAGCAAATCGATCCGTTAAACGGTCGACTCCTCCGACTCAGGCTGAGAGTTCATAAAGCTTTTGAAGCCAAGAGCCTGGATAATATAGTTCTGGCTCAGGCGCTCCGTGATGCAACAATGGCGCGAGCTGTTGTGGAATTCCTCAGCTCCCCTAAGGGCAAAGATGCTGTGATGGTGGTCATAGCAGGGAGCGGTCACATTAATTATGGTTTTGGAATTCCCGAGCGTGTGAAACGAAGGTTAGACCTCCCCTTCCGCATCATTCTGGCGTCCGAAAGCGGCGAGCTGGTCTTATCGGAACAGGAAATGCGCCAGATGGCCCCAGCCCACTTAACACACAAGGATCTGGAATTTATTCAGAAACCCATAGCCGACTATTTGCACGTGATCCCGTTGAAAGAATAGAGACAATAATCGTCCTCCGATTTGGGGAATTTGATCAGACCGACATTCTTCGAAATAGTAATGCTCCGGCTAACGTTGTAATTCCCCAAAAAATCAGAAGAACCAGGAAGTCAGTTAGCGGTGCGAAGTGGTGCGGTCCACCAAGGGCGTAACGCATCCCGTCAACGCCATAGGTTAGCGGATTCAGGTGAGCTATCATAAAAAGCCATTCAGGCACGCTGTCCAGAGGAAACAACGCTCCCGATAAGAAAAACACCGGCATTGTCAAGAAATTCATGATCAGCTGAAAACCGTGCGGGTCGGTCATCTGAGCCGCCACAGCTATCCCGAGGCTGACAAATGCAGTGGAAATAAGGAACATAAAAACTAATGCTATCAAGATGCCTATCGGATCGAATTTTACTAGACCGGCTGCCACAAGAGCGACTAGAAATACCGCGCCTTTGATCATTGCCGTGGTCACCGTCCCGAGGGTTTTTCCGGCCATGATGGCGGTTCTGCTCACAGGCGCGACCAATATTTCCTTCAGAAACCCGAATTGTTTATCCCAAAGTACGCTTATTCCCCCGAGCATCGCGGAAAAGAGTAGCGACATGCCGATAATCCCAGGTCCTATATATTCCATGTAGGACACGTTGCTTCTGTAGCTGAAGTACCGACCGTAACCGCTGCCCAACACAACCAAAAACAATAGAGGCAGAGCCATAGAGCCGATCAATCTGCTGCGATTCCTCCTGAAGCGTATGATCTCTCTCAACCATAGGGTATGCACGGTGACAGCGGAATTCATCGCATTCTCGTTCGCATGAATATTCTGATACGTTCTTTGGGTTCAGTGACGGGTTCGTCACGGATCTCGCGGCCTGTCAATTTGATGAACACATCTTCGAGGTTGGGTTTGCGCAACGAAACGGAGGTGATCCCCACAGATAGGGCTTGTGCCATCTCGAAAACCTTGGGGATAACAGATTCGCCGTTCTTTACAGTTAGGAGGACTGTTCCTTCCTGCGCTGAGATGTTCTTGAGATCTTCCAATGCACGGAGGCGCTCAAGAAATTCATCATTGGAATCCGGCGTAGTCAATTCGAGCAGATCGCCTCCGAGGCTCTCCTTCAATCGTTCCGGAGTATCCATTGCCACGATCTTTCCTCTGTCTATTATCGCGATTCGCGAGCACAACTGATCGGCTTCATCCATATAATGCGTTGTTAGGATAATGGCGACGCCGAACGATTCTTTCAGGTCCCTTATATAGGCCCAAATTTTTCGCCGAGTTTGCGGGTCCAGCCCAAGAGTCGGTTCGTCAAGGAACAGGACGCGAGGCATGTGCATCAGTCCTCGCGCAATTTCGAGACGTCGGCGCATTCCGCCTGAGTAGCTCTTGATCAGATCGTTCCGGCGGTCCCTTAAATCGACCAGCCCCAGTACTTCTTCGATACGCGAATTGCGAGTCTTGGCGTCCAACCCATACAGCCGACCGTGGAAATCCAGGTTCTCCTCGCCCGTCAATTCGTCATCCAGGCTGGGGTCCTGGAAAACGATCCCGATACATTGTCTCACAGCATCTTCTTCGAGACGAACGTTATGGCCGCAGACCGATGCAAGACCGGAGGTGGGTGCAAGGATTGTTGAAAGGATCGAAATCAGGGTGGTCTTACCTGCCCCGTTAGGGCCAAGTAATCCGAACAGCTCTCCCGTCCCGATTTCCAAAGTTATATTGTCGAGGGCTGTTAAATGGCCGAATTTCTTCGTGAGCTCTTTTATGCGGATTATGGTCGAAGCATTTTCTCCTTATGCAACGCGCTATTTCATTTTCTCCTTCAAAATATCACCAAGAGTGCCAAAAGAAGATCCCCTGCCCTTCCCCTTCATGAAATCATTGACATTGGATTCTTCAGCCCTATTGCTGAGGCTTTTGGTGCTCAGCGAGATTTTTTGCGTTTCAGGGTCAATTGACAAGATTTGAACTTCAATCTCAGATCCCAAGGCAAACCTTTTTCTTAGGTCGCCGGTCTTGCCATCGCTAATCTCGGAGACGTGGAGCAAGCCGGTTTTGCGGCCGGGCAAGCTAACAAATATTCCATAATCTTTGACACTGTCCACCACACCTGAGACTACTGTCCCTTCAGTGACCGCCGGTTCCGGTTCCATCCCTGCCAAAATCAATTCAAGCCCGATTCGTTTTGATTCTTTGTCCACCGTTAAGACTCGCACTTCGACCTCGTCTCCGGTCGACAAGACCTCTTTTGGATGATTAACACGTCGGCCAAATCCGAGATTAGAAAGGTGAATGAGTCCCTCAATGCCGGGCTCCAATTCAACAAAAGCTCCGAAATTCATTAGTTTGGTCACTTTACCCGACACGATATTCTCTTCAGAATAGCGTTCTGCAACCGTATCCCATGGATCCTCAAGAGTCCTCTTGAGACTGAGTGAAATCCGCCTGTTCTCCCAATCGACATTCATCACTTGAACCGTGACCGAATCTCCTTGGCTGAGCACGTCGGAGGCCTCGCTCACTCTGTGCCATGCAAGCTCGGACATGGGGATCAGGCCGTCTACACCGCCAATGTCTACGAAGGCCCCGAATTGAGTAAGAACCCGAACGGTGCCGGTGACGATGTCTCCCGATTTCAGGTTCTTTTTGAGTTCAGCGATCTTCTGTGCACGTTCTTCCTCAAGAATGTCTCTCCGGGAAATAACAATATTGCGGCCTCGCTCGGAATACTCCGAGATGCGAAAAGTGTAACGCTTCCCTATATAATCGCTGGGACTACCCGCAGCCTGCAAATCCATTTGTGAATAAGGGCAAAATGCCTGCTTACCAAACAGGCTGACGCTAAAACCGCCTTTCCGCTCGGCAGCGACAAGCCCTTCTACCGGGACACCACTTCGGAAGGCATCTCTAATTGCCTCTTCTGACGCTGCAGCAGTCATTTTGACGCTCAGGCGTATTTCTCCGTCCCTGGTACTCACGACATAGGCCGTGACCGGATCGCCCAGTTTTATTTCTATCGGGCCGTTTTCATCCACGAATTCCGAACGAGCAATCACCCCCTCGCTCTTGCCGCCGATACCGACGAAGACCCATTCATCGCTAATAGAGACTACTGTTCCACTGATTTTGCTATCCTGTTGAATGCGTTTGCTTCTTACCGCCTCAGTGGACTCAAAAAGGGACGCAAAATCCTCTTCGTTCTCATTTTCCTCGCGTCCCAAAGCATCATCTGATATTTTTGCCTCGTTATTATCATCCATGGTTTTCATGTCCTCCTAATATCAGTCTCCTTGTTACCTCATTCTAGTGAGATGTTGCAAGAGGACCCCCTCGTCTGCTATGTAATATAAAACGGTAGTGGTGAAATTACCACCCGCTGTGGACCAGAGCGGTGGATTGCCTGGCTTCTTTCATGACCGGCATTCTGTAGATTATCTCCACTTCATAATAATCAATGCTACCCAATCGGTGAAAAAGGACAGCTGCCAATGACCTTCCTCCGACGGAATGAGATTTCATGGAATGAGAGATTTCGCCGGTGCCTGTATTTTTTCCTTCGAGACGAACTGGACAGTATCCTTCTCACTGAATCCCTTATCGAGTCATACAAAGCATTCAAAGGGAGCAAGAAGGAATACCCTTTTGTAGAAATGCGCCAATTGAAACCGCGAGCAAAAATTCATGGCCCGGAATATCCGGATCAACGCTCTTTCATCGTGATTTTTGCCGAGGATATTTTGCCCACGGAATCCAAGTCGCAGATCCGTTTTTTCGATTCGAACAAAGTAACAAAGGAAAATTTCGGTTTATTGGCTCTGTTCGATTTGCAGGATGTTTTTCACCAGCGCATGCGCTATTTCGAGGATTCGGAATTCGTATCGTTGCTCAAGAGTTTGCTTCCGGCCGATTATGCTTTGTTAATTCAGCGTGACCCTTCAATACGGGCAAGGTACCGGTTTGGGCTTTCCCATTTTCATGTAAGAATAGATTGGCCCGTTGCCAATGCCGCTGAAGATCTTGGCCGCTATTTGAAGTATATCTCCAGGAGCTTGTACGAACGCGGGGAGAGAGAAGGCGATATCCTTCAACAGAAACTCTATGAATACTACGGACTGCACCACACAGTCGGCGGTAGAAGGACAGCCGGACTGGTCGCGGCCCAATATCTCGCGCGTTTTGATTTCATTTCAACTGTTTATGTTTCCTCATCGGAATCTCGGACACTTATTCGAATTTCCGAATCAGGCGTATCAAAATACGTGCTGATTAAACTTACCAGTGAGGAGATCAGAGCGCTTGCTCGCATGACCAACCTCAGAGTAAAGGATTTTGTTAAAGCCTACCTAATTGATAGAACGCCGGATTACGGTGTTGGGATTTTTCTGGTCACATATCAACGCAACGAACACTCAGAGGCACCTCATGACGGAAAACCGAGAGAATTAAACCCTGATTACCAGTGGCTGAACGTCGATTTGCAGTTGCTGGTCCCCCCGCCTACCAGCGGCGATGTTAGACCTATCCATTTGTCCCGAGTGTATGCCTGATGGACATCCTTTTCCTTTTAAAGGCGGGTTTCAGGGGATTCGCACTGTGTTTAGGCATGCAAATGCTGGTGTTCTATTTAATCGGGCGATACATGCCAGTATCAGAGCGAAATTTCATGCGTATTTTCATCCTGGCTGGTGTAATCTCATTCTTGGCCCTGGATTTTTTCCTCTATTACAGGATCACTGTGGACCAGGTCCCTAGTGCCGAGATTTTTCTGGCTGGCTGCATTGGCGGATGGCTGGGCGGGATTGTATCAGGTCTCACTCACATGAAGAGGTTTTTGCTGAGCATGGCAGGCTAACGGGTGAAGCAATTCTCAAAATCAATAACGATGTGAGAGTTGCCGTGTTGCCCAGCAGCGATGTTTGATCCGCACAACATGTTAGGAACGCTATATAGTCAATTGCAAAAAATAATGAGCTTCTCGCGACCCGTCACCCCGGCGAAAGCCGGGGTCCAGTCCCGCGTGCCGCGGGATTGAAAAGACTGCATTCCGGCTTACGCCGGAATGACGATATAAGACCACCTCGAATCGGACAAAACTCTTGGCAATTGCTCTAATCTGCTAACTCACCTGTGAGGCTTCTTCTACGGCAGTTACCAGCACGCCGAAAAACTCTTCAGGTACCGCTCCTTTTTTTGCAGAGTCGTATTTCCATCCCAAATGCTGGGAGCAAGCGCCACAAACGAGGAAACGCCAAGCATATCCGGGAAACCATGTGTGTTGCAGGAACAGTTCATCGGAGATCAGGATGTTGCTGCATTCAACGAACGTCCGGAAATTACACTGGATGCCTGCGGGATTCACAAAAGAGTGCTCACCCGCTCCATTGATCTTTATTAATGCTGCTGAGTTAGTGATGTACGCCCCACAATTGGCGCAATGATAAGCTTTAAAGTCTTTGTTTTTATCATCAGTCTTGATTTTGACGTGCAAAAACATGTCATCAACCCGAGCCCAATTGTTACTGATGCGGACAGTTTGATCGGTGGTATGATCTCGTTTGTTTTCGTTGAATATTTTCCTGGTTCCCAGGCAGAGCCTGGGAACGAGAAGTAAGGCGGCCAAAGAATGTCATTGCGAGCGGAGCGAAGCAATCTGCCAAAACTTCTGAGATTGCCACGGCCTGACGGCCTCGTAATGACAATCCTACGCCCTCCTGACTGAGGGGTTAGGATCTTCCGCATTCTTCGGTGGACGGTCGGTATCACCCACCAAGAAATCCCTCGGTTACAAGCAATTGTCGAACTTTGAGGCCCGCGCCTTTAGGCACTCGCAGGGGGAAGCCCGCGGGATGAGTTTTGTTTGCTTTTGGAATAAACCCGAAAGAAGGATCGACCCCGGGATTAAGCTCCCATATGGCTCTGGGAACTGTTCCACACCACTTCGCTACGAGGTGCAAGGGCAAGTCTTTGAGCAGTTTCACTCGATCCAGGTAGTCGCAGGTGAGAGGGGGCAGAGGAGTGACATCCACTCTGTAAAAACTTCTATGTGTGTCTATAATTTTAATAGCGATTAGCCGCGGTATGAGGGCCTCCGAATACGACGGCAGCACCAGGTCCCAGTAAGAGAATTTTGGATTTTTTTTCACTACCTCATCAATTTTGTCGGTTCCATCCGCATAGGCGCACATTGCCATTAACCAATCAGTATTGCTGTTCCGCCGAACCAGCGTCTTCAAAATTCCGCCGGCAATTCGCGTGGAAATCACTAGATCTCTGCGGTCGTCCCATTCACTGGTCGAAGTCCATTGATTTTGGGGCTGGTTTCTTTTTTCCTTAACGGTTACCAGCGACCACCAACCCACACCGCCCAGGCGGGTACGGGAAGAAGGCAGTAGATCGCTAACCACAACAGCCAGATAGATGAGATCTTCGGGAACCGATTCTTCAGATAATGTTTTCCTTATCATTGGACCGTAAAGGGCTATCCGGTCGAACCACTCCATCAGCAATGCTCGACGGTCCATGAGAAGATAATTCAGCTGATCCAATATACGAAGAGAGACTTCTTGATGATTAAAGGGGATCTGAACACCAGCAAATTCGAAACCCTGTTTCTGTATATCTGGTGGCAGTATATAGCCGCCGCGGGAGTAGCTGGCGTTATCAGAAGCGACAAGAGGATCGGCACCCATAATGGAAACAGCGATCGCTAGGATTGCACAAAGTAGTACTGGTCTAAATTGTCCGGCAAGAGTTTCCGGGAAATCTATGGATAATCTATTGAAGATTGTCATTTTGTATATAATTTCGGTGATATTAAGAATCGGCAACTGCGAAGAACAATATTGTCCGTATCTCGACAGTAATAACGCGCCGCCGCTAACGCGGCCAAAGAGTCTGACCACTCACGTACGGATTCTGGTCGGAGGTTGTATATGAACCGCGAGAGGGGTCCCGATAATTCTTATATTGAGCATACGCTTCGTCCAAAAGAACGTCCTGTAATGAAGCCAGAAGCTCGTTACGTTGACGAGCTACGCCGTCAGGACCCTGCAAATCGTGACGGCCGCGGCGACCTGCTCCGGCACCTGCACATCTCCGCCATTCAGCATAGGCCGACCGCTCACGCTCGGCAAGTTCCAGGCACATTGTTTTAGCTTGTTCTAAAGAACTAGATCTTTCTTTGAGCACTTCCTGTACAGACTGAGCCATAGGTCGGCGTGGTTCCTTCTCCAATTCCTGCTCAATACGAGCGGTTATGGATTCTTGTTTCAAATAGCGACAACTCTCGATTCCTCGCGCGAGTGCCTCATAGGTTTGCGTCCATCCCGCGGCTTCGACGTTACATGAAGCGTCGGCGGTTAATACCGAGACATTGATCCAGGAGATCATGCAGATGAGCGCTATCAGAATACACGTCACGAGGAATCCTTTTCATCACGCCAGATAAAAAATCCAAAAAAGTCGCTGGCGTAACTCCTATCAACATAACGATCGAGCGTGTAAGTTTTCTGCTCCGGCGACAACCTTGACTTTCTCACGATCAGACCATCGCCGCCTATATGATAAATGTTGCCTAGGACATTATGAGGGTTAGCATCACCGTGAATAGCTCGCTCGCAGCCGGCGAGGGCTAGGGCCTTGGCCATATCTTTAGTACTTATGTGGTGACCGGCAGCAAAAACCAGGTTCCCGTCGGCGCGGATCCCAAAGGCGCTTCGAGTAGCTATGAACCAGTCCGCTCCAAAATTTGCCTGAGGCTGGAATCCTCCATAACCGTACCAAGACGACGGTCCGCTGGTATCTGCTTCGTTTTCGGAAAGCAAATAGCCCAGGCCAATTTCAGCATCTTCCCTCTTGCCACCCTTCACGATTGAGTCTACGACTTTGCCGTCCTTGATTATTAGATGTCTAAGTTGTTTGGCATCATTAACCAGCGATACAGGTATTCCGTCATTCCATTCGAGTATATCTACCGACCCATCTTTGTAAGACACGATCGTGGCCAGGCCTGGAGCCAGCTTTTTGATTACCTGTCCGCGGAAAATCGTGCCCCCTTCTCCTGAATGCTTTTGCTTCCAGAGAGCATTAGTGACAGCCACGAGATTTGGTCGGTCCTCACGTCGAACAGTAGAAGTCCGCTCAGAACCTCCAGGCTCCGAAGACCCGATAAACAGACTCATTGAAACACGTTTCATGTCGAAAAGAAGCATGTGCACTATTGCATTGGCATGTTCGGCGCTGGGCCGATAGCTGGTCCGATACATCAGTGGTTGACCATCAGGCCCGGCAGGCATTCCCTGTGACTGCCACACACCCTCCCCCGGAAGCTCAGGCGCCCGATATAGAGGAGGGATATTCTTCAACCAAACGGCTTTGTACGGAGCTCTGCAATAAATAGGATCAAGGTTATTATCAGGTACCCGAGCCAGGAGTCTGTCCCTCAAACCGACGAATACCGGTGCAGACGGCGGAAGAATGCCGCTTGAATCTGATGAGCGCGACCGCCCGGACACATCGGGCGCCGGAGTGTCCGGTCCCGCCGGGCGGTTCATATCGGGATTAATTGTGGCGCTTGGTTGTGATCTGGGGCCTACGGGCGGAGAGGACCGCAAGGGCAAATCCGGAGAATCGCTTTCATTCGTTATTATCGGTTTTCCACCCCACAATAATGGCTCCCAAACGGGTGGATAATCCTCGAACGAATCGGCCACCGCTGATCCACCACAAAGCCAGCACAGAACGGCTGCCATAATGAACAATGCCCACAGATTTCCTCTTGCACCACAGGAGATTGACAATCCTCTGTTCATCGGATATGCATACCCCAACAAATTCAGCTAACAAGAACGGCCGTGCTATCCGTGAGTAATTCTTAGGAAAAGTGACTCCCGGACCGTGCCTGTTCCGCACTTCTGCTTTTAACAGTTCTCGTCTAGTGCGTCAAGCAGTCGCGGATGCGGGGCCCAAGCCCAGTATGGCCGATTTATTATCAGGATTCAAACGTGCCAAAATCAAACTTCAAATTTATCTGTGGCCTGCTCGGATTGATCTTTATTACAGCATGCACGGGTTTCGCTGCGGAATCTGCGCAACACATTTTTCAGCACGCACTGGAGGCCGACAGAGCCGGCAATCTTGATGAAGCAATTGACCTATTCAGCCGTGCGGCAGAACTCGATCCAAAAAACGGTGCGATTCTAAACAATAGGGCCATCATCTACGCTCGCAAAAAGAACTATTCTCAAGCGCTCGAAGATTTGGATGCAGCACTGAGACTTAATCCGGAAGATGCCGCTGCCCACTTGAATCGAGGCTTGATATACCAGGAGCAAAGCAATTTTGAAGCAGCATTGGATAGCTTCAACAAAGCACTCGAAATAGACAGAGAGCATGTGCCGACATTATTGAGCAGGGCTGCCCTGCGTATGAGCACAGGAAAACCGGTCGAGTCATCAAATGATTTGGACCGGGTTCTGCAGTTAGACCCCACCAATGTTAAAGCGCAAATTATGGCGGGCAAGCTGGACTTAGCTCGAGGCGCTCCGAATAGGGCGCTCAGGAATTTTGGCAATGCACTGCGTTTGGATACAAAGAACATTGAAGCGCTTAGAGGTCGTGCGGAGGCGTATTTGGTGGCGGGTGATTTTGAAAAAGCTATTCAAGACTTCACGCAGGCGATTTCCATGACAAATGCGACTGCAGACCTGCTCTCCGGTCGCTGCTCGGCTCTTGTAAGGGTGGGTAGATTGGAAGACGCTATTCAGGATTGCGAGGAGGCTGTCAATTTGGATCCCAACTCGTCTGATGCACTTTATAATCTTGGGATCGCTCGATCTGCGGCCGGTTACGATCAAGAAGCTGTGACCGCATTCACATCTGCAATAGACTTGAGATCAAAAGATAGCAAGTACTTCTATAATCGAGGAGTTGCATTCAATAATCTCGGAGATACCGAGAATGCCTGGCAGGATTTCGATAAAGCTATCAACATTGATCCACGGAATGTCGATGCGTTGAACAATCGTGGAAGCATTTTCTGGGCGAGAGGAGATACCAAAAAAGCAATGACAGACTTCCAAGAAGCGGTTTCCATTGATCAAAAGCATCTTCCCGCGCTCAAGAATTTGGGTTCAATTTGCCTGGTGATGAATCTACCGGATAAGGCAATCCCACTCTTTGATCGGGCTCTCAAGCTAGCTCCAAAGGACAGCGAACTACTTATGGGGTTGGGCGATGCTTACCGGGCAAAAAAACAATTCGATAAGGCCCAGTCGTTTTACAGGAAATCACTGGATCGAGCAATTTCTGTCGCTGAGAAATATCAAGTCCTAGTCCGCACGGGAATGGCTTGGGAGCAGGCCGGCAGCTCGGCTAAAGCAGTTCACGCCTACCAGAAAGCGCTCGAATTGACTCAGGACGCGGCCCAGAAAGAAAAATTGACGAGAACCATAGCCGAACTAGGCCTTCGGAGACGTTAGAGAATTCTCGGTAGCTGCCATTCCCATATGTCATTCGAGAGCAGGAAGTCAGATATAATCCCGCTTTCGGTGGAATTCACTTCGGATACCGGGTTGCTCCAGGGTGAGGGAACACTGGGCTTTCGCCATGCGCTACAAAGCTGAAACCAGTCCTATGTTTGCAAGAAAAGCTTGGAGGAGATTCTCTTGATCTACTTTGCGGATCTTCACATTCATTCCAAGTATTCACGAGCCTGCTCCCGAGATTGTAATCTCGTCGAATTGGCACGGTGGGCGTCTTTGAAAGGCATAAGATTGCTTGCGACCGGCGATTTCACACATCCGGCCTGGCGCAATGAGATTAAAGAAATGCTTGTTGATGCGGAATCGGGCTTATTCCGGCTCGCCGACGGGAACATACCGGAAACCCTTGTGCTACAGGGCGGTTTTGGGCCGAATGATGTGCGATTCATTCTCAATGTGGAGATTAGTTCCATTTACAAGAAAGACGGTGCCACCAGGAAAGTTCATAATTTGATTTTCATGCCTGATTTCGACTCTATGGAGAAATTTACCGCGCGTCTGGATCGTATCGGTAACATCAATTCGGATGGAAGGCCTATACTCGGGCTCGATTCACGCGACCTCCTCGAAATAGCGCTTGAGACGCATGAGAGTTCTTTTTTGATTCCGGCTCATATTTGGACACCATGGTTTTCCATACTGGGGTCACGCTCCGGTTTCGATTCGGTCGAGGAATGTTTTGGCGATCTGGCGCCTCACATATTTGCTCTTGAGACAGGCCTGTCATCAGATCCGGAAATGAACCATCGGGTAAGCGCTCTTGATAGATTCACTCTGATTTCAAATTCCGATACACATTCGCCTGCAAGGCTCGGACGCGAGGCAAATATCTTCCAAGGTGATCTCGGATATCATCATATTCGTGATGCACTGATCGCAGGAGGCAAAAGGACGCTCGATTCAATCAAATCAGACAGCTTAATCGGAACGGCCGTTTTTGAAGGCATCAAGAGAAATGAGACGACTATTGATCGTGAAGAGCCCGCGTTTTTGGGCACTATCGAGTTCTTCCCCGAGGAGGGCAAGTACCATTTGGACGGCCATAGAAAATGCGGTATTAGACTTGATCCTGTAGAAACTCACAAGCTCAATGACAGATGTCCTGTATGTGGCCAGCTTGTCACGATAGGAGTAATGAATCGAGTCATAGAACTCGCAGATCGTGAGCAAAGCGTTATTCCGGAACGAGGCGCTCCTTTTTGGAGGCTGTTGACATTGCAGGAGATTGTGGCCCAATCACTTGGTGTAGGACCTCAATCCAAAAAAGTGAATTTGCTTTATCAAGATCTCCTAAGAAACTTAGGACCGGAGTTGATCATCCTATGGGCGCTTCCGTTGGAGGAAATCGCACAGCACGCACCAGACATCGTGACCGAATCGATTCGAAGGGTCAGATCCGGTGAATTATCTATTGAGGCCGGATTCGACGGAGAGTACGGGACAGTCAAGCTTTTTGGAGAGGGCGAGCGAGAACATATTCAAGGGCAGAGCACATTTGTCCCGGTCCAAAGCATCGGTCCCCGAAAAGCAGGAAAGAAGACCAGCGTAAACAAGACCAGGAAGAAGCAGAAGATCCGAGATCACACTGCCGCGGTCGCTGGTACCGATTTAAATGAGGAACAGGATTCGGCGATTAGAATTACTGATCGGCCCGTTCTTGTTCAAGCTGGACCTGGAACTGGAAAAACTCGTACACTTATTCACAGAATCTGCCATTTAATTCGGGATTGTGGAGCCGATCCTGAGACAATGACCGCTGTGACCTTCACGCGCAAAGCCTCTAGAGAAATCCGCGAACGTCTCGAAATTGTAATGGGCAAGCAGAAAGCCGATAAGTGTTGGTCAGGCACGTTTCATCAATTGGGTACCCGAATCTTGGACATTTTCGAAAAGCGAGGACAGAGCGAATCCAGGACGAATATTCTGACGGAAGATGCAGCCAATAAATTGTTCCGAAGCGCGGTGATTCAATCCGGACTGGACGTTTCATCTTCATCTGTAGCTTCGTTGCGGAAACAGGTGAGCCTGCTTAAGCAGAACATGTGTGATCCGAATCATGAGATTTCAGACCCAATTCTATCGAAGGCATACGGGGCATATGAGGATCATTTGCGCACCGCTTCTGCTTGGGACCTTGACGATCTTCTGTTATGCCCGGCAAACTTGCTGAAAGAATACCCTGCCGAAGCAAGAGAGATAAGAGAGGCAATAGCAGTTCATCTGCTCGTGGATGAATTCCAAGACGTCAATAGAGCGCAGTATGAAATGGTCCGGCTTCTTTCCGGCCCGATGGGAAGAGGTCTATTCGTCATAGGCGATCCGAATCAGGCCATTTACGGATTCCGAGGGGCTGACAGAAAATTCTTTTTCCGATTTTCCGAGGATTATAGCGACGCCGCCCGGGTCGGCCTTTTTCGAAACTACAGGTCTCAAAAGACTATTTTGGATGTCGCACAGCTGGCATTAAGCAATGATCCGGGTGAATTCCCGTTGAATGGGTTTAAGCCTGCCGGGCAGCGGGTCACAGCCGCTCGACTGCCCAACCCGGGGACTGAAGCAGAATTTGTCATCCGCAGAATTGATGCTTGTCTTGGTGGATCTTCCTTTTTCTCGCTCGATTCCAGGGAATTGTCTGCTGTAGGTCCAAAACAACTCGGGTTCAAAGATTTCGCGGTGCTGTTTAGGCTTAATTCAGTCGGTGATTTACTCGAAGAGACGTTCCGATCATCGGGCATTCCCTTTCAAAGGGCTAAGAAGAGTATACCTGAAGAAGAAGCGGAAGCCCTGGATCCCAGAGCCGAGGCCGTTACTCTGATGACAATTCATGCCGCAAAGGGATTGGAATTCCCAATTGTTTTTGTTGCAGGCTGCGAAGACGGGATTATCCCCTATCTTCCAGCCGGTGAGTCTACAATTAGTTTGGATGAATTAGATGAAGAGCGGCGGATCCTCTACGTTGCCATGACCCGGGCACAGGACGAATTATACCTGACAAGATCGGAGCATCGCATACTACATGGCCGGAATTGCCGAAACCCAAAGTCGAGGTTTCTAGACAAGATCGATGATGAATTATGCGATTTCATAAGCCCTCTGGATAACCGACCCTTTTTATCCCGTAAGCCCCAACAATGCGATCTGTTTTCATAAATGATGCAAATGGCCGGCACAATGCCCCTTGACAAGACCATAATATTCAGATATTCAGATATACATGTTGAGTGAAAGGGGGATTGTTGCAACTGAAAACGGCCTCCAAGTTGGTATTTATCTTCCTGGGTCTGCTCGCCAACACGATTCAGCCTCCCAGCTGGGCGGCTTCATTGGATACTTCTAAAGCAATGGCCGATTTTCAAATATTTAGGTTACCGGCTCCTGCCAGCGAATTAAAGATGCTCGATATGAACGGCCGTTTGATCACTCTCTCCGACCTGAAAGGGCGAGTAGTGCTCCTGAATTTTTGGCGCAAGAACTGCCCTTATTGCGAACGTGAGAAAATTTATTTGAGGAAAGTAGTTAAATTAGTTAACAGCCCATATCTAAAGGTTGTTTGCGCTAATTTCTGGGACAGCCCTTCTTCCATAAGAAATTATCTTGGACAAAATCAGGATGATCTGCTATTCGCCGCTCAACCTGATAGTGAGCAATCGGTGATCAAGAATGAAATACGCGGTAAAACTATGGGATATTATGTCGTAAATGGGGCTGGAGAAGCGATTTATGAGATAAAGGGCTTCCCCTCGACGTACATAATTGATAAGCAAGGCAAAGTGGTCGCGTCACATCTGGGAATGGCTAAGTGGAACGCATTCCCTGTGCAACGATTCATCACCGCTTTGGTGAATGATTCATCAGATTTTGGTAATAACGATTATGAGTTGCCGCAATGGATTGATTTGCTTCTCAGTCGGTCCGTGAGGCTGGATCCGAGAGAAGCTGTTTCAGGCAATCGAGCTGGGGTCGCCAAGCACCACTGATCTTTTTGAAGCAGAAACCTGGAATACGTCATCATTAAGCATGTGAGGGCTCATGGAAATATGGTTATTGATAGCAATTCTAGCTGCATGGTTTGTTTTGAACCGATGGGTACTCCCATATTTCGGTGTTTCTACCTGAATGGCTTCGTCCTGTTCCCCCGTGGACCGGGGACAACAAGAGAATCCAAGGACACCATCTCGCAATAGCCCCGTTTCTCATGAGAGGTAAAAGGAATGGAAACCGCTAAGAAGGACGAAAGTGAAGACAAACAAGATCGCGATGAATTGTTTCGTGAAATAAAAGCAAAGAAGTTCGATAGAGAGGCGGAAGTATTTAAGGCACTAGGACACCCCATCCGTCTAAAAATAGTGTACGGACTCGTTAAGGTGGGGGGCTGTAATGTTAAAAATATGCAAGAATGTCTCGGCCTACATCAGGCGACGGTCTCACAGCACCTGATTCACTTGAAAAGCCGCGGCATTATCAGCTCGACCAGGCATGGACTTGAAATGATATATACTGTCAATGATTCGTGGGCCCAGTGCGTCATAGATAACATAGAAAAAAAACAAAAAGAAGCCAACAACGCCGAATAGAACACCTCACGTTCTTGTCGATCCGTTTGTCCCAGGAAATATGCTCCGCCGGACTTGTCTCTTTACACCCTTTTTCATTTGTCTTTTGATTGAATCCGAGTAAATTCCATGTCAAATCTGTATGAGAGGACGAGACCATGGCTGATCTGGTTCGCTTTGGAGTATCAATACCAGACGATCTGCTGGAAAAATTCGATATCTTGATAGCTGAAAAAGGTTATACGAATCGTTCCGAAGCGATCCGCGATCTTATAAGAGATCGTCTCGTGGAAGATGAATGGAGCGTCTCGGAACATGAAGTAGTCGGAACGGTCACAGTAGTTTACAACCACGAACAGAGCGATTTAGCTCAAAAATTGACGGAGATTCAACACCGGCAGCACCAGCTGGTAATTTCATCCCTGCATGTGCACTTGGATCAGCATAATTGCCTGGAGGTTCTTATAGTTAGGGGCAGCTCGGAAGCCGTCAGAAAGGTGGGCCAACTATTAATTTCCACACGAGGCGTGAAACACGGAAAAATCACTATGACTACAACGGGGCAAGAACTTGATTGAACCCCGCTCCGGAATTGTTGCACTAATCACTGATGTGCCCTCTTAAACTATCGTCAGAATTAGGTGGTTCACCGGATTCCGGGGCGTCCAAATAATTTATGCCGTAAATGATCGATCCTTCAGTTTTATCCTTATAAAATATTAAGACGCGGTCTCCATCCAGGGGTAATTTGGGAGGGATGAAACGAGCCTTCCATCTTAACAAAAACCTTCGGGTGCCGGATTGATCGTCCGGGACCAGCAAAAGAAATCCCTCCCCTACTTCCTTGACAATGCCTTGAATACGTTTGATAGGCTCAGCGGCGGATAAACCGACTCCTCCAACAACGAGCAACGTTATTAGGCATATTACGGCTACTCTGCGCATAATTTCCGTAAACCAGATCGGCGCTCGGCTCCTGTCATCCTGCTTAACATATACCGAATTCATTCAGCATTGACAGGGCCGCTTTCCGACCAGCTCCCATGGCGAGGATAACTGTTGCAGCGCCGGTTACAATGTCGCCTCCGGCCCACACGCGATCCTTCGATGTTTTGCCTGTATCAAGATCCGCAATTATGTTGCCCCATTTATTTATTTCCAATCCGTCAGTTGTAGAAGGGACCAGCGGGTTGGCCGCGTTACCGATTGCAACAATCACGGTATCAACTTCAATATTGAAAGTTTCCCCGGGAATGGCAACAGGGCGCCTTCGTCCAGACGCATCCGGCTCACCAAGTTGCATTTTCTGGCAATTGACTCCGACTGCCCATCCGGCCTCATTTCCCACGATCTCCAGAGGAGAAGACAGGAGCTGAAATTTCACGCCTTCTTGCACCGCGTGATGAACCTCTTCCGAGCGAGCCGGAAGCTCATCCATAGTACGGCGATATATTATGCTGACTTCTTCAGCTCCAAGTCTTAAGCTTGTTCTGGCCGCATCCATTGCAACGTTCCCTCCACCGAACACTGCTACCCGCCTACCTTTTGCCACAGGAGTGTCAGCTTCAGGGAACTGATAAGCCTTCATCAGATTGGACCGCGTAAGGAATTCATTGGCAGAGTACACACCATTTAAATTCTCACCCGGAATTTTCAAGAACAGGGGGGCCCCGGCGCCGGTGCCGATAAAAACAGCATCATATTTCTTTTTATGCAGCAGGTCATCCACCGTTTCGATGCGGCCTACAACCCAATTGGTCTTGAACTCGACACCTAACCGCCGCAGTTCCTCCACCTCGGCACGAACGATAGCTTTGGGCAAACGAAATTCAGGTATGCCGTAAACCAAAACACCTCCGAGTTCATGTAGTGCTTCGAAGACGGTGACGGCGACCCCGTTCTTAATCAATGCTCCAGACAAAGTGAGACCGGACGGGCCCGAGCCTACCACTCCCACCTTTAGTCCTGAAGGAGCGGACAATGGCGGAAGCTCACAACCGTGTATGGCAGCGTAATCAGCGACAAAACGTTCTAGGCGTCCTATGGCGCATGCTTCGCTTTTGCCTTTTTTATTTAGAACGCATTTTGATTCGCACTGCGATTCCTGAGGACATACGCGGCCCGCAATACGTGGTAATGCGTTCTTCTCCTTTATTTTCCAAGCAGCGCCGACATAGTCGCCTGCCTTCACCATTTCAACAAAGTCCGGGATATCTACTTCCACAGGGCAGCCTGTCATGCAAAAGGGTTTTTTGCAGTGCAGGCACCGGCTGGCTTCAATAAGAGCTAGATCGTTGTCATATCCGAGGGACACCTCATAAAAATTATGAGCCCTCTGGATTGGATCCTGCTCCGGCATCTTCTGCCGCGGCATTCTTGGCCGTTTTGGTTGTTGCTCCTTTTCAGTCATGCCGCCCCCCCTGGAAGCGTGCAGTCACACCCCCGCGGAGATTCCTTGAACTTATTCAGAGAAATCAGCTCCGGGCCCTTGTACATTGCGAGCCTTTTAGTTAAAAGATCGAAGTCCACCTGAAACCCATCGAATTCCGGCCCATCGACACATCCGAACATTGTCTTTCCTGCCACTTCCACGCGGCACGCTCCGCACATCCCAGTTCCATCTACCATAATCGGATTTAGACTAACGACAGTCTTTAGGTTAGCTTTGCGCGTTACATTCACTACCGCCTTCATCATGGGGACCGGGCCTATAGCGACACATAGATCCAATTTGTCTCTTTTATCAATGAGATCCTGCAAAACCTGGGTAACAAAACCGTGGATTCCGAACGACCCGTCGTCAGTCGAGATAAGAAGCTCGGTGCTCACCTTTTTCATGTCGTCCGTCATGATGAGCAATCCTTCAGTACGAGCTCCCAATATTGTGATTACATGGTTCCCCGCATCGTGCATCGCCCTGGTGATAGGATAAAGAGGTGCGACTCCTATCCCGCCGCCGACACAAACAACAGTACCGAATTTCTCTACATGAGTAGGTTTCCCCAGAGGTCCACAAAGATCCGCCAACCGCTCCCCAACTGACATGGATCCCAGGAAATACGTTGTAGTTCCTACTTCTTGCCATATTAGAGTAATAGTCCCTTTTTCAATGTCTTTATCCGCAACTGTGAGCGGAATTCTTTCGCCCTCCGGATGTGACCTCAAAATAATGAACTGACCCGGACGGTGGGCCCGCGCTATTTCCGGGGCCGAGATCACGGCCCTATTAACTCCTGGCCCAATCTGATATTTTTCAACAATCTCGAACATTTAGCGAACCTCCTGACGCTTGTACAACTGGTAGTATTCTGATAAATTCAGAAGGATTAGAAGAGGGCGCCTTGCAAAATCGTAATTTTTCAATTTACCACAATCTTTCAACCCCCATCAACCTGAAATTCTGTCCAGCAATTTCATTTGG
>JBKQRG010000075.1:0-26204 GCA_052144015.1 Desulfomonilaceae bacterium
CACGGAGTTCTCATCGATAGGCAGCCTCTTATTCAAGACTTTCCTCAGCAGGCATTCGGCCTATTTGACCCGTACTCCACTATTCTTTCGTTCAGATTCGGTTCAGGGGTGAATGCGCCAGGCCACATTTCGGATGCATCAGTGTTCGCCGTCAAGTTGGACTACCTTCTGGCCTCGAATCTAATGGTCTCAGGCTCTTTCCTGAAGGCCATCCGGAATTCCAATGGCTACGCCCTGGGGTTCATTCGACCTAATACAGCCCCCACGAGCTTCGGGCAGGTGCTATACCTTGAGCCGCCGGGATCCACATTCACCAACCCGGCCCCGTCCGTACCTGACAGGGACCTCGGCTGGGAGGCGACGGCAGATATCGTCTGGGAACTTATGAACGGTTGGACGCTGAAGGCGCAAATAGCTTACTGGCAGCCGGGGAAGTGGTTCAACTACGCCTGTATAGACAAGGCGATCCTAAATTGGGATATCCCTTCCCCAGCCAACAACTGGGGGGTCCGTCCTGATAGGAAAATCGATCCCGTTCTTGGCTGGGAGATATACATTGGAGCGAGTTATTGAGAGGAGGTGATGCGGTATAAGTGGTGGCCATTCACGGCTCAGTTGGCTACGCTCGTAAGATCCGACGGGGAAGTACGGAATGCTCAGGCACACCCTCGATTTCAACGATCTAATCGGGGCGCCCTGGAAAATCGGAGACTGCCCTCTGCGGTGTAACTATCGCTGCATACCCTGAGGACGACAGGAATTCAGCGGCAGAAAACGTCTCGTGAAGGAGGTGATGATGGCAAATTTTTATTTGAACCTAGAGCGGTCCAAACACCGGCAATGGGAACGGGGTATTATCGTCTTGACGCTCATCTTCCTTGGAGTTGCCTTGTTTCCGACCGATTGCCTGGCGCAAGCGGTACCTTCTCGTAATCAATCCCAGATCATGACCAGGCCGATCGTGCGGCCTCCCGAGCCTCCGTTGCAAAGGGAAATCAGGGAGACCAATGAAGAGGTGAATAAAACCAAGCAAGGATTGAAAATGACCCAGCAGGAGTTGGAGAAAACCCAGCGATTTTATCAGCAAATAACAATTGGGTATGGGAAAGAATTGGATAAATTCCTTCATGATCCTGACGACCATGAACTTGTGAAGGCGGCTCTAAAAAAATGCCGTGAACAACAACAGTGCACAGACTGCTGTAAGAGCTTTATGACAGTTCTGCATACGATTAAAACCTGGTACCGTCTGAGTGGACACCCGTGAACCGGGAGCGACAAATCGAAAAGGAGGAGGAGCAAATGTCCATAAAAATTAACATCACAGAGCTACGAGAACTGACTTGTAGGCTGCTATCGAACATCGAGAAGCAGGGAAATCAATCTGTGCAAATCGGGCCTGATCTTTATTGGGACATGCCCTGTAAGCATCGCTATGACACAGGTGTAACAACAGATAAGGCGGCCGTGAATTTGATTACCCCAAGCTTGAACGATGCTTTAACAAAGGTAAACCAGATACTACAGGGGACGCTACCGGATTCCGTTGGTGCGCTCATTTACATAGCCCCTTTGCTTATGGCTATAGGTGAAGAGTTTCTCAAGCAAGCTAATCCGACGTACTGTCGTTGATATCGTTATCGGCAGGGAGGCAGAGTAGCGGGCGAATTAGCACGTTTCAACGAACGTCGAAAACTGCCTCCTTCCTGCCTCACAATTTTTCTCCGCTAGTCGGCTTCACAATGCCCTTTTTTGAGCATTGCACGGAGGACAAGACAATGGCGACAACCGTTCCCCAATTTGCAGTTAATAGGAGACAATTCCCCTGGGAGGGCCTTTTAGTGGTCATCATGCTAGTTGCCCTAGTAGTGCTGCTCTGGGTGGTGTTGCGGCTGCCTATCCCTAAACCGGATGCTTCGCTCCTAACGGAACAGGGCAAGAATAGTGTGACATTGGAACAGATAAGTACCTATTACGACCGGATGCTTGCGCATCGGAATAATGTTCTGTCGCTTATCATCACGGCGTTTGGGGCATGGGTAGGCGCAGGGGCCGCGTACTTTTTTGGGAAGGAGAATTTGCGCATGGCTACAGACAGCATGTTACAAATGCGCGACCCGTCCCCAAGAGAGCGGCTGAGCCGAACCTCAATCAAACAGATTCCCCCAAAACCGATGCCTCCGGATTGGAATGTAAAGAGAGATACAGAAATTAGCACAGTCCAACAACAGCTCACTGACATGCCAGAGCGTTGGTTTGTTCCTATTGTAAGAGATGACGGGACCTTGGACACGGTTATAAACGAGGAAGCCGTATGGCGTTATCTCGTTGACCTGGGAAAGAAACCGGACCAAGAGAAAGTAGAGAACTTATTGAAGTATATTGAGGGCAAGCCCGCCTTGAAGCGTTTCAAGGACATCCATGTGACCGTAACAATGGAAACGATGGCGGGAACGGCCAATGATCTGATGGACAGTAGACATGTCTTTCTAGCTATTGTCGTCTCTGAACGGAAACCCACGCACTTCTTCACAACGTCAGATGTGAGGAAGTTGCTGTTGCAGGATGGAACCGCCACTTGACTGGCGTCTGGGCTGCCGGCGGGCCAAACATCGCTAAAAGGAGGATCTCATGGCTGACTACAAAGACTTGATCGCGCAAGTCAAAGATTTGAACGACAAGGACCTCGAAGCATTCGGCACGGAGTTGCCACAAAAACTCACTTAGGAATCCCTGAAGGTGTACGTCGATTCCGGCATGCCTTCGGCCATAAGCTCACTCCCTGCCGGTCAGAAAGCAGATGCTGTTAAGTTAGCTGTTTCTGCACAGTCCCCGGATGAACAGGCCAAAATAATCAAGCATCTGGGAGGTCCAGCAGTGGGCCCGGCTACTCAAAAAGCGCGGGATCGCGTCTGGCTTATCGTGATCATTGCATTCGCCATTGTACTCGTGGGTTCGTTTGTTACGCTGGCCTGCGGAGTATTTTGGTCTCCAGGAGGAAGCATAAAGCCCGAGCTGATACTGACCATGTTCACCAGTGTGGTCGGCTTTTTAGCCGGTCTTTTCGCGCCAAGCCCGGTGACGGGAAAGGAGGGTGGCTGACCAGACCCTCGGCTCTTACCCAGCCTCGACCGCGCCGAAAATAGGACGGGGCTGGGTTCCTTCTCTCTTGATGGCACGCAGAAAACGCACGATGAGCTTAGTCGCGATTTCTTTTCTGTCATCGGGCTTTAGCCCGTTCAGAGGCACTTGTCCGCCTGCCATGCGTCTGTGGCCGCCGGCTGAACCGTTGTTGCCCATGATCCGGCGCAGAACATTACCCGCTTTATATGAGCGAGCGGTTGATCTACAAGAAATAATAAGCAGATTGCCCCTTTCTCCCAGGCATAACGACCAGCTTATTCCGTCCAGACGGAGCAACAGATCCGCCAATTCAGGCACAATAGCTTCGGAGTGGATCTTGCCCAGGTAACTGATAGCCACGTCACGGTGAATATTGGTTCGGGCCAATCCTCGCTGATACTCTTCCAAATACTCGGACGAAAGAGCGGGTTTTTCGATGCATCCCAAGACGCGGGGATTCGTTAACGGAAAAAGATAATTGAAGGCCCGAAAATCGGCATCGGAGGCCCCTCTGACTAATGAGTTCGTATCCGTCTTGATCCCGTAAAGAAGAGCATTGGCCACGGATCGGGTAGGAATCAAATCCGCGGCCACCAAATACTCGGTTACTATTGTGGAGGTCGCTCCATAATTGGGCCTAATGTCTCGAAAGTGCGCCTTAGACGTTAGCTTTCGGAGAGGATGGTGATCAATCACTATAAGGGGAGATTCTCGTAGCGATGCGATAAGATTGTTCGTGGTCCCGGGCTGAGCGTCAATGAGAGCTATTCCGTAGTATTTTGCTGCATCAATCTTCGAAAAGTGGGTCATCTTGATCCGCAGGCGGCTGATCATGGCCTGGTTTTCCGCGCGGGTTACCACTCCCCCGTAACCTATAACGGTGCGGATTCCGAATTTTTTGTTCAACAGGAATTGCAAGCCATATGCGCCGGCTATGCTGTCAGGATCCGGATTGTTGTGGCACAGGATCAGAACTCGCTTGCGTCCGCAACCTTTAAGAACACCTGCAAGCTCGTCAATTTTATGGGTGCAGCGGCTTACGTCCCATCGAGACGAATTCATGGCTTAGTCACAATTTAGGAGTCTTGCTCTTCAAAAACATGGCGAGCATGTCCCCCGAATACATCAGGCATTTCGAACCTGCGATAAATCACTATCAAATCGTAAGACACCAAGGATCTCAAAGCAAGTGGTGTAGAGTGAATTGTATAGCACTTTTCTGAATGGAATTCACACAATAGTCCTGTTTCCGTATCCAGGCAGTTTTGTGGGGAAAGGCTATAGAACCGATGGATACGGTCATGTCATTGCGAGCGAAGCGAAGCAATCTCCCACACTTCGGGGATTGCCACTTCGCTAACGCTCCTCGCAATGACAGAGCGAGCCCCGTGCAACTGAAAGATTGCCCGTTTCCTGAAAGTATCCGAGGCCGCTTGCTATTCCCCTCCCCTTGTCCTCGAATGATTGGACCCAAGGGTTTCCCTCCGAACGTCTGTTCCTACCGAGGATTCAGCATCTGCTTATGCTTGCTGTGCTCGATGATTGCTTTGTCGCTGAACCACCAGTACACCTTATCTCCCTTCATGAAAGGCTCAACTTGGTCCTTTTGATGCGGATGAAAAGTGCGACCCACAACACCTCCCGGCAGGACCGCCATAACCTTATCTTTGTCCCCCAGATCGGCTACCATTCTCATAGATGCGAATTCAACGATCGAGAACGGCTTATCAAACTGGTATGAAGCACGGTATAGAGTTTCGCCCGAGCCGCCCATTGGGCGAATCTCTCCACCGAGGAGCGACTTCCCGAAACCCTCTCGCCTGATCGGGTTCAGCCATTCAGTCTGATGTACCCTTCCCCAGGCCCATTGGTGCGGATCGCTCCCCAGTGACGCCTTAAGACGCTCCTTGGCCTGGAGAGCTGCCTTCCGAAACAGATCCTCTACGCCGACTTTCTTATCCTGATTGGTCGATTTTTCGAACCAATGGGAAGAACCCGCCAGCACCATGCGCTGAAGTCGCTCCTGCCAAAAATATGGACTATTCAGCAGCACATTGGCGAGCTGATTGCCGAGCTTATCTTCGAAGACTAGGAGTGCGAAATTCCTGTATACTTCCTGAAAGATTGTGGGAGCTGCTTTGCCGGGATCGTCCCGAAAATCCCAGGAAGCAAGGATATTGCCCATTTCTTCGGTATCTGTTCGGGTTTTTAGCGCCCGAGCCATAATAGGCGCTATTTGTCCGGCCATTGTATTGAGATCATCCCGCTGGAATTGCCAATGCTGATCCAGCGATTTAGGCCCGGGAGCGTCCAGAAGCTCTATCAGTCTTCTCTGGCGATACGATGGAGACGCTTGCGAAGAATAGTAGTACTTGTAATCGTTTGGAACGGTCATGTGATTGCAGGTGCCCACCCAACCTCTCGCGGGGTTGTTGGAATGCGGCATCTCCTCGGCGGGTATCCACCCAATCCAGTTGTCCTTGCCATCCTTCACGACATAAGGAACTGTGCCGTCTACCTGTGACCGAATGGGCAATTTTCCCGAGACCCGCCAACCGATGTTGCCCTTGGTATCTGCAAACACGAAGTTCAGCACCATCATGTTAATGTCTTTAATCGCCTCGGCGGCCTCTTCCGCCGATTTCACGTCGGCGAGCTTCAAGAATCCCATACTCGGAGCCATTGTCTCTGCGGCTGCCCATCTGAGCGAAAGCACTTTGTTGGTCCTGAGCGGTTCCAGAGCTGATGAGATTATCGGGCCGCGCTTCGTAAATCTTATCTTGATCTTTTCTTCTCTGTATCCCTTCGGAGCTTGCTTGTCTTTGATCTTCAGAGTCTCTTCCTCCACACGAAACGGCAGCGAGGTCTCGCCTTCCATGTATTTGTCCGGGTCCTTGGGATCGATAGTTTCCACATACAGATCCTGGCAATCTCCGTACGCGTTGGTTACTCCCACTGCAATATGGTCCGTGCGTCCCACTACAAGACCGGGAATGCCCGAAATGATCGCGCCCACATGCCTGTATTCTGGCGTGATGATTCCGCAAGTGTGCCACACACCGGGCAGAAGTCGCGAATCCAGGTGAGGATCGTTTGCCACAACACATTTGCCGCTTTGGGATAATTGCGGAGCAACCGCCCAATTATTACTCCCCACCAACGATGAGGAACTCTCGAGATAGCCTTCGATAGCGGTGTCCCGCGCGAGATCCGTCTTATCGACAAATCTCCCCATACCCACATGTGCGTTGGTTACTAACATTTGCTCCGGTGATTTCAGGCTCTTATCACCCTCCCCCTTCCCCCTCCCGTCAAGGGAGGGGGTTGCCAAATCCCTCTCCCCAAGCGGGAGAGGGTAGGGAGAGGGGGGCATCTGTTGCGCCGCCTGAGCCTTCTCGACCTTATCGTCAGGATTTATGTTGAGCGGAAATATCTCCAGGGCTTTTTCCGGTCCGAGCTTCTCTACCAGCATCTGCGCTATAATCTCAATCTGTATGTTTCCTGAAGTGGTCCACGCCATGTAGTACAGAACGGACAAAGAATCAACTATAGTCCACGGTTCCGGAGTGAGTGCTGACAGCTTGAATTCCAAAGGGCGCTCTTGCGGCCGGTTGTTGATGAAAACGTTAACTCCGTCTGCATATTTTTGAAAGAAATCACGTGTCTCTTGGTCCAGAATTTTCGCATGGGCCTTTGCGATGCGATGGATACCTATGGTCCTCATGCGGGTATCCAGGCCGATTGCTTTATCACCGGCTAGTTCCGAAATCCTCCCCTGGGCCATCATTCGATTGAGCTGCATCTGGAAAAGTCTGTCCTGAGCAGTTACAAATCCTTGAGCCGTTATCACGTCTTCAAAATTCTCAGCCTTAATGTACGGCATGCCTTTTTCATCACGTATCACTGTGACAGGTTTGCTTAGACCCGGCAGAGCGATCGTGCCGTCGGTCTCATAAGAGTTCAGGTACGGCAGAATATAGATTAACCCCGCCAGGACAATCAGCAGGACAATGCATACGATGAACAGCGCTCTTTTGAATTTCAATCTGCTCCCTCCATAATCTCAGACGGAATAATACTTTGACAAAGAATCAGCCTGTAGGACAAGTGTCATTACGAGCGCAGCGAAGCAATCTCATTGCGTCGGGGATTGCTTTCCCGCGGAACGCGGGATTTCACTCCTCGCAATGACAATAATATGCCAGTCTCGGCCTATTGACCCTGCGGGGTAACCCACGGTACTACCATTTCCGCGCCGCTATTAAGTATTTGTTGGGTTCTCTCAAAATGCTCCTTGCAATCGCTGGCCCTCTGTTCGAGTTGACCACGATAAAGGTGCAATACCTTACGGCAGAGGGCGAAGAGAACGAAACCGGAAAATAGATACCGGGCAAATTTGAAATTCGATTGGGCCGGCCGGCATTCTATCAGTCACTCCTGCGCTAGTGAATACACAGAAATTCTTTCCGTTTTCGCGGGAATCCATTCTTGGACCTCAGGGCGTGCACCGGACAGCCACACGGGGTTCACCAGTGTGACCGAAAGAAGCCCTTCACAGGCGCCAGCAGTTCAAACCGGCCAGGTAGCATTTGAAGAATTCCAGAGAAATACCTTTCTGTGTATTCTGCGCGTTCTCTGAGGTGAAATCATGCTTCTTCATCTTCGGACTGGAAGGACATCAGCATCTTGCGCACAACGCGTTCACCCACGATTATTCCGCGGATGATTCCCTTGGAACGGGCGAAGCGATTCTCTATGAATGCCTCCAGCCTAAGATTCCTTTTTCCGGGAATTCTGATGCGACCCATCATGGTTAGCGTTTCGCCAGGGGGCGCCATAGTGTTTAGGTCGGGAAACTCTGTCCCTGTGAGGATAGGAACGAGCTTTTTGTCTTTGGCGAGTTTGAGGATCATAAAGGTTCCGAACTGGGCCACAGCTTCCATTTGCAGATGACCGCCGAACAGAGGCATGCCGACAAAATGATCTTTCATTATAGGGCTTTCCTCTGGAGGTGGAACCGTAAATCGTCCAAATCCTATAGTTCCGTCAACCTCTTCGGCAAATTCCATCACAACCCGGTCCAGAAAAAGAAAGTTATCACCATACATGTTCAAGGTCTTGCGTATTTCCTCTTTTTCGAAAATCTGCCAATTTCGCTTGGTAACTACAGGACTCCTGGGCCGTTCAGGTCTGGGATTTGCCTTTCGTATAGGGCGATTTTCAATGAAATCATCATAAATGACTTGCCTGACGTCTCCCGGGCTGTAATGACCTGCCTCGATGAATTCACGAATAAGTATTATGCCTGATGCATCCCGCACGAATTCGGAAATTGCCTCCACAGCTCGTCTAAGAATAGGGAAAGTGCCTTTATTCCGCAGTTCGTCGAATAATTCAGTTACGATGCTGTAGAGCCGTGCTGAATCCGTGGAGTCATCAATATCGACCCATTTTTCTTGAAAAAAGGTTTTCAGAGATTCTTGCAGAGCCGGAAAACCGTCCAGCTCAGCCAAAGACCGTTCCATTCCGGAAAAAGCAGGGGCCAGGTCCGGCGAGTGACACTGCCTGCCTGATAGGTACTTCTTATAATTATCTAAAATAGCGAGCTCAATCCCGGTAAAGAATTGCGACGATTGTGTCCAAGCCTCCGGTAATGCAGCGACAAGCGTGCGCTTACCTTTGGTCGCCAGGCGGGAGGCAATCTTTTCGAGATATTTTTTTGTCGGAGATATGAAGTACGGCAGGTCACCACGGTAAGTCAGGCCCACATATTGAGTGTTGTCATTGGTAACGCCCGCCAGATGTTCGACGGTGTCTTCGAAAGATCCGGCATTTACGTAGTAGACGTTTCTTTTCACTGCCGTGGCAAGGTCCGTGAAGCTGTACTTACCCTTGAGAACATCGGCCACAGCTTTCATCACCGAAGGTTGACGAGGAAATCCGCCGGCCACTGTATGTACAATTGCGTCCAGCCGGTCTATACCGTGACTCCTGAGCCAAGCTTCGATCCCGGCAAGGTCGTCAAAAACTCGAGTTCTTTTTTGGAAACTGTACCTCAGCGGAATATCAATTAACTCTACCTTCAGCTCATTGAAGAAAGCAGCCTCGCGAGCATCATCCGGTGTTAATGAAGTCCCCAAAACCCTTGCGCCCGCAGCAACGGCTGCTCGGGCGATAGAGCCACCGTATCCGCCCGCTCTCGCTCCTATAATGAGAATATTTTTTCCTGTAAGCATAATTATTTCTTTGCTACCTCGGGGAAATTCGGATGTGAAACCTATTTGTTACATGATTAGCCGGTTTAGTCAACAGGATCGCTGGTCCAGCAGAGCTCGTTTCAACTGACAACTCGGCGAAAATCATTGTAGGGAAGATCCAGCAAATACTTGCTTCGCCCATTTCTTCTAAAGCTCGAAATCCTAACGGGTTGATTCATGCCCAGTGATGGCCAGCTGAATTCCCAGGGGACTGCTTCCTGCGTCATTCCCTTAGTCACAATGCCGGCCATTCCGATCTACCCTAAATATCAAGGAATCGCTTGACTGCCATCCACCGCGACTTGCGAGAGCGAGAGATGCTGGCTCCACAGCATTTGATTCCGAAATTATCAAAACCCGCGTCCTTGAGCAGAATACAAAGGCCGCATATCCATAGCACACATTTTTTTGATTTTGTGGCATTACATTTGCCTTGACTTTTTCGATAGTTTGGAAAATTGTTGCGCATCTTGCGGGGTATGTAATTACGCAATTAAATTAAAATCCAACACTCTCATCATTGACTCATGGAAAAACGTGAGGTAGGCTGTAATGATAGAGTGTTATTTTCGAGAAAGTAAGGTGGAATCATGCCGTGGGGAGAGTTGAAAGAAAAGTTGGCACGAGAGATTTTGATTGACCTATACGAACACGGAATGATCAAGACTTTCTACCGCGACAGACCTCAAGGATGGGTCCTGTTCTCTGGACAATACAGCCCATTGTACGTCCAGCTTAGGGCTCTGGTTTCGTACCCCGACACTTTCCGTAAGGTCTCTCAGGCCATGGCGCAAATGGCAAAGGAAGAAGTTCCAGAAATTACAAAGATTATTGGAATTGCAATGGCGGGAATTCCTGTTGCTTCGGGAATGGCATTGGCGGGTGGAATTCCTGCCGCGTACACGCGAAAAATAGAAAACGCGAAATCATTTTCGTCTATGCAGGAACTTATTAATAAGTATGGAGAGCACTCTCTGATGGAAGGTGAATTGGAATCAGGGGAGCGATTAGCCCTTGTAGACGATTTGGTAACAACTTTCAGCAGCAAAGAGCTTGCTTTCGCGCAGGTCAATCATGAAATCCAAAAGCGGGGTCTTTCGAACGTGGAATGCCGCAAGGTACTAGTAGTACTGGACAGAGAACAGGGCGGGAGGCAGGCGGCACTTGAAAAAGGCATAGATCTGGTAAGTTTAATTCCGTTTAAGACTGGCGGACTTCCGCTTCTAAAAGGTGTCATGCACCCGAAAGAATGGCAAACGATAGCGCAATATTTGGAAGATCCCAAGGCATTTCAGGACGACAGAGTTCAGAAAGAAATCGAAAAGTTCTCTCGCGCAGCCTAACTCAAGATCTGAGATTTTGTAGGAATCGGAACGATAAACTAAAGGGGCGACGCAATCGCCCTTAATTTTTGTGCAAGACGTCGCGCTCGTGCGAATACTCCAGGTCCAATCTATATAGTTTGCAATCAGAGTCCCAGGTAGGCTTGTTTGATATGGTCGTTGTTCAGGAGCTCTTTGCTGGTTCCGGTCATGGTAATTCGGCCGTTCTCCAGAATATAAGCCCTGTCGCACATAGCGAGTGTATTTTTCACGTTCTGCTCAACGAGCATAACGGTAACTCCTTGTTTGCGCACGTTCTCCACCATATGGAAAATTTCCGAAACCAATATCGGCGCAAGACCTAGGGAAGGTTCGTCAAACATGAGCAGCTTCGGCAATGACATCAGCCCGCGACCTACCGCCAGCATTTGCTGTTCGCCTCCGGACAATGTGCCGGCATTCTGCTTGCGCCTTTCTCTTAGACGAGGGAATAGGTCGTAAACCGATTCCATAGTAGCATGACGCTTGACTTTAGCTTCGCCTTTCAGGGCACCTGTGATCAGATTTTCTTCCACGGTCATTTCCGGGAAAAGACGTCTACCCTCAGGCACATGGGCTATCCCAAATTCAATAATCTGATGCGCGGGCACTTCGTCGAGTCTTGAGCCCTCGAAGCTGATTGAGCCTTTTTGCGGCCTGAGCAGTGATGAGATAGTTTTTAGCGTGGTAGATTTTCCCGCGCCGTTGGCGCCCAAAAGCACCACTATTTCACCGGCATGAACTTCGAAAGAAACATCCCAAAGGACCTGAAGGTCCCCGTAGAATACGTCTATGTGCTCAACCTTAAGCACTGTAATCCTCTCCTAAATAGGCCGCTATGACCTCATGATTGGAAGCAACTTCCGCCGGAGTCCCTTCCGTGATCTTCATACCGTAGTTGATCGCCAGAATACGCTCGGAAATCGACATGATGACTTTCATTATGTGTTCCACAATGATTATGGTAACTCCTGAATTACGGATTTTCTTTATCAGGTCTATCGCTTCGTCAAGTTCGCTCGGGTTCAGACCTGCGGCGGTTTCATCCAAAAGCAGTAGTTTGGGCTTGGTAGCCATCGCCCTGGCAATTTCCAGTCTCTTTCGAGAAGCTATAGGCAGGCCCTTGGCCACCTTGTCTTTTTGAGAAGTAAGATTACAGAAGTCGAGCGTTTCCATAGCTAAGTCCCGGGCCTGGGCCGTAGATTTGGAGCGAAGGAACGCCGAAGCCATTACGTTATCAAAGACAGTCATCCGTCTGAGCGGTTTCACTACTTGAAATGTTCTTCCTATGCCCCGCCCACAAATTTGAAATGTTTTGAGGCCGGAAATTTTCTTGCCCTCGAAATATATCTCGCCTTTGGTCAAAGGATAGTATGCGTTGATCAGATTGAAAATAGTGGTCTTACCGGACCCGTTGGGGCCGATAAGTCCATAAATCTGCCCTTTCCCCACCTTGAAGCTCACATCATTCACTGCGGCAAGCCCGCCAAAGAATTTGCTTATGCCCTTGGTTTCGAAGTACTCCATGATTACGCCTCAGGTTGCTTGACGTTTCCAGAATAAAAGAGCCCTTTTCAGTTTTTCCGGTTCGCCCATAACTCCGTTGGGCAAATATCGAATAACCAACACAACAAGAATTCCGAAGCTCAAGATATGGGCCTCACTAACATACTTTGTTACTGTCAGCATGAACGGCCAACCGGTGGCCTTGCTGAGAGATGCCAAAGTCCCAAAGCCTCCGCTTCTAAAAAGTTCCGAAAGGGCCACCATGATAAATGCGCCAACCACGGGGCCATAGACTGTGGCAACGCCTCCGACAAGAACGACCAATACAGCCATGATGGAGATGTCAAACAGGGCGAAAACCACCCGGGGATCGATGAATCCCATGTAGTTGGTGTACAAGGCTCCGGCCATCCCCATAATAGAGGCGGCAATGGCAAGTGAAACCATTTTGTAATAAACCGAGCTGATGCCCATGCTCTCTGCCGCTTCTTGGTCCTCGCGAATGGACACGAAATAGTAACCCAAGCGCGAGCGCATCAGGATTTCTATGGTCACTATGGCCCCGGTAGCTATGGCGAGAGCGATATAATAGTAGGGCAGCTTTGAGATAAAGGTCTGCATCAGCAAAATCCCAACCATACCCTCGGTCAGTGACTCCCAAATGGTGGCAATATATCGCATGATCTCGTTCAGTGCTAATGTTGCAAGAGCGAAGTACGGACCACGCAATCGAAAGCATATCCAGCCGAAAGGGAAGGCCAGTAACGCGGACAGAACCGGACCCAGGGCAAGTCCCCACCAAGCAGATATTTCAAGTTTGTGCATGAGAAGAGCGGCCGCGTACGCGCCCAATCCAAAAAAGGCTCCAGCTCCGAAAAGCACTTGACCCGTATACCCGGATATCAGATTCCAACCTGATCCTATAGCGACCCATAGCAGGAAGAGGATCACCAGATGCTGATAATAAGGGTCCCCGATCAGCCAAGGGAAGGCCACGAGAACCACGAACAGCAGCGATCGACCGTAGTATTGACTCATGGCTTTATACCCCTGTCAGACCTTTCAAACCGCGAGGCAGGAACACGAGGACCAGCACGAAGATGACAAGGCCAATCAAATCCTCAAATTCCATACCAATATAAGTAGAGCCGAACGCCTCGGCTAGACCCAGCGTGAGACCACCGAATATAGCCCCTACGGTGGATCCCATGCCACCCAGAATTGTAATGATAAAAGCTTTCGTGGTGAAACGGCCGCCGATATCGGGGAAGAGATAGTAGATCGGCAGTAGAAGCGTCCCCGCTGCAGCTACGAGACCGGCTCCTAAACCAAAACTGATGGACCTGATCCTCTCCGCGTTGATTCCCAGGAGTTGAGCAGCTTCCCCATCCTGGGCAACTGCTCGGATGGATCGACCCAAATCGGTCTTCAGCAGAAGCCAGAAAAACCACAATGTGAGTAGGCATGCAATCACGAACGCCACGCAGAGCGCCACGGAAAAAGATATGCCGCCCACAATCCATGCGGACGAGGAATACCAAGTTCGCACTGAATAATAATTGGAGGCAAAGATAAATCTGATTACCTCCGTAAGCACCATGGCTATGCCCACAGTCATCAACAACTGATTATGAGGCAGGATCGCTTCGACCTTCATGACGGGGTTTAACAGATATTTCTGAAGGATGACCCCGAGGACGAAAAGACACGGTATGCTTATGGGGAGCGCTATGTAAGGATCAAGGCCCAGGTACTGAAAAAGCACGTAAGTTATGTACATAGAGACCATCATCAACTGCCCGTGGGAAAGATTGATGATGCCCATCACCCCCATGATCAGCGTCATACCCATCCCGATGAGGCCGTAGAGGCCCCCTTTCAGGATACCGGCCACCAGCGTTTGTAAGAAGACTTCCATTTTGCTTCCGGTACTGCGCTTCAGTTGAAGTCAGACAATGTTTTGTTTTTGGGACTTACTTCCTCCCGCCCCAGGGAGGTACAGGATATACATACGGCTTTGAGGCGACGTCTTTCGGCCACACGGTTTCCAGAACTCCCTTTTGCCATTGCACCAGATATGTGGGAAGTTCATTTTGCTGTGTCTTCTTACCGTATGCTATGAATTTCACCGGCCCAAACAGAGTCTTCGTATCAGTAGTGACCAGAGCTTCACGAACGGCTTGTGGTGTTAACTCCTTGGCCCGCTTCAAAGCGTCGGCCACAACGTACAGGGATGCATGAGCTTCGGCGCCGTGGTAGTCGGGTGGAATCCCGAACTTCGCCTTATATTGATCATAGTACTCCTGAGCCCCGGGATACGGAACTTTGGGGCCCCAGAGGTCCGCTGAAAATACATATTCGGATGCTTCGCCTGCGTTAGCGGTAAACTCGGGGAGCGTAAAACCCGCAGCGCCCCCGACGAACATCTTCGGGTTAAAGTCCAGTTCCATGGATTGGCGCATAAGAAGCGACGCGTCCATGACATACGAAATCATGTATACGAAGTCTGGTTGGGCTGCCTTGATTTTGACGAGAATGGGTTTGAAGTCCACTGCACCGGCTTCATAACCTTCCTTCATAAGGACCTTCAATCCTGCCTGTGGGCAATGCTCCGCGAATTCTTTAGATCCGGACTGTCCGAAGAGAGTGTTTTCATAGAGTATCGCGACGGTTTTGGGGTGGACGACCTCTTGAAGGAAAGACATGAGTCCCTTTGGATACTCGCTCACCGGAGGAGCGATGCGAAACACCTGGTCCCACTTTTGCTCGGTGATTTTATCCGCCGAACCTGTAGTTACGAGGAACGGCACCTTCCGCTGTTGGGCAACAGCACATATGGCAAATGTCACTGAGGAGGAGTAACCGCCGGAAAGAGCAATCACCTTGTTTTGTGCGATCAGCTTTTCGCAAGCAGATCTGCCTACATCAGGTTTGCCCGTGTCATCTTCGATCAACAGTTCGATCGGTTTGCCATTAACTCCGCCGGCTTTATTGATTTCCTCAAGAGCCATCAAAAATGAGTTCCTCTCGATTTCTCCGAATTTGGCTTGATCACCGGTTAACGGCAGAACGACGCCGACTTTGATTGATTCCGCGGCGAAGCTCAAACCTCCACAGATAAGAGCCAAAGTCACAGTTATAGCGAGGAAACATCCAATCCGTTTCATTATTGACTCCTTGGGAATTAAAAGATCATTGAGGAATAAAGAGATTACGTCGTTGCACGATAAACATTACGGAGCGAATGTGTCAAGAAAAAAGGAGCGGCGCCGCGTCCAATTTAGCGGAGGAAATATTTCAACTGCTTGTAAAACTGCCATTTGCGATTATATCATTAATTAAAGTCAAAGAAAAAAAAGGAAGACCTATGCGATTCGGCCGCAGTGCGCCAGTGCTTCTAGCTTTGGTAACGATTTTCATCTTCTCCGCGACAGTCGACGCCAAATCGATGGAGCTGGAAAATAGGCTATTAGAATGCACAGTAACGCTCGAAGATATAATGCAAGCTCCGGATAAAGGAATCCCTATAGACCTTATCAAGCGCAGTAAGGCGATTATCATTTTTCCGTCTTTACTCAAGGCAGGATTTGGCGTAGGCGGACACTACGGAAAAGGAGTCATTCTCCGTCGCAACCAATCCGGCGGCAAATGGGGACCACCGGCGTTCATAAGCCTTATCGGCGGAAGCTTCGGTTGGCAATTAGGCTTGCAATCAACGGAAATGGTTTTGCTCGTGATGACGGAAATAAGCCTGCAAAGCCTTTTCCGTGATAAGCTCACCATCGGTGCCGACGCTTCAATCGCGGCAGGTCCGATAGGAAGAGATGCGTCGGCTGGTTTGGAAGTGGATCGCGGTGCGGGAATACTTTCCTATTCCAGGGCGAAGGGGCTTTTCGCGGGCGTTTCCATCAAGGGAAGCGTCATGGAGCCGGATTGGGAAGCCAACCAACAGTACTACGGATCGGACGTGTCCATTATAGATATTTTTTTTCACAGCAAGGGCTCCGTGTCGAGGGCAGGGAAAAGACTCATCCAACTGCTGAATCGCTACGGAGCCTAAGCAGCATTCATTCCGGAGGAAAATGCCATCGATGTCGGAACCTGAAGCTGATCAAATTAAACTAAAAGGATACTATCCGGGAGTTCTGGGAGAGATCACCCGGTTGCATGGAGCCTATTATCACGAGCACTGGGGATTCGATATCTCCTTTGAGACACAGGAAGGGAAAGAATTATGCGAATTTATGTCGCGATTCGATCCTGAAAAAGACGTTTTATGGATTGCTGTTATTGATGAAAAATTCGCCGGTTCCGTCGCTATAGACGGATACGATGCGGAAACCGACGGAGCCCGGCTGCGCTGGCTCATTGTTGATCCCATATACCAGGGACTGGGCTTGGGGAAGATATTAGTCAAGAAAGCAGTAGAATTTTGCCGCTCAGTCGGTCATAAACGGATTTTTTTGTGGACTTTCCAAGGACTTGAAGCTGCTCGCCATATTTACGAATGCGCAGGATTCGCTTTGGTCCAAGAACGGGAAGTGGATCAGTGGGGCGGAATATTAAAAGAGCAACGATTTGATTTGGTCCTCGATGAACATTTCCACGATTAAAGCTAGGCCCAGCTTATTTGCTTCGCTTCTCATCACTTCGGACGCTTTCCTCGCCTGAAGCGCCGAAACGAACCCGACTACCGCTGGTCCCAAACCCGGTTGCGGCCGAACCGACAAACCGCCTCGGCTTACCCTTCCCTTTGTGAATTGATTTAGTCGTAGGGCTAGCAGCAGCGGAAGGGATCCTCGGCTCTGTAGTAACCGAAGCAGGCGGTAACTCTGTCATAACATTGGTTTGCGATCCGGTTGGGCTCTTAATCCAATCTCTTTTGACCGGGTCCCAAGTCCGGTCTCTTCCCCACCACCAGGGATGATATTTCTGCCACACATCTACATCGTACAAGATGATCGGACCTGCGCCACGCCGGTAAGTTGCATATCCATAATCCGGTAAATAACCGGAATCGTATTCCGGATAAAGCCCTTTTACGGAGAGGTACTTCCCGGATTGGGAGTATGCCTCCTTGGGAGGTTGTACATCCGTCTTGATTTGAGGCCCGTAGACCCAGCCTTTGTTGGCCAACTGGGCCCAATTATTCGATGTCCAAACTCCGGTAATCTGCAAACGGTCCCCTGCCTTGGCGCAATCAATAGCTTCATATGCTTTACCTGGGCCGCTTCTGATTCTGAGACATTTTTCAGGCTCGTCCACCCCGATCACTGTGGCGCTTCCGCCCACAGGATTGGGAGTTTGCGGATGCACGATCTGAGAATTTTTCGGATTTAGTTGTTTCGGCGCCTGGTCCGATTGCTCGTTTTGGCCCAAGGAGAAATTGGTTGCTGCTATTGTCAAGGATAATGCCATGAAAATCATTGGAATAAATATTCGCGCTTTCATTATCGCGACCTCTCCTAAGATGAAATGCCACAAAGCAATACGCAAATTGTTGCAAAGGATTTAATTCCGATCCCGTACAGGTCAAGTCCGCACAAATACCCTGACAAGAATTAGATCACTAAGAGATTGTTTTTAATTGAGTTTTATATCAGCAGCTAAATTTTAACATTAACGGAACAGCAAGAGCCGCGAAGTGGTGTCAAATAGATTCAGGTAATCAATTATTAACCCTGATTCAGCACCTTATGTCAAATCGCATGCTGCCGATGTTTAAACAAAGTAGCGTGTCATTGCGAGCGTAGCGAAGCAATCTCTATTCTCGTGCCTGGCGGAAATAAATACGAGATTGCTTTCCCGCGGAACGCGGGACTTCGCTCCTCGCAATGACAAATTGGGGCTACCGCCAGCCATATAAGCAGCATAGGTTGCCGATCTGATAATTACTTTCAGGCACAGGCTGTCACACGATGAAAGCTGCTATTTCTTTTTGTAGTGATCGATAACCCATGGAGCAAATTTATAGTCCACCGTGCCTTCGAATTTGATCCCTTCCCAGCCGTCCGGCCACACGCACACGTTTTTTCCGTCCTGCCATTGGGTTCCGCTTCCGGTGGCAAAACCCGGTCCAAAAACAAGATCATGATCTTTCGCGAATACTACTTTTCCGGAAGTACCGACGTAGTCAGTCTTCTCCAGAACCGGCACCAGCGCATCGGAGTCCAAGGTATCGGCTTTTTCAACTGCCTCTTTCAAGACATAAAGGGCGTCGTAGCTCCCGGCTGTATAATTCGGGGATTCCTTAAATCTCTCTTTGTACTTATTGAAGAATGGGATCGTTTTCTCGGTCATCTTGACCGGAGCATAAGTGCTTAAGCTCAAATTGAAATTCCCTTTTCCGCCGGTAGCCGTCCAAAATCCGTCCTTTTGAGCTTCCACATTGATTCCAACAATTGCAGCCGGAATCTGGAGTTCGCCGGCCTGCTTGGCAAAAGGAATACCTACAGAAGAAGAAAACGTGACAAAAATGATCTGAGCGCCGGCACGCTGAATTGCGGAGAGCTCAGCGGTGACTTCAGTGGCTGTAGCGGAAGGTCGCCAAACCCCAACCACTTCCATTCCTATTTTTGGGAGAGTATCTTCAGCAACTTTTACCATTGGATCAGCCCAGGCCGCCTTTTCAGCGACAATGGCAACTTTCGGCTTGTCAACGCCAAATTCTTTTGCCATTAGCTTTCGGACCATTTCCAGCAGAACAAAATCGACTTTAACCAAGTGATTTGAATTATACGGTGTCACCCTGAACCAATATTTGTATCTGTTGTAATCTTTCGCGACCTTCTCGCAAAGACCGGGAAAAGAACACCCGGCCCCAAAGAAGATCTTTTTGTTGTCCATCGCCATGTCCTGCATAGGCAACATAGCCTCAGTGCGGAAACCCCCGACCAGGAAATCGACCTTGTATCTGCTGATGCCCAGTTCCATAGCATTTGTCGCGTCCGGGACACTCAAAAACTCATTCGAATCGAGTTTTACCAGCTCAATTGGGCGCTTAGCGCCCTTTACCGTTATTCCCCCGGCTTTATTTATTTCCTCCATGGCCATGGTCGCGCCATTCCACATCCCTTCACCCTGAGTGAACTTCATTGGGCCGATGATCCCAATCTTGATAGGGTCTGCGGCCCAAGCAAAAAAGCTCAAACAAAAAACCATGATAATGCTCAGCAAAATAGTCCGAAATACATCAGTTCTTTTCATGTTCTGCTCCAAGAAAAATTTTCGTGATTGAGGTTTCTATTGCATGCTTATCAGAAAGAGTTGGCAGAGAAGGAGGATCCGAAGCTCCAGTACCTCCAGCGGTACAGTTGATTTCGAACCCGACGCACCGTGCGCGACTTGAATTTAGGTAGTGGGCTCAGACAGTACCTAAATGTTACAAGACTTCATTCACGAACAGTTCGGAGAAACTACCACAAACCAAGCTCGTCCTCAACCAATTCCAGCAAGAACGTGCGAAGCGCATCGTATGATGCGCTTCACCAGAAAATCCAGTCTGACAGAGCAACCCGGAAATTCTGAAAGGCTGTGACGGGATAATATCCACGATCCGTTCGGTTCTTATTCGGACGGTAACTGAAAATTGGGCTTGTAAGATGTTGAAATGGGAAGAATTGGCGGAGAGAGAGGGATTCGATTCCCCGGTACGAACAAGCGTACAGTTGATTTCTAGTCCGACTCACTTAACTCTACTTGACTATTTTCATCCAGTATGCCGGTCCGTTGCTAATTCTCACCACAATCCATAACCATACCCAACTTATTCCGACATTTGAATCGGAAGAAAACCCGCCGTGCGATACGGCGCCTTGAGTCCAGGCCTCACACCGATCTTATCAACCGCTCGCGCACTCGCCCACGAATCTTAGGCTTTTCGCGGCCTCTCAATCCCACGAAATTACCTTCCGGGCGCCTTTTCCCTCAGCCGGCGGACCAAGGGAAATCTGGGGTGGGGTACGTCTGGACTTAACACTGCAGACCCTCCTTCCGACAGGCCTGTAGCCAAATGGGCATTCTTAAGGAAGCCATTCAGATGATATGGCAGCGTCCCAACTGATGATGTATTCTTTGACTGAAGAGAAGCAATATTGGAGCGTCGCAGGGCCTCAAGCAGGAAACACTCATGCCGTGTAAACAAGTTAACAGACATATCGTAGACTTTCTACGGCTAGACCTCTCCTCTTCTCCCGCGTCAAAATTGCCACTTCCGATGACGACGTACATCACTTGGCGGCCCACTCTCCTTTCATCTCCGTGTAAGGTGGCATGGCCATGAACTCTGTCGGACTCCAGGTCCAAAACTGGCTGACTGCGGGATATGCCTTCACTATGACATTTTGCCATTGCCCGTCTACCATTTGGACCTTGCGGATACAGTAATTTTGGATTGGCGCCCCGTACTCGTCAAATCTTATGGTTCCCCGAGGAGCCTTCAGTTCCAGCGATCGCATGGTTCTCACGAATTCTCTGCCCCTGACTTGGCCACCGGTTTTGTTAAGCGCTTCCGCAATGACCATCCCTGTAACGTACCCCTGCTCCGAATACACCGTGGGTGGATGTCCAAACTTCTTGGTGTAGGCAGCCTTGAACTGGACATTCTCAGGGTTGTCGAGGAGGAGCGACCAGTGGGACTCGGTAACGATCCCGTCCGCCGCATTCCCTTCTTTGGCCAACACGTTCTCATCGACCAGGAATCCCTTGCCTACGACGGCTATCTTCCCCTTAAGTCCGGATTCTGCATATTGCTGAACGAATCGGAGGGCGTCACCACCGGCAAAAAAGGCCATGATCACGTCAGCGTCCTGTCTCACCTGAGCGAGGAATGGTTTGAAATCCTGGGTTCCCAGCGGCGGCCAAATCTCCTGAACTATTTTCCCGCCCACGTTCGTGAAGGTCCTGCATATGCCACCAACGTGTTCGTACCCGGCAGGGTTGGATGCGCCCATAGCCACTGCCTTACGAAAACCTTGTTCATAAGCCCACACGCCAAGCAGATGTGAGCCGCTGCTGTTGCTGAAGGAAGTGCGGACAATCAATGGGCTGGCTCTTCTCTGGGTCAAGTCATCAGCTCCAGCATTAGATATTACAAAAGGAATTTCCCGCTGCGTTATATGGCTGGCAACGGAGTAAGCGACCCGCGAATCGATCACACCCGCTATGATGTCGACTTTCTCCTGATCGATCAGTTTCTGAGCTGTTTCCTGCGTTAGAGTTACCACGCTACTACCGATGTTTTCTTCGACAATTGCGATATCGCGACCGCCGGCCCTGTGTCCGATCTGTTCCATATAAAGGTTCATACCATCCCTAAGATCTGCTCCTAAGGCCGCATAAACTCCGGATAACGAGAGGCAGTACCCGATTTTGACGGGTTCCGCGGTCAAAGCGACGGCAGAAAAGCAGCTCAAAGACAGTAGTAGGGGGGCAATTAGCAAACAGAGGCAACGTCTTATTGGTCCTTCAATCATTTCCAGCTCCTGTGCAGTTTCGTTCACGCGGAATCTTCGACCATGAAATGTTTTAACAGGGTCGTAAGAATCTATGCGCGCCACACATGTTCGGGCATTGCCCAACATGTGTGATAGAATTCCGGTCGCGCCATCCACCAGTGAGATTTTCGATCGGCGCTCACATACAATCTTGCAAGCCTCTCGCTGAAACCTGATCGTAAACATTACCAATGCAGCACAAGAAGCTGGCTTCTTCAGTGTCACTTATATTTCTCATTCCGTGCGGGACCATGCTTGGAATATACACGTAGTCGCCTGGACCGCAAACTCTTTTCTGGACCAATTCATCAGTAGCCCCATCAAACTCCCAGCACTCGAACCGGCCACTCAATATGTACATGGTCTGATGGTAGAAATGATTATGAATCGGAATTTCACCGCCAGGTTCAGCCGTAAAAAGTCTAAGCCCGTACTCAGGCCAACCCGTTCCGTCATTACCACACTCCGACAGCCATCGTATGCTAATTCCTGTTACTTTAAGCGGTTTCCCTTTGTACACGAATGTTTCAATTCTTTCCGCCGGGCGTGCTCGCCAGTTGTCAAATTGGACATATCCGGTCAGTCCAGCTTTCCCCCGGCTTTCGGTATGTGAAATTCCAGTGTCCATATAAGCCTCCTCTATTCGTGCAAAAATCCTCTAATGGTCTGTCCCTCAAATTACCGGAAAGGGTCAAGGCGTGTCAGCTCATGCTGACGGAGCCACCTGCTCCTGCTTGGCGCCGTTGCTCACATTCCATGTATAACCACGTTTCGTTTGGACTAGACCCATGGCGGCCGCAGCGATAAGTCCCGGGATGGCGAACGCTAGGAAGTTCATCTGGAGTGAGAGGCTCATAGCGAGCAACATGCCTCCGAAAGTGGGGCCAACTATCGCTCCGGAACGTCCGATACCCAATGCCCAACCTATCCCGGTGGAACGCATGCTTAACGGATAGTATTGCGAAACGTACGCGTTGGCTACTATTTGCGTTCCCACAGTTGCAGCTCCCGATAACGCTACAAATAGGGAAAGCAAGTAGAAATCTACTTTAAGAGCCAATAGATTTATGGACACGAATGCCACGAAAAAGTAGGCGACCAAGACCTTTTTTCCCTCAAACCTATCGGAGAGCCATCCTCCCAAGACGGCGCCGACTATTGCTCCTATGTTGCTCACAAGCAGGAACCACAAGCTCGAGCCAACGGAGTACCCCGCGTTCTGCATCAGCTTTGGCAACCAGACCGCTATCGCGTAAATAATCAGCAGATTCATGACATACGCGACCCAAAACATGAGAGTGCTGAAAGCACGCCCTTCTTCAAACAGGTTTACTACTGGGATCACGCTTATTTTCACAGTAGTTACATCGAACTTATCATCATTACGGGGTTGATATTCGGGATCAGCGGATTTGACTATGGACGCAATTTTGGCAATCTGACCACGTTTCAGGTAAAAAGGTACCGACTCCGGGAGGTAGATATAAAGAATGGGGACCAGGATCAGTGGAACTGCCCCCAGCCAAAACATTATCTTCCAGCCATGCGCAGGGATGAGGAAGATACCTATACCCGCAGCAATAATAGATCCCACTGACCATCCACAGAACATAATTGCCACCATGGTGCTGCGCACCGATTTAGGCATATATTCCGTGACAAGTGTGATGCAAACGGGCATGGCACCGCCCAGCCCCAATCCGGCCACGAATCGGTACATGCCGAATTCATTAGGGGTTGTTGCAAAGCCTACCAGTCCGGTAAATGCGCTAAAGACTGTTAGACTAATCAAGACAACTGTTTTTCTCCCTATTTTGTCCGCCAGTGGCGAGAAGATGAGGGCGCCCAGCAGCATACCGATCAGAGCGTAACTACCTAACATCCCTGCCAGTACAGGTGTCAAATTCCAGTCCCGCATAAGCACGGGGACTACTGTGCCGTACACAACCAAATCATAGCCGTCACATATGATGACGAAGAGGCACAGTACAACCACCCTGAGATGAAAGCTGTTATATTTGCTTTCATCAACAACTTGATTTACCTGAATCGTTCGCATACCGACACCACCTCCATGTCAGATTGGACCATCTATTCAACAGCTCCTGTCGGAACGCCCGCGGCCGATTTCTGGTCGCGTGAGCTGCTCTCAATGGTGACCGCCCGTTCATTGCTGCAGCGGCTGCTTTCGAACAGGACGGTCTGCCTGTGGGCCATTCGCATTGAGCAATTCCGCTGTCCCTTACCAGTGAAAGCGTGTCGCCTCCCTGAGGAGTTGTCTGGCTATAAGAAGTTTCTGAGTTTCCTCGGCGCTCTGCTTAAAGTGAAAGGAGCGGACATCCCGGAATGACTTCCCAAGATGTAAGCTTTGCTGTTTCTTGCAGCTCCGTCCATCTTGAGCGCCACATTTTGGATGCACGATTATCGCCACTTGCTCGGCGAATAGTTTTTCCTGATCGCCGCGATTACGAACTCGTGTCCTTGATTGAACTGCCGGGCAACCCCATGTGCTAGGAATTCTGCAGCCTGAATCTGGGCCGCCCATATGCGCGATATTTTTTTGAATGGCCAGTTGCTGAGCCGAAGTTTGCCCAATGTGCTCCTGTTCTTCGGCCACGCTATTGGAAAGGTTCGAACATCTTTTGGGTAGGCCCGCACAACCAGTGGGCAGCCGTTTTGGCCCCAACTTGAAAGAAGGACGGACCTACTTCTGCTATTGGCCCTTGATCTTGAGCGCTATCATCTGACGCAACGCTTTCTTATCGACCTTTCCTACTGCAGTCAGGGGGAATGCATCGAGCAATTCCAATCGCTCGGGCATTTTGAATTTGGCTATTTTCCTCTCATTGATAAGGAAGTCGTTCAGCTTCTCAAGCGTGATTTCCGAGCCCTGGTGAGGAATCACGAAAGCGCACGCGCGCTCTCCGAGCAGGAGATCCGGCATTGCCACATAGGCGCAGTTTGCAACGGCCGGATGCGCCAGGATATGGTTCTCGACTTCTTCGGCACTTATCTTCTCTCCGCCTCGATTGATGCAATCCTTGATTCTACCTTCCACAACCACGTTACCGCTGCTATGAAGGCGGACAAGGTCTCCTGACTTGTAGAACCCGTCCTCCGTGAAAGCTTTGGCATTATGCTCGGGCGCCCGGTAGTAGCCTCGGATGTTGTGCGGCCCCCGACACCAGAGTTCTCCGACTTCTCCTTGGGGCACTTCCTTCATGGTATCCGGATTAACGACCTTGAAGTCGTCTCCCGGGGATTGAGGTCTCCCTTGCGTATAGAGCTTCACCTCGTCAGGATCATCCTGTCGCGTCCAGTACAACGGACCTTCTGCCATTCCCAGCACCTGCTGGACGTCACACCCCAGTTCCGGCCGGATGCGCACGGCTATTTCGGGATTCAGTTTGGAACCACCCGTCAAAATGACCTTAAGGGAACTCAGGTCGTACTGGTTACGTTTGGGATGGTTTAGCATGCCCACAATCATGGTCGGTACCGCAACACAGTGGGTTACTCGGTATTTGGCTATCAGGTCCATCATCGTTTGGGGGCTCGGATTGTCCGCAAGAACCTCGCAACCCCCTTTCCAGAGAACTCCTTGAAGACCAGGACAAGCCAGGGCAAAGTTGTGCTCCTGGGGTATGGCAATGAACGAAACCACATCCTCATTGAGCCCGCAGATTTCCGCATTACACATGAAATTGTACACGTAATCGTTATGGGTCCTCGGAATTAGCTTTGGGATTCCGGTAGTGCCTCCGGATAGAAGCAGTACCGCCGGTGCTCCCGGATCGGCCCTGGGAAGGTCCCGCACGTTCAATCGCTCCTCAATCGGATCTCGGAGCATGGCATCAATAGATTGGTAACCCGGCTTTGGGTCGCCTCCGGCCACAAAGACCATTTGCAACTGGCTATTTTGGGCCTGGACGTGGGCAGCCATCTCCTGATAATCGAATCCTTTCAAGGATGCCCCGATGCCCAGCGCCCGAGCCTGAGTTAGGTCGGCAAAGTAACTTATCTCTGCCTCACGGTATGCAAACAATGCCATGATCGGAACGGCCCCGGCTTTTAAGGTCGCCAGGTAAGTGACGACGACCTCGGCAATATTGGGCATTTGTAAGACTAGACGATCCTCTTTTCTGAGGCCCGTATTCATCAAATGAAGGGACAGACGAGTGACGAGATTCCCCAATTCCCGGTACGTGTATCGTTGTCCGGCAGAAGTGATGAGAGCTGTTCGGGACGCATATTTGGCAAAGCTTTCCTCCATGATCTCACTTATGGTACGGTCGACCCAAAATCCAGCTTCCCGATAGCGTTGTTCGAATTCCTTGGGCCAAGGCGTGAAGCCTTCCATGATCCTCAAACCTCCTTGCTGTGAATTAGATACGCATGCCCAACTTGTAGCCATCATGAATAGCGTTGTACAGGCTGCGAGGAACCATCGCATCACCTACCAA